>JBAXVX010000059.1:0-10596 GCA_037128705.1 Bacteroidota bacterium | reverse complement strand
TTTATTCAGCTTGCGTATGACGGGTTGGAGATCGAAATTTAGTAACAAGGTGACAAGGTGACAAGGTGACAAGGTGACAGGGTGACAGGGTGACAGGGTGATAAAGTAATGAAGTAATGAAGTGATGAAGTAATGAAGTAATGAAGTGATGAAGATTGATATTATTACGTTGTTTCCGGAGATGTTCGAGGGCGCTTTCAGTCATTCAATTCTGAAGCGGGCCCAGTCGAAGGGTCATGTGATCATACGGCTTCATCATCTTCGCGACTGGTCGTTCAATAAACATAAAACGGTTGATGATTATGCATACGGCGGCGGCGCAGGGATGGTGATGATGGTTGAACCGGTAGTCCGGTGCATCGAAGAGCTGAAATCAAAAACTTCCTACGATGAGATCATCTACCTTAGTCCTGACGGGGAATTGCTGAATCAGAGCGTCTCGAACCAGTTATCCATTCAACAAAAACTGCTTATCCTTTGCGGACATTACAAAGGCATTGATGAACGCATCCGGGAACATTTCATCACCCGTGAAATATCCATCGGCGATTACGTTCTTTCAGGAGGTGAGCTGGCCGCCATGGTACTCACCGATGCCATTGTAAGGCTCATTCCCGGTGTTCTGAACGACGAGACCTCGGCTCTGTCTGACTCATTCCAGGACAACCTCCTGTCGCCTCCGGTTTATACCCGCCCGGCTGAATTCAGGGGATGGCAGGTCCCGGATGTGTTGTTATCGGGGAATGACAAGGAGATTGCGAAATGGCGTCACGAGCAATCCATTGAACGAACAAGTCAGCGCAGGCCGGGACTTCTTGACAAGGGGGAAAACCTGTTCTGAAAATGTCGGCACGCGAAACTGTTCAACCTTTTCATCGGGGGCCAGCGAAAGGAAAAACAACCTTCGAACTTTTTTGACGGTTCTGCTTTTTAATTCAAAAAAAATCAATATATTTGCAAACTTTTTAGTGAGAAACGGATCTAATTACACGAAAGCCATGAACAAAGCGGAAATAATGAAATATGTCGAGGAGACAGTCATTCAGAAGAATGTATTACCTTCTTTCAAAGCAGGAGATACCATCACGGTGCACTATAAGATCAAAGAAGGAAATAAAGAGCGTATCCAGACTTTCCAGGGCGTGGTTTTACAACGGTCAGGAATGGGTTTGAACGAAACCTTTACAGTAAGAAAAATATCAGGGAACATCGGGGTTGAGCGTATTTTTCCATGCACCTCCCCTTTTATTGATAAAATCGAGGTTAACAAGCATGGCGTTGTTCGCAGGGCCCGCATTTTTTACCTCCGTGGCTTACAAGGGAAGAAAGCCCGCATCAAGGAAGAGCGTATCTGATATTAAAGATAATTGCATTAAAAAACCCCGTCAAAAGCGGGGTTTTTCATTTTAGTTCATCACCAGGTTAATGTATCCGGTTTCAGCAGTTGACAGTACAGTGAGTGCTTTCGAGTAATTGAGCAGGTTCCGGATCACCGATTCGCTGGGAGAAACTACCTTTCTTCTCCTCCGATTTTCTGAGGAGGATTCATTGCCCTTTGATGGGTATGAATTCATAGAATAGAATGTAGCAGTTCGCTTCATAGGCCGAATTTTGATTTGAAATATTATTCATACCTAAGAAACGGGATATATTTCCCAATATTTTACCGGTTGAAAAATAATTATCGCAGCTTAAATCGAAAGGATTACATCCTTTTCCTTAACCAGTTTGCGAAGGTTGATCAGTGCGTAGCGCATTCTTCCTAAAGCCGTGTTAATGCTGACGTTGGTAGATTCAGCAATGTCTTTAAAACTCATGTCCCCATAATGGCGCATCACCAGCACCTCTTTTTGTTCAACGGGGAGATATTCAATCAGTTTCTTTACGTCCTGATGAATCTGCTCCATAATCAGCTGTTCCTCGACCGATTCGACCGGGATCCTGACTTTATCAAAGATATCATAATCATCATTGTTTTCGATGATAGGAATCCTTTTTGATTTGCGGAAATAATCGATGATCAGGTTATGGGCGATCCGCATGACCCATTGTATAAATTTCCCCTCCTCCTTGTATTGTCCCGAGCGAAAGGTATTGATTACCTTAATAAAGGTATCCTGAAACAGATCTTCGGCGAGTTCTTTATCCTTAACAACCATAAGGATATAAGCAAATACGCGGTTTTTGTGACGGCGAATGATTGTTTCGAGGGCGGATTCATCTCCGGTAAGATATTTACCGATTAAATCCTGATCACTAATGACATTGGCTTGCATGGGGCCTCCTTTTTGAAGTAAAAAAGAGTAGAAGTCTAGTCGATAGTGTCCCTCCTATATTATGCGCAGGCTGACATTGGCTGCGCTGGTTTGTACTTATTACGGAAATTATCCCGTTTGGTTACGGCAAAAATAAATAAAAAAATCCAAAAAGCAAGTTTTCTTTATAATTTTGCCAAAATCAACTTCCGAGCGTAGGAAATAATGAATGTGGATGCACTCGACCCAAGGGACTATATCATCATCAAAGGTGCACGGGTCAACAATCTGAAAAATATCAGCCTGGCAATTCCCCGAAACAAATTCGTGGTGATTACCGGACTATCCGGGTCAGGAAAGTCTTCCCTGGCTTTCGACACCTTGTATGCAGATGGCCAGCGTCGTTATGTGGAGAGCCTGAGCGCCTATGCAAGGCAGTTCCTTGGCCGGATGAGCAAACCCGATGTGGATTACATTAAGGGCATTTCACCGGCCGTAGCCATCGAGCAAAAGGTGAATACATCGAATCCAAGGTCGACAGTAGGGACTTCCACAGAGATTTACGAATACCTGAAGTTGCTTTTTGCCAGGATTGGCAAGACCTATTCTCCTGTTTCGGGCGACCTTGTGCGACGCGATACCGTAACTGAGGTCGTTGATAAAATCATGGCCCTGGATAACCAGGTCAGGGTCAGCATTTTTGCCCCTCTCGACCTGACCGCCAGGAACGGGAACCTGGAGGTTAAATGCAATGTGCTGATGCAGCAGGGCTTTACCAGGATTATGCTGGATGGGGAGATCCTGAGACTGGATGAAATATCGGGGTTGAATAAAAAGAAATTCAAGGAGTTGTATATCCTCGTAGACCGTTTTGAAATAAACCATGAAGACGAAGATTTACCCGGACGGATCGCTGATTCTGTTCAAACCGCATATTTCGAAAGTCACGGATACTGCATGGTTGAAACGGCTGACCCGGAGAAAAACAGAATTTTTTACTCCAATCGTTTTGAAGCGGATGGGATGCTGTTTGAAGAACCTTCGGAAAATCTTTTCAGTTTCAACAACCCTTACGGTGCCTGTAAAACATGTGAAGGATTCGGAAGTGTAATCGGTATTGATGAAGATCTGGTGATCCCGAACAAGCGGCTCTCGGTTTATGAAGATGCCATTGCATGCTGGCGGGGCGAGAAAATGAGTGAGTGGAAAAATGACCTGTTGATGGTGGCATACAAGTTCGATTTCCCCATTCATAAACCCATTTACGACCTCACCCCTGCCCAAATGGAATTGCTTTGGACAGGAAACCAGCATTTTCATGGACTGAATGAGTTTTTCAAATACATTGAGACACAGAATTACAAAGTCCAATACCGGGTGATGATCTCGCGTTACCGTGGTAAAACGAATTGTCCTGATTGTAAAGGGACGAGGCTCAGGAAGGATACCTCCTATGTAAAGATCCATGGGAAGTCGATCAGCGACCTTGTATTGATGCCAGTTACCGAACTGACTCATTTTTGCAGGAACCTTGATCTCAGCGAATATGAAACGACCGTTTCACGCCGATTGCTGACAGAAATAAACAACCGCCTCGAGGTACTCAATGATGTGGGTCTCGGGTATCTCACGCTGAATCGTCTCTCAGCCTCCCTTTCGGGCGGAGAGTCGCAGCGGATCAATCTTTCCACGGCACTCGGAAGCAACCTTGTGGGGTCCATGTATATCCTGGACGAGCCGAGCATCGGGCTTCATCCGCGCGACACACAGCGACTGATCCGGGTATTGGTCCGATTACGTGATCTCGGGAACACGGTCATCGTTGTTGAGCATGATGAGGAGATCATCAGGGCGGCCGACCAGATCATAGATATCGGCCCGCTTGCAGGCCACAATGGAGGCGAGATTGTTTTCCAGGGTGATTTCCGCACCCTGAACGCCGATACCAAAAGCCTGACAGGTCAATACCTGAACCATATCCGTAACATCGAACTGCCTTCGAAACGAAGGAAATGGCTGGAGTTTATCGAAATCAAAGGGGCACGGGAGAACAACCTGAAAAATGTAGATGTTAAGATCCCACTGCACATCTTCACGGTGATTACCGGCGTGAGCGGATCCGGAAAGACATCCCTCATAAAGCGGATCCTCTTCCCTGCACTCAAGAAAATCCATGGCGGTTATGGAGAAAAAACCGGCAAATTCGACCGGCTGGATGGCGATTATTCCAGGATTGGATCGGTAGAGATGGTTGACCAGAATCCCATCGGCCGTTCTTCAAGATCAAATCCGGCCACCTACATCAAAGCCTTTGATGAAATCCGCGATCTGTTTGCTGATCAACAACTTGCCAGGGTTCGTAATTACAAACCCGGATTTTTTTCCTTTAACATCGCCGGTGGACGGTGCGACGAATGTGAAGGCGAAGGTGTTGTGAAAATTGAAATGCAGTTTATGGCCGATCTGTACCTTCCCTGTGAAAGTTGCAAGGGAAAGCGCTTCAAAGAGGAGGTCCTTGATGTAAAATACCGTGAAAAATCGGTGGTCGACATTCTGAACATGACGGTTGATGAGTCCATGGATTTCTTTGAGTACACCTCCAAACCAACGGCCCATGAAAAACACATTCTGGCTAAGCTTAAACCTTTGCAGGATGTCGGTTTAGGATACCTGCGCCTTGGGCAATCCTCCAGCACCCTGTCGGGAGGCGAGGCACAACGCATCAAACTGGCTTTTTTCCTGTCAAAAGGGATCAGTGACAAACCGACTTTGTTCATTTTCGATGAACCTACCACAGGACTGCACGTGCATGATATCCACAAATTACTGATCGCATTTGAGTCGCTGATCGCCAACGGGCACAGCATCCTGGTGATCGAACATAACCTGGAGGTGATCAAGAGTGCTGACTGGGTGATTGACCTTGGAAAAGAGGGAGGTGAGGAGGGCGGACAGGTCGTATTTGAGGGAACGCCTGAAGGGCTCATCAAGGTGAATGATTCCTATACGGGATATTACCTGAAGGAGAAATTGAATATCGAATATTGAACAGCGAATATCGAATTTCGAAGTTTTTCCGTGCATTGGTACGGAAGCATTTTAAAAGGATTTATTATGAAAAGCTTTAATCCCACGACAGGAAAACCAATCAGGGAATACCGGGAGCACACCCGGCAGGAGGTTGAACAAATCATCGCAGACGTGCATACTTCCTGGGAAAAATGGAAAGACATCCCCTTTGAAAACCGGTCGGTGGTCATGAAAAAAGCTGCGCTGGTATTGCGTACCAGGAAAGAGCACTTTGCGCTCCTGATGACCAGTGAGATGGGTAAACTCTTAAAGGAATCGATGGCCGAGGTTGAAAAATGTGCCTGGGTTTGCGATTACTATGCCGATCACGCATATGAAATACTGAAGGACGAAGAGATTGCCACGGACGCCAGCCGCAGTTTCGTCACATTCCAGCCCATGGGAGTCATACTGGCAGTGATGCCCTGGAATTTCCCATTCTGGCAGGTTTTTCGCTTTGCCGCGCCCGCCCTCATGGCCGGGAATGCCGCGGTGCTGAAACATGCATCCAATGTACCCGGATGTGCACTGGTCCTTGAAGAGATATTCGCTGAGGCCGGATTTCCTGACAACCTTTTCAGGACCCTGATGATCCCATCACCGGATGTTCAGGCTGTCATTGAAAACCCGCTGATCTCGGCCATCACGCTTACAGGGAGTGAAGCGGCCGGTAGTTCAGTGGCCTCCGTTGCCGGTAAAAACCTGAAGAAAACAGTCCTCGAGCTGGGCGGAACCGATCCATTCATTGTACTGGATGATGCAGATCTCGAAGCTGCTGTTAAAACAGCAGTGACGGCCCGAATGCTCAACCAGGGACAAAGCTGCATTGCCGCCAAACGGTTCATTGTGACAGAAGCTATTGCTGAAAGGTTTGAATCGGCCTTGAAAATTGCATTTGAGGCCTTACACATGGGCGACCCTTTGGATCCTGAGACACAGGTGGGTCCCCTGGCACGACCGGACCTCGTGGATGAAATTGAGCGGCAGGTAAAGCAATCCATTGAAGCCGGTGCCAGGCTTGTTACAGGAGGGTGCCGGCCATCACGCCCTGGTTGCTATTTTATGCCTACCATCCTAGCCCGGGTAAGCAAAGGCATGGCTGTCTATTCGCAGGAAACCTTTGGCCCGGTGGTATCGATCATAACCGTGAAAAACCGGCAGGAGGCCATTCAGGTCGCCAACGATTCCGATTTCGGACTTGGTGGGTGCGTATGGACCCGTGACCTGAAACGCGGGGAAGAGATAGCCAGGAAGGTGACCACAGGGGCCATGTTTGTCAATGGAATGACCAAATCAGATCCCCGGTTACCCTTTGGAGGAATAAAAAAATCGGGGTACGGGCGTGAACTGGCTTCCTATGGCATCAAAGAATTCGTCAACATCAAAACGATTTGGATCGCATAATCCCGGCTGTTAACGGGCAAAAAAAACTATGATAAAAATTCTGCGGGAAAGATCCGATTTCATTAAAAACTCCTTCAAACTGGTTGCAGGCACTGCGATTGCACAAGCCATCTCTTTCCTGATCTCTCCGGTCATAACCCGGCTCTATACTCCTGCCGATTTTGGGATTTTCACCTTTATCATCTCCGTTGTAGGGGGTTTTGGACTGATTGCCACCCTCCGGTACGAAATGGCCATTGTGCTGCCCAGGGAGGAAAAACACGCGGTCAACCTCGTATTCATTTCGCTTGGGATCGCGTTCCTCCTGTGCCTCGGGATCGCCGCAGGGGTGTTTATTTTCAACGCCTGGTTTCATAAACCCGGCATGATTGATCCGGCCTATAAATCCTGGCTGTATGTCATCCCGGTGATGGTGTTGCTGGTTGCTGCCGGGAATGTCTTCCAGAATTGGTTCAACCGGCAAAAGGAATACAAAACCCTGGCCCTGGCAAAAGTACTCACCTCAGCCGGAAATAACCTGGTGACCCTGGGCCTTGGGTTCATGGGGATCGGGGTTTGGGGTTTGCTGGCCGGCAATTTTTCAGGACTCCTGATGTTCAATCTTCTTTTCGTATTGGTCATTATCAGGCGATATCATGGTCATTTCGGTCATTACGACCGGTCGGGCCATAAAGCGTTGGCTTTACAGTACAAAGATCTTCCTTTGGCAAACACGCCTCAGATGCTCATCGAACTGGTTCAGTTGTACGGCATTGTTTTTCTTTTGCAGGCATTTTTTTCATCTGAAGTTCTCGGATGGTATTCCCTTTCCCAGCGCCTGCTCCAGGCACCCATGTGGCTGATCGGGACCTCCCTTTGCCAGGTTTATTACAAGGAGGCCTCGGAAAGGTTCGCCGCTGAAGGGAACATTACCGGGTTACTCGGGAAAACGATCAAAATGTCGGTGATGGTGGCTTTCCCGGTACTGGTCGTGATGCTGACCGCAGGTCCCTGGCTGATCGGTTTCATTTTTGGTTCGGCATGGCGCGAGTCCGGCGAAATTGCCCGCATCCTGGCCCCCTGGTTCTTCTTCGACTTCATCAGGTACTCCATTTCACAGACTCCGCTCATCATAGGGAAAGCAAGGCAAATGTTTTTCGTTTCCATGATTGGCGCAGCATTCATGATCATTGCCGTTTCGCTGGGCGGCTTTGTTTTAAAAAATTACACCAGCAGTTTCATCCTGTTATCTTCCCTGCTGAGTTGTTATTCCATCGGCGTTATCTGGTGGATCCTCTCCTCGGTTAAAAAAGCCAGTCATGTTCAATCTGTTTCCAAATAAAAAAAAATGACTGACGAACAGCGGAAAACCGGCATCGATATCAGTGTTATCATCGTAAACTACAATTCGGGGATATTGCTGAAAAACTGCATCGAAAGCTTGTACCGGGAACTGAACGCCCGGTTTGAAATCATCGTGTACGATAATGCATCCGGTGATGGGTCGCTGAACCATCTTGAGGATCCTGCCAGGGATCATGAAAACTTAAAGATCATCAGGGGGTCGGACAATCTGGGGTTTGCCAAAGCAAATAATCTTGCAGCCAGGGAGGCAAAAGGAAAATTTCTTCACTTTCTCAACCCGGATATCATTGTCAATCACCGGCTGGCCGATGACTATCACAAGATCCTGAAAAACCCGATTCCATCGATCCATGTAACAAGTTTAACAGATCCCGACGGTCATCTTCAGAAAAACAGGCACCTGATTCCAAGGATCGGAAACATGGCCAGGTTTGTTATCGGATCGTCCAAAGCGGCCTACTGGAACCTTGGAGCCAGTATCCTGATTGAAACGGATGCCTTTCGGAAAATGGGCGGGTGGCCCGAAGAGTATTTCATGTATGTTGAGGACCTTGATTTTTTCTATACTGCCTACAAAAAGGGTATCCCTGTCTTTTATACCGACACCAGGCTCATCCACATCGGCCAGGGAGTCACCAGGATGGTGTGGAATGAAACCGATCGTGCACGCATCATCGAAAAATCCTTCAAGAAATATTTCTATAAGTACAACGCAGGCTGGGAGTACATTTTAATCCGTCCCATCCAGTTGCTGTACATCCTGTTCAATGAGCCCGGGTCATTTTCTCTATATTTCAAAACCTTTATCCATACCTTAATAAAAAAATAGTCCTTGAGGATCCTGTTGTTGGCCGATATCAATTCCATCCACACGCAAAAGTGGACGACAGCCCTGAAAAGCAGGGGCATTGAAGTTGGCGTTTTCAGCCTGAACAATTTGAACAGCGCCCGTCCTGAACTTCAGGGCATTCAGCTATTCCATCCCGGTTTGAGCAGGGATCTTTCCTCGGTGGGATTATTGCAAAAGCTCAGGTATCTCACTGTGCTTCCCTCCCTTAAAAGATGTATTCAAAACTTCGCGCCTGACATAGTTCATGCACACTATGCCTCCAGTTACGGTTTACTGGGAAGCCTGAGCGGATTCCACCCCTATCTCCTCTCGGTATGGGGAAGCGATATTTTTGATTTTCCCAACAGTTCATCCCTGGCCAGGTTTCTGATCAGATACAACCTTAAAAAGGCCGACCGGATCCTTTCAACCAGCCATGTGATGGCTCAGGAGACTAAGAAGTACACCGGTAAAGAAATCGAGATAACTCCTTTCGGAGTTGACCTGAACCTTTTTAAGCCATTCCAGGTAAGACAATCTCATTCATCTGATTCCATCGTCATCGGGACCATTAAATCCATGGAAGTTAAATATGGCATTGAATACCTGATTGGTATTTTCGCCAAATTGTGTCTGAAATATCCGGAACTGACCATGTTCCTGCATATCGTGGGGGGCGGGAGCCTGGAAGGACAACTTAAGGAACAGACCCGTGCCCTGGGGATTGAAAACCAGGTTGTTTTCCTTGGAATGGTTGCTCATGAGGAGGTTCCCTCCTATCTGAATAATTTTGATATCTATGCTGCATTATCCATCAGTGACAGTGAAAGTTTCGGAGTTGCTGTGATCGAGGCATCGGCCTGTGAGTTACCGGTCGTTGTGACGAACATCGGGGGGCTCAAGGAGGTGGTTGAGGATGGCGTGACCGGGTTGCTGGTCCCGCCAAAAGATATTGAAAAAAGCATGGAATCGTTTGAAACGCTTCTTTTCAGTAAAGAATTGCGAACAGAAATGGGCAGAAAAGGCCGGGAGCGGGTAAATAAAATGTACAACTGGAATGAAAATGTGGAGCGGATGATCGCGATCTATCAGGAATTTTTTAATTCAAAAGGATAAATTTGGTTTTGGGAGAGGGAAAATAATTCTATCTTTGCACCCTCAAATTCAGGCGGGGTAGCTCAGATGGTTAGAGCGTCGGATTCATAACCCGGAGGTCTCGAGTTCAACTCTCGATCCCGCTACACAAAAAAAACTCCTCACTTAAACCGGTGGGGAGTTTTTGTTTTTATTCAGTGGAATAATTTGTTCCCGGCCCGGTACTATGTTTTTCGATCAGTTTTTTCGCAATCAAATCAGGGAGAATCCTTTTTACAGTTGGTGCAGGAATTCCAAGTTTTCTGGCAATATCACCGGATTTACACCCGGGGTAATTCCCAATGAAGGTCATTATCGCCTTTTCCCGGGGTGAAAGCTGATTTTCAATACCTCTTACTTCCAGTTTTTGCATTAAATGTTTCTGAATGTTCCTTAATGCTTCAAAAAAGAAAATCACCCAGTCTGTTACATTTTCATTTGGACGCTGGGCCTGACAACCTCTCAAAACCCGGTAATATTCTGATTTCCTGTTTTCAATTTCATGTTCAAAACTGACATATTGAATCCATTTGTACCCATGCTTCAATAAGAGCAGGGTAG
>JBAXVX010000058.1:0-10738 GCA_037128705.1 Bacteroidota bacterium | reverse complement strand
GACGCGTGACGCGTGACGAAAGAAAAACGTGACACGTGACGCGTGACGCGTGACGGAAAATTGGTAATTAGTAAAAGGTTCTTCTATGAATAAATTGGCAAAAACTTCGGTTCCGATCAACGATCTGGCTAAAGGGAGATGGAGCCCGCGGGCATTTCTGTCAAAGCCGGTCGAAAGGGAGAAGATCATCAGTTTGTTTGAAGCGGCACGATGGTCGCCTTCAGGGGGGAATGAACAGCCATGGCGCTACATCATCGGGCTGCATCCCGATGAAACCTGGCAGAAGATCTTCTCCACGCTTTTTGAAGGAAACCAGGAATGGAATCAACCCGTTCCGGTGCTGATCCTGTCGGTCGGCAGTAAAATATCCCCCTGGGATGGCAACATCAGCCCCTATTTTCAGTACGATGTGGGACAGTCGGTGGCGCATCTCACCCTCGAAGCAGTCAACCAGGGATTGCATACACACCAGATGGGAGGCTTCTCTCCGGAGCGCGCACGCGAACTCTTTGAGATCCCTGACACATTCCAGCCACTCACCGTCATCGCCGTCGGTTATATGGGTGAACCTGAACTCCTTTCCGAAAAACTGAAACAACGGGAACTGCTCGAACGCAAACGAAAAGAGCTCCGGGAGATCGTCTTCTCCGGGAAGTTTGGAAATACCAGCCACCTGGTTGAGTAACCTAAAATTAATTTAACCCATGAAATATATCCTTTCGCTTCTCCTCCTCTCCTTCGTATGGGTGAGCTGCAACCAGCAACCCGGCAGCAATGCGGTGCAGACCGAACCAGCCAGACCAAAATCAACGGTGAAAATCCCCGACTTTAACAGCGATTCGGCCTACGAATCGGTGAGGATCCAGCTGGCATTTGGTCCGCGGGTTCCCAACACCCCGGCCCATGACAAGTGTGCAGCCTATCTCATCAGCAAGATGAAAAGCTACACCCCGGTGGTGATGGTGCAGAAGGGGACCCTCCCCGCCTTTAACGGCACACCGCTCCATTTCCAGAACATCATTGCAAGCTGGAAACCCGAAACCAGCAACCGGATCCTTCTTTGCGCGCACTGGGATTCGCGCCCCTTTGCCGATCATGATCCCGATAAGAAAAACCGCAGCAAACCGGTGGATGCCGCCAACGACGGGGCCAGCGGTGTGGGCGTCCTCATGGAGATGGCCCGCCAGTTCAGCCTGAGCAACCCCGCCGTGGGTGTCGATATCATCTTTTTTGATGTGGAAGATTATGGTCCTCCGCAGGATCTCACCGTTGACGATTCCGAAGATCAGTGGGGACTTGGGGCGCAGTACTGGGCCAAAAACCCGCATAAATCGGGATATGCCGCCCGGTATGGCATCCTGCTCGACATGGTTGGCGCCCGCAATGCCACCTTCCTGATGGAGGGGTACTCGATGCAGTATGCCGGCGACATCGTGAAATCGGTATGGTCAACCGCCGCCCGCATCGGGTATGTCTCCTGGTTCCCTGAAGAACAGGCCGGTTATATCACCGACGACCATGTTCCCCTCAACCGCATCGCCAACATCCCGACCATCGACATCATCCATCTCGACAAAAACTCCGAAACCGGATTCTATCCCTACTGGCACACCACCGGCGACACCTTCGACAAGATCGATAAAAACACCCTCAAAGTCGTCGGGCAAACCTTGCTGACGGTGGTTTATGAGGAACGGTAAAAGCCGCGACGCGTAACGTGTCACGGCTTTTTGTCACGCGTCACGCGTCACGCGTCACGACTTTAGCCATCCACTTCCACGCAGGTATGATCTCCACTTTGCAATCGTTCAAAGCTAAAACTTCTTCCAGATCATGGGTAATGATCATCCCCTCCTTTAATTTATACCGCTGCATGGCCTCCAGCAATCCGCCGATCTCCCGATCCCTGGTTTCGCGCGAATCAAAGGTATGGCAAACCTGCAGGGCCCCTGTAATATGAAGGCCGGTTTTGATAACAAAATCACACTCCCGCTTTCCTGAGTGATAATAAACCTCATCTCCGCGCCTGCGCAACTCCAGATAAATGATATTCTCGAGGATACGACCCCTGTTTTCTGAGAAGTTAAAACCCAGCCGGTGGGCAAATGCCGGGTCGATGACATACACCTTTTTGGGGTTCATAACTTGTTTTTTGACCGAATAATCAAACTTTTTCAGATAAAAAAAGAGGTATGATTGTTCGTAGTAGTACAAATAATCCTTGATTGAACTCAGGCTTTTTACCCCTGAAATCTCCTGCAAAGTTGAATAGGAAAACAATTTCCCGATATTTGAGGCAAAGTACAGGCCGATTTGTTTGATTTCATTCACCTGAGTCAACCGGTACCTGGAAATGATGTCGCGGTATAAAATATCCTGAAACCAGGCGTTGATCAGTTCGGGGTCCTTTTCCTTTACAATAAGCGGAAAACCTCCGGTTTCAAAATAGGCATTAAAGTCCTTCTGAAGCATCGATTTCGATTTTGGCGTCAACCGGTCAGGGTTATACTCATTCCCGATAAAGCGCACATATTCGGCAAAAGAAAAAGGGTACAGTTCAATGCGTTTGTTGCGCCCTGTGAGACTTGTTGAGATTTCGGAGCTGAGAAGCTTTGCATTTGAACCCGTAACAAAAATCTTGATCCCCTGCTCATACATCCGGTTTACAAACTTTTCCCAGTGATCAATATTCTGAATCTCATCGAGAAACAAAACAGGTTCTGTTCCATAAACCTCCAAATGAAGGTTAAACATTTGCTCAAGTATCGAAACTTCGGCCGTTATCCGTTCGTCATCGAAATTGAAATAACAGTATTCCGATTCCTTCAGATTCATTTTCTCTTTAATGAGGAACAACAGGGATGATTTGCCGCACCGGCGAATTCCTGAAATAATGACCACCAGGCCGGATGCTATGTGGTTTTCCAGTTCAATATCACGTTGAATCAGATGGAGTTTGCTGTTAAACACCTCCTTCTGGTCGAACATGATCTCCTTTAACCGCCCTTTATCCATACATATAAAATAATTATTGTTCGTTATCAACAAACAAATATAATCATAATTCTTCGTTTCTAACGAAATTTAATATGAATTATGTCACGCGTCACCCGTCACGATTTTTTTCGTCACGCGTCACACCTCACGTGTCACGGTTTTTGTCACGCGTCACGCGTCACCCGTCACGATTTTTGTCACCCGTCACGCGTCACGTGTCACGCTTTTTTTCGTCACGCGTCACGATTATAGGAGTTCATTCGCCAGGTTCGCCAGCTCCGACCGCTCTCCCTTCTCGAGCCGTATATGCGCGTAAATGTCGTGCTTCCGCACTTTGTCGATCAGGGTGGAGAGGCCGTTCGACTGGGCATCGAGGTAGGGTGTGTCGATCTGGTAAATATCACCGGTGAAGATGATCTTGGTATTCTCCCCGGCGCGGGTGATGATGGTTTTCACCTCGTGGGGCGTGAGGTTCTGCGCCTCATCCACGATGAAGCACACATTCGAAATGCTGCGTCCGCGGATGTAAGCCAGCGGCGTGATCACCAGCTTCTCGTTTTCAACCGCCTCGGTCAGCACCTTATACTCCTTGTCCTTTTCACTGAACTGGCTCTGGATGAATTTCAGGTTGTCCCACAGGGGCTGCATGTAGGGATCCAGCTTCGACTTGATGTCGCCCGGCAGAAAGCCCAGGTCCTTGTTGCTCAGCGGCACGATGGGCCTGGCCAGGTAGATCTGCTTGAAATTCCGCTTCTGCTCGAGCGCCCCCGCCAGCGCCAGCAGCGTTTTCCCGGTACCGGCAATGCCCTGCATGGTGACCAGTTTCACGTTGGGATTGAGGATGGCATGAAGGGCAAACACCTGCTCGGCATTGCGGGGGTTGACCTTGTAGCACCCCTTCTTTTCGATCTTCTCGATGCGCTCTGAAATCGGATTATAAAATGCCAGGACCGAACTTTTCCCGTTTTTCAGGATGAAATAATGGTTCGGGATGGGATTCTTGATGCCGACATCCTCGGGCAGGCACCATCCCGCTTCGTAAATGACATCGATGATGGCTTTGTCAAGACCCTCGATCATCGTTTTCCCGGAGTACAACCCCTCCACATCCTTGATCTTGCCCGTTTCGAAATCCTCGGCGGAGATGTTGAGCGACTTGGCCTTCAGGCGCAGGTTGACATCCTTGGAGACCAGGATCACCTTTTTCGCCGGATTTTCGGCCATCATCACCAGCGCGGCATTCAGAATACGGTGGTCGGGCTTGTTGTCGCCGAACACCTTCACCGCGTCGAGTTCGCTCTGTTCATTCATCACCACCTTGAACTTGCCGCCCTTGGGCATCCCCAGCGAGATCCATTTGGTGAGGGTGGCCCTGTCGGACAACCGGTCGATGATCCGGATGAATTCACGCGCTTCGAAATTGATGGTGTCGTTGCCCTTCTTGAAATTGTCGAGCTCCTCCAGCACCGTGATCGGGATGGCTACGTCGTTGTCGTCGAAACTGCGGATCGCGTTATGGTTGTATAGGATAACGGAAGTATCCAACACGAAGATCTTCTTCTCAGTGGTTTTCTTTTTTAGCATCGGGACCGGGTTTAAATCGGACCAAAAATAACCATGAAATCTCCAGATTTATGCCTCACCGCAAGAAGATATAAACAGCCGTTTGTTAAGGAAACTGCAACTGCAAGTGAATCAGCCGGATTTTCCATGCGTTATTCCTGTAAATATTCGAAATACAAATATTCATGGGCCTTATTCATGTTATTCATATTCGCTTTCCGCATAATGTTGTTAAATTTGCCTTCTGAAATCTCCCATGAACCAGCCACAAAAAAAACTGTTCCTTCTCGATGCCATGGCCCTGATCTACCGGGCCTATTTCGCCTTTAACAAGAATCCGAGGATGAGCTCCAAAGGGGTGAACACCTCCGCCGTTTTTGGATTTGCCAACGCATTGCTTGATCTGCTGAAGAAGGAAAAACCCACGCACATCGGGGTGGCCTTCGACACCATGGCCCCCACCGTGCGGAAGATCGGCTTTGAAGCCTACAAGGCCCACCGACAGGAGACGCCCGAAGACATCATCAATTCGCTGCCGTACATCCATGAACTGATCGAAGGATTCAACATCCCCACGCTGTTCGTCGACGGGTACGAGGCCGACGATGTGATCGGCACCCTGGCCAAGCAGGCCGAGAAGCACGGATTTGTCACCTACATGATGACTTCGGATAAAGACTTCGGACAACTGGTGAGCGATCAGACTTTTATTTATAAACCGGGGAAGTTCGGCAGCGATGTCGAGATCCTCGGCGTGAAGGAGGTATGCGAGAAATTCAGCATCAGCCGGCCCGAACAGGTCATCGACCTCCTGGGGCTCTGGGGCGATGCCTCCGACAACATCCCCGGTATTCCCGGCGTGGGCGAGGTGACTGCCAAAAAACTGCTGGCTGAATTTGATTCAGTCGAGAACCTCATCGCCCATTCCGACAAAATCAGCAACGAAAAACTTCGCAATAAGGTGATCGAATTCCGGGATCAGGCGCTGATGTCAAAGCAACTCGCCACCATCATCCTCGATGTGCCCATTGAATTTGATGAAAGCAGGCTCATCATGGAACATCCCGATGAGGAACGGCTGAAAAAGCTGTTTGATGAGCTGGAGTTCCGCACGTTTGCTCAGAGGGTGACGACCTATCTCGCTGGTGAAAAGAGCGTGACGCGTGACGAAAGCGTGACGCGTGACGAAAGCGTGACACGTGACAGCGTGACGCGTGACAAAAACGTGCCAGGGTTACAAGGTAACAAGGCGCCTGTGGCGGATTTGTTTTCGGGAACAGAAGAAAATTTTCAACCCAGCCAAAAAAAATCTTCCCTAATCCCTAATGGCCAATCCCTAATGGCTAATGGCGATGTCTCCATGGCCAATAGCCAAAACCTGATGGCTGACTCCCCAAATTCCGAAATCGAAAATCGTAAATCGAAAATCGTAAATATTTCAAGCACTCCCCACACCTACCTCCTGGCCGATTCTCCGGAGAAGATCGCCACCCTGATCTCCGCCCTCGAAAAGCAAACCTCCTTCTGCTTCGACACCGAGACCACCGGGGTGGATCCGAATACCGCCGAACTGGTGGGGATGTCGTTTGCATGGCAGCCGCGGGAGGCCTGGTATGTGCCGCTTCCCGACAACTACAACGAAGCGCTGGCCATCGTCACCGGGTTCAAAGCCTCCCTGGAGGATCCGAAGATCCAGAAGATCGGCCAGAACCTGAAATTCGATATTTCGATCCTGCGCTGGTATGATGTGAAGGTGAACGGACCCCTGTTCGACACCATGCTGGCCCATTACCTCATCCAGCCCGACATGCGCCACGGCATGGACCTGCTGGCCGAAACCTACCTGAACTACAAACCCGTGTCCATCGAAGAGCTGATCGGGAAAAAGGGGGTGAACCAGCTCAGCATGCGCACCGTCGAACTGGAGCGAATCAAGGAGTATGCGGCCGAAGATGCCGACATCACCCTTCAGCTCAAGCAGGTTTTCGAACCGATGCTCAGCGACACCGATACCCGCGAACTGTTCGACAAGATCGAGGTTCCGCTCATCCCGGTGCTGGCTTCGATGGAGGCCGACGGCGTGCGGATCGATCCGCAGGCGCTGAACGAATTCTCCGCCGAGCTCGAAAAGGAGATCCGCATCCTCGAAACATCCATCCATGAAGATGCCGGGATGACCTTCAACATCTCATCCCCCAAACAACTTGGCGATATCCTGTACGAAAAACTTCGCATTGTCGAAAAGCCAAAACAGACCAAGACCAAGCAAAACAGCACCAGTGAGGATGTGCTGGTAAAACTGGAACACAAACACCCCATCGTACGAAAGATCCTGGAATACCGCTCGCTCACCAAGCTGAAATCGACCTACGTGGATGTGCTGCCTACGCTGATCAATCCGCGCGACGGGCGGGTCCACACCTCTTACAACCAGGCCGTGGCCGCCACCGGCCGGCTGAGTTCCAACAACCCGAATCTCCAGAACATCCCCATCCGCACCGAGAAGGGACGCGAGATCCGGAAGGCCTTTATCCCGAGGAACGAAAACTATGTGCTGCTTTCGGCCGACTACTCGCAGATCGAATTGCGCATCATCGCCCACCTGAGCGGCGATGCCGGGATGATCGGTGATTTCAACCTGGGGCTCGACATCCACGCGGCCACCGCGGCAAAAGTGTATGGAATATCCCTCGAAGAGGTAACCAAAGAGATGCGCCGAAACGCCAAGATGGTCAATTTCGGGATCATTTATGGAATTTCCGCCTTCGGACTGGCCGAACGGCTCAGCATTGCACGCAAGGAGGCCGCCGAAATCATTTACCAGTATTTCGTGAAATACCCGGATATCAAGGCTTACATGGACAGCACCATCGAATCGGCGCGCCGCAACGGCTATGTGGAGACCATGATGAAGCGCCGCCGTTACCTGCGCGACATCACCTCGGGCAACGCCACCATCCGCAGTTTTGCCGAACGCAATGCCATCAACGCCCCCATCCAGGGAACCGCCGCCGACATGATCAAGATCGCCATGATCAGGATCTTCAACGAGATGGAGCGGCAACAGCTGAAGTCCCGGATGATCCTTCAGGTCCATGACGAACTCGTCTTCGACGTGCATCAGAGTGAAATCGAACTGATCAAACCCCTGGTGATGGAAGGAATGCAGAATGCCATCCGGCTGAATGTGCCTGTGCTGGTGGATATGAATACCGGGGGGAATTGGCTGGAGGCGCATTGAACGTGACAGGTGACGCGTGACGCGTGACGGAAAAACGTGACAAAAAAACGTGACAGGTGACGCGTGACGCGTGACGGAAAAAACGTGACGCGTGACGCGTGACGGAAAAAATTGGTCATTGGTCATTGGTCATTCAAAATGAATTTGTAGTATCTTAAATATCTATTACTTTTGCGAAATTAATGAAGGAAGTTGTGAATAATCATTTACATTCACTTTTTGTCACGCGTCACGTTTATCTGCTTTTTCCCATTTATTGAGGTTCTATGACTTACAAGAATGATATCCGGGTGGTTATGACCCTTGATGCCGGTGGTACAAATCTGGTTTTTAATGCCGTACAGGCTGAACAGGAGATCCTGGAACCCATCGTATTATCCTCCCAGGGCGACAACCTGGAGGCTATCCTGCTCAGGATCATCGACGGATTTTCGCAGGTTCAGACCAAACTGGTAGCCAAGCCGGTCGCCATCAGCTTCGCCTTCCCGGGTCCGGCCGACTTCGAGAACGGCATCATCGGTGATTTGCAAAACCTCCCCTTCTTCACGGGTGGGGTGGCCCTGGGCCCCATGCTCCAGGAAAAATTCGGCATCCCGGTTTTCATCAACAACGACGGCGACCTTTTTGCCTACGGCGAAGCCATCGCCGGACTGCTTCCCGAGATCAATAAAAAGCTGGAAGAGGCCGGAAACCCGAAACGCTATAAAAACCTGTTCGGGGGCACCTTCGGAACCGGCTTCGGCGGGGGCATCGTGACCCGCGACGGACTCCTCTGCGGGGATAACAGTGCAGCCGGCGAGATCAACCGGACCCGTAACCGCACCTTTAAAAACTGGGATACCGAAGAGAGCGTCAGCATCCGCGGCATCAAACGTGAATATGCCAACAACACCGGGCTGAACCTGGCCTCCTGTCCCGAACCGAGGGAGATATTCGAGATCGGCATGGGGAGCACCAAAGGCGATCAAAAAGCTGCGATCCATGCCTTTGAAGCCTTCGCCCTCGATGCAGCCGACGCCCTGGCCAATGCCACCACCCTTATTGACGGACTGATCGTGATCGGGGGCGGACTCTCAGGCGCCTACCCGCTTTTTCTTCCCAAACTGGTAGAGGAGATGAACTATCCTTTCGATACCATGTCGGGCAAACAACTTGAACGGATGGAGTCGGTTGCCTATAACCTCGAAGACGAAGTAAGCCTGGCTGCCTTCCTCAAATCATCGTCGGTGGAAATACCCGTTCCCTTTACAAACCAGACCGTTTTTTTCGACCCTAACAAAAAAGTGGGAGTCGGAATTTCACGGCTTGGCACATCCAGAGCGGTATCCATTGGGGCATACGCCTATGCACTCGCCAAACTTGTGAACTGATTCCCCTTTGGCCTATTTGGACTATTTTAAAATTACCTAACATTTTTTCACTTAATGATTGACATAGTACTATTATTATTTGTAGCTTTGCGAAAAGAATCTGATTTAAATATTAACCAACAACCCAACCCTATGAAAAAACTTTTCCTTCTTGTCGTTTGTTTGTTAACATCTGCAGCCCTTTGGGCTCAGGAAGTACAGCGTGAAATGGTCGTGCTGGAAATCACAACGAGTACCTATTGTACCTACTGTCCTGGCGCTGCCATGGGCGCTGAAGACCTTTTAAACAACGGAAAATTTGTTGCCGTCATCGAACATCACAACAGCTGGCAGGGCAACGATCCATTTGATACACCTGCATCAAATGCACGTTCCAACACCCTGGCCCCCGGTGGAAACCCCGGCGCTTTCTTTGATGTGAAACTTAAACTGGTAGGCGGAAACCATACTACCAGCATGTATCCTCAATACCTGCCAAAATACAACACCCGCATCGCCAAGACATCTCCCCTGGTCTTGACCATGGACGTCACCAATACGGGCCTTGACTATACCGCCAACATCAAAATGGTAAAAGTAGGAGACATCACCTCGACCAACCTGCGCATGATGTTCGTGGTTACCCAGTCACACATCGCCTATAACTGGCAGGGTCAGACCAAACTGAATTATGTGAACCGCCTCATGCTGCCCGATGCCAATGGTACGGTTGTCGATTTTACCTCAGGCGATACGGTAAATGTTTCCATGCCCTTCTCCCTCGATCCTACCTGGCCTGCTGAAGATTGCGAAATCATTGCCTTCGTTGAAGACATGACCGGAAAAGAGGTGCTTAACGGAATGAAGAAAGCAACGATTGACCTCCAGCCAAACTTTGAAGTTACCGGTACAGACTTCGTCATCAACCAGCCTGTTACCTTTACCAATACCACCACCGGCGGCTACATGGATACCCCCGAAACCTATCAGTGGTCATTCCCGGGTGCCACACCCGATACCTCCACCCAGGCCAACCCAACGGTTACCTATGCCGATTCAGGAGCATACGATGTAACCCTGATCGTAAACAGGGGCGGACAGGTTGTGACCCTCACCAAAACGGCCTATGTTCATGTTCTTTACCCGGTAGGCGTTCAGGAAAATCAAATCCTCCTCAGCACCAAAGTTTCCCCGAACCCATCCAAGGGCGTTTTCACCCTTGATGTTTTCTGCGGAAAACAACTTACCGTGAACGTTTCTGTAGTGAATGCCATCAACATGCCGGTATTCCAGGAAAATGGGATCTCTTTCAAAAATCATCTCACGAAAACCATCGATCTGGGCAACGTGGCAAAAGGAATCTATTTTGTCGTGGTTGAACAGGATGGAAGCAAGACTGTGCAGAAAGTGATTGTTAACTAAAGTTATTCGTTCGAACAAAAGAGGCCATCCCGTCTGGGGCGGCTTCTTTTGTTTGTACCAATCCCATTACAGACTTTGGTTACTGCATCGCATCAGTTCATTTTACGCAACGACTTTGGTTACTGCATCGCATCAGTTCATTTTACGCAACGACTTTGGTTACTGC
>JBAXVX010000057.1:0-11072 GCA_037128705.1 Bacteroidota bacterium | reverse complement strand
TTGTGCGGATTTTGATAATTTATGTAGCATTTGCCGGATTCAGTTACCACAATACCCAACTTATTTAAAATAAATGATCTGTGATGGTCAATATGCTTTGGCCGAAACAGGCCGGTGTAAGTGGTTTTTCCAAATAAAGGCAACTTTCTAACGCTTTGGGACCCACCGGATGAATACGAACAGCAATATCAGGCTGATAAGACCGATCACCATCCATGGCAGCCTGGAGATGAAGTTATCAAGCCTGTCGGGTTTGACGATTTTGATCTTTTCGACCGGAATCTTTCGCGTGATATAAACGGTGTCGCCTTTGCATTTGCCCGTAATGAAGAGTGTATCGTGGATTTTACGGAGTTTGATTTGAAGGCGATCTTTCTGGATTATTACAGTATCGGGGATGGTTTTATAATTGAACAGGGTATCGAAGCGGACTTGTGGAATTATAACAGAATCTTTGATTAAAAGGGTGTCTGGCGTTTTTAATTCGGGATGCAGGGCCAGAAGACGGTTTAGGCGGTATGAGGGTGAGCAGCTGGTGAAGAGAAGGAGGAGGAGAAGGGAAAGGATTGTTTTCATGGCGGAGGATATTGGATTTTGAATGACGAGTGACGAGTGACGAATGACGAATTTTTTGCTCATAAGAAGTCGTTAAGTCGCCGTAGCCAGCCGTTTTCAAATCGTTTCTGGGATGGATTGCGGATGATGATACTGCGGATGAAGGCGACGCGGGCGTTGTATATCCTGAGTTTGAGCTGCCAGGGATTGGCGCTGTTGACTTTGGAGATGGTTACCGGGCCAACGATGCCATCGTCGGGTACTCCAAGCAGGCGTTGGGGAATGGTGATGCCCCATTTGCCGCTGCACCAGAGCCAGTCGACCAGGATATCGGCCAGGGCCTGGTTATTCATTTCATCGGCCCGCCATCGATCCCAGTAGAACTTTTTAAGCACTGCCGTTGCATCTGCCCTGGTAAGAAGTTCAATGTCGTCGCGATCGATGTCGCCATCGCCGTCTTTGTCGTAGCCTACCTGACGCCAGGTTGAGATGGTTACGCCCATATTGGTGGCACCGCCCTGATCGAGGGGATCGTCGGAGAAGCCTCCTTCCCATTTAAAGATTTTCGGAGCCAGCAGATTGATATCGGCCATGGTTTATTCTTTTGATTTTACCTGGAAAATGGTGTCCTTGACATACAGCAGCCCAAAGATGGTGGGCAGGAAGGCCATAAACTCGCCCCAGGCGATGATCTTATTGAAGACGAGCACAAGGCTGATCAGAAGAAACAGGGCGCCCAGCAGGGAGGTGCGATAGTTGGTGAAGATGCGGGTTTTCATAGTGACGAGTGACGAGTGACGAATGACGAGTGACGAATGACGAATGACGAATGACGAATTAATTTTTTCTTAGATAGAGGTTGATTTCATCGATTTTCTTTAAAATTTCGCGGGTGTCGGATTTGATGTCAATTTTAAGGGCATCGAGCTCTTTGCGGTTTTCGGCGCAATGTGCTTCAACATTCTTTTTCAGGTTGATGATCTCCACGTTGATGGCTGCAATTTGAATTTCGAGGTGAATCCAGACTGAAATAACACCCATGATGAAGGTGGACAGGCTGATTGCCTGAAGGATTGGAAGACCGAATATTTTAGCGCTCTTGACCAAAGGTTCATGTGATTAGAAGGTCGTTGTTTCAACCATTTCGATGTAGGCAACCCAATGCATGGGTGTGTCGTGCAAACCCGTTGCCGTAACTTTCAGCGCTCCATTGGTGGTGTCGGCAGTGGCTTCAATTGTAATATTGTCGCCTGTGTTATCGGCCACATTTACAAGGACGGGTGTTCCGATAAGGGCCGTGGTGCTGGCCAATTCTCCGCGTTTTATCATGCCTGCGATTGTAGCATGCTGGGCAGAGGCATAATCACCGCTGGTTGCCAATATCCGGATGAAGAAGGCATAGATTTTAAATTGAGCCAAAACAATATTATAGGCCAGGTCGACCAGAAGATCGACAGGGCTATCGGTGGGCGTGACACCTTTGGCAATGATATGGGTAACCTGGCAGCAGCCAGGATCACCATCGGTAAAAATGCCGCCACCCTTGATTTGCTGAGTGTGATTGTAAGCGGCACAATTTTTTCCCTCCATATGGACATGGTTGAACCCATTGGATGAATTTGCCGTGCCTTCGCAATGTCCATCGGAGGCCTGCAGGTCATTCGTGCTGCCTTCGACATGGTTGTTGCTACCGATGCAGGTGTTGTCGTTCCCTGACACTGCATTCTTGTTGCCTGTGACCACATGTGAATAACCTGCCACCATGTTGTGCGTACCTTCAACCGCATTGCTTTCACCTGCTATTGAATTGTAGTGTGACCCTGCAGTGGAAGCAGCATTGGCTTTTCCGGCAACAATATTATCATTCCCGGCAACGGTGGCGTGATCCTCTCCCACCACCAGGTTGTTGTTACCAGCAGCGGTGTTATCGTTGCCTCCCACGATATTACAGGTACCCGCAGCCGTATTGAGATGACCGGCGCCACCCGTGCCAACGATTACCGAGTTGGCGCCAGCGCCAGCAGCAACAAGGTCAGTGACGCCCTTTATGGTAGCAGCGGTGACAGGATTGGCCCCTCCGGTATCAAGGCCTGTATCGGTACCCTGGGTGTGGTCAGCGGCGTTGGAATGGTCGAGGGTATTTGCATGGTCGAGGGAATTTGAGTGGTCCAGCGTATTTGCATGATCCGTAGCGTTTGAATGTTTGAGGTCAACGGCAGATTTGACCTCGGCAGCCGTGACGGCGTTTGTGCCTCCGGTGTCCAGGCCCTGGTCGGTACCGGTTGCGTGCTTATCGGAAACAGCATCATCGACATCGGCCTGGGTGCCGGTAATTACTTTTAGGGTATCGCCATCGGCATCGAGCAGGTTCATCACCCCGTCGTCATCGACGAAAGAGCGGATATGTCCGGATGCTGGCGTTGAGGGCGGCGTAGCAAGCAGGCTGTGCTGCTGATAATCGGATTCGCCGGCGGTGGCGGCGGTTTGGCTGTTGTTGAAGAAGGTTGAGGAGCCCATGGGATATGTGTTAATTAAGTAATGAAGTAATAAAGTAATGAAGTGATGGAGTAATGGAGTGATGGAGTTTTTTAGTTGAATGAGAAATAGCAGTCGGTGATGGTTCCGGTTTTGGCGGTTCCTACGGTTATTTTGAAGCGGACCCAGGTTGTGAGCAGGTTCATCACATTGAGGGTGGCGGAGGTGTCGTCTTTGTCGAGGACCATACTGGTGACATCGTCGAATTTTGAACCATCGAGGCTTTGTTGGAGCGTAACGGTAACATCAGCGTCAAGGCCGCAGTAGATAAACTGGGCGGAGAGGTTCATGGAACTATCGGGAACCTGAACGTAATCGAGATATGCATCGCCATCGGCGATATCGAGGTTGCAGGTGATTTTTGTGCGGGAGAGTGGCATATTTTTGCGAATTACGAATTACGAATGACGAATGACGAATTATTTCATAGTTCAAGGAGTTCAACGCTGGCGCACCAGCGCATGGAGAGGGATGGAGAACCAGTGACGGTGATGGTCAGAGCTCCGTTGGTTATATCGGCTGTGGCTACGGCTGTAAAATTATTACCCATATCAAGGATGGTGGTATCGACAGTTGGTGCCAGCATTACAGTGGTATTGTTGGTGGCGCCTATGTTGATCACTCCCCTGATTTCTTTGGCATATGCCACGTTGGTGGTTGACAGAACACCAAGTACGCGGGCAGTAAACATACAGGCCTTGTTTTTTGACAAGACCATGTTGTAGCCCCCGACCTGCAATGCAACCGGAGTTAAATTTGTGGTGGTACCCGTAGCCACGAAGGCTGTCAGGACTTTTACCGTGCCGCCGGATATTTTGCTCAGGCACATGTTATAATTGAAATCGACCCATGTACGAAGCACACTCGGAAGCGTGGGTCTGGAAATCGCATGAAGTTGCTTGGCATAATCCCTGTAATTGGTTACACCTGACCTTAACGAACTAACTTGGTAATATTTAGATTGACCCATAATATCAATAGTTATATTAAGCGGCGAATAAAACCAAGAACTTATCGAGTGTGCCAGTGGTGCAATCGCCAGTTTCAACCAGGAAGCGAATCCAGGAAGTGAGCAGTTCGCTGACATTTAATGTCATAGAAACAGAATCAATGTCCATTAGTATTTGGATAGGCATTTCGTCGATTGTTCGGCACTCATCGAAGTCAATGCCGTTGAGGCTTTGATACATAATACAACCAAAAGCATAGTCGATGCCGTGATACTTGAATTGTACAGTTATCTTGGTGCAGCCATTGGGAATTTGTACGGAAGGAGTAAAAGCCGTACCACCTTCAGCGACGATAGTGGCAATGTCCATATCGCATAAAACCACTCTACGTTGTACCTGTGCCATAATAAGTGTTCATTATTAAGTGATTATAAACCCTGAAACCCTACGGGCTGTCGGGAGTGTGTACAATGGAAATTCCTGCTCGATCAGGTAAGCCACGAGCAAATCCAGTTTGTATTTGGCCATGGCGAATACCTCCTTGACGATGTCGCGGCGGTGTTCGGGAGAGATCATCACGGCCGTTGAAACGTCCATCAGGGATTGGGCCAAAGCCGGATCAGAGCCGGTGGTGTATTGAGAGGTTTCAAGCAATTGCTGGTTGAGCATGTTTCCCTTGACGTAGTATGCCAGGCATGGTTTGATGTAATCATCGACCAGAATGGCGTACAAATCGCCAGCCGGATCGAGCAATACATCATCATATAGCGGAGCGGTAAGCACCGGTTTGATGTATTGAACCTGAGCCGTGAGAATAAAGGAATCCTTGATCATGGCCGGGTCGAGTTCGGTGATGTATGCGATGGTGATGATTTCGAGGGGGGACATGAGGGCGGACATAAGACAGAATTACGAATGACGAGTGACGAATGACGAATTACGAATTTTGATTTATTGATGAGAAGGTGTTTTGGAGTTGAAGGACCAGGACGTTTTGGGCGGGGTCGTTTTTGTCGAATTCGAGGCCTGAGTCGCGGCGGACTTCCCAGACGAATTTCATGGGGTTGATTCGGGAGATGGGCGGGTTGTTGATGAATTCGAAGTCTTTGATGTGCAGGCCACATTCGGCCAGGGAGGTGGAGAGGGATTGAAGAAATACTTCCTGGATGGGTTTGATGACGGTGGCCATGGCTACTTCGTATTCGTTGAGGATACGCCCGGATTCGAACGAGGATTTCATGTCGGAATAGGGCGTTAGGGAGGGGAACCAGTTGTGGATGGTGATCAGCGCCAGTTCGCTCTGGGTATGCAGATCGAGCCAATGAGCCTCATTGTCGCGGCTGAAAGGGACGAATTTCACTTCGCCCACTGCTGCGCCCGGGGCCGGGTCTGACATGAATTGTATAACAATTTTACCAGAATTTGTGCCCAATGCCCCGAAGTACCCTGCCATTGTTGTGTTTAGCGCCGTGGCATCAGCCTCGGAGTTCACCCCCGGAATGACCAGCATACCGGGAGATGCGAAGGAGGATTCCAGGCGGGTCTGGTTCCAGATGTTTGTCAGCCCGGAGATGATGACATTACGGATGCCGGCAAAGTAGGAGGGTATCCCATAGAAGGTAAACTCCGGCTCGTAGTCTTTGATGTGGACGAGGGAATGAAGCAGTCCATCGTCGCCTGGAGAGAATTCAGGAAACAAGCTGATGGATTTTAAATGCTTATCACCGTTGCCCCTGAACAGATCCCAGTTAGGATGGATGAGCGCCTGTTTGCCATCGGTATGCAAACGCACCCGGGAGGCATCCTGGTGGTAGACAAATACAAAGGATCGTTTCTTATTGGTGACCAGCTCGTAGTAACAATTTCCGAAGGTGAGGTAGTCGAAGCAGAGTTTTTTGAGTGTCACCGAAAAGAGTTCCTTATGGTTATTCGGGAGCTGCAGAAATGCGGCGGTAACCGGATCGGAGGACTGAACACCCTGCCCCAGGATGTAGTTGGTTTTGGAGTTGAGGATGGCCCGGTGAACCGGAACTTCACGGGCGAGCTTGATCAGTTGGCGGGGCAGGGCGTTGTCGATTCCAAAGGGGACAAACACCTTGATGTTCGAAGGATCCAATATTACATCAGTATCCACCAGGTCGAGGACAGGGGAGTAGGAGAACTCGTAAAAGCGGGGAGGCGGAGCTGATTGGATCTTCTTTGAAGCCATTTACAATTTACGATCTACGATTTACGATTTGGTCGGGACGCGGGACACGGGACGCGGGACAAAAACTTAGTCGCCAAATCCAGCCAGGACAAGGAGTTCGGAATGCAGGTAGGCGGTGGCAGCTTTGTATTGCACCCTATATCTGCGCATTTGGAGGTCGGTGTTGTACCAGGATTCGATGTCGTTGGTATCCATCAGTCCATCGGTCCCAAAAATCAGGTTCTGTTGTGTGGTGAACATGGCACGGTGAGGCTGGACGCCGTTTTGATAGCTTGCGATCCAGGTATCCCAGTCGGGGCGGACAAGGACTGGATAACCTTCGTAGGAGGGAACCGGGAGTCCACCCAGCATCATGGTGAGCGGCAGGTCGCCGGTAGTCTTGGCCTTTACCGTATGGACCAGGTTGCGCCACATCGAGCGGGTGCACATGAACACCAGCGGGAACTCGAACATCTCGGGACGGGCGGCATCGATCATGGCCTCGAAGGTTGTGTCGGCTTCATTGGCGGCGAGTTTACCCTGCTTGGTAGCAGCTACCACGCCGGAAGCGGCAACGCTACCATTGCCGGTAACCGATCCGGTGAAGGTGAAGTCCTGCCCCTTGAACTTGCTGACCACCTTGATGGCGCCTGCTGATGGGTTGGTTACAATGACCCCGCTCAACGCACCTCCACGGGCTTCGACGGCGGCTTTGTGGGCCGTGAGCCAGTTGTTGCAGGTGACGGTTGCAGAGCTGGCATAAGCCTGAGAATAGGCCACCCCGTTGATGGTCAACACCAGGAAGGTATCCGTACCGGCTGTATAGGTGAGGATCTTCTCCGCTTTAACGGCTGCCGTGGCCGAGGCAACAACCACATGCTGGGCGGCCGGGATGGCGGTGGATAAAACATCGGCAATAAAGCGCGTTAAAAAACCCGTATAGCCTGAAAAATTGGTATCAATGACCCCTGTTGGGATGCCGGAGGATAAAACCTCCTGCAGCGGATTGCCAAAGAACATCTGGCGGATGAGGTCCTGCTGGCCGGCCTGGGCGATGATGGGAAGCATGATCTTGTTCCATACATCGGGCTGTTTCATTTGTTCGATGTCGTCTTCGCGGTAACCGCTGGCGAGCAGCTGCTCCACGATGGAGCCCCAGAAGGCACGGGCATTCTGTTCGAATTCCAGGGCCATGGGCGCCACGGTGATAGACTGGGTGGAGAGCGCAAAAGAACCGGTTGGGGTGAAACCGGCAGATGTCTTTGGCTTGGTGATGAAGGATGGCCGCGAGATCTTGTTCAAGAGTTCGGTGCCCTTGATGTCGGAGCGGACGGTGACGGCTCCACGGATGTCTTCTCCCATGAAGAACGGGGAGATGAAATAGTCGTGGATGGACTGCTTGGTGAAGGCGGGCGAGATGCCGTGGGAGAAGATGTTTGACATGACTTTGGGATTTTAGATTTACGATGTACGATTTACGAATGACAAGTGACAAGTGACGAGTGACGAATTACCAATGACCATTGACCAATGACCAATGATCAGGGTTTTTTGAGTTTGTCTTTTAGGTAAGCGGGCATTTCGTTGAGGAGTTCTTTTCCAAATTTTACTTCGGGATGGCCGACGGTGACTTGCGGATCGCCGGAGGTTACTTTGGTTGGGTTGGCGTTGAGCTGATCTTTTAATGAGGCTACCTGGGAGGTTAAATCGGAAATCTGAGTCTGAAATGCCTTGGCTTCAGATTCAGCGGTGGCCAGTTGTGCCTGGAGGGCGTCGAATGCCGTGGTTTGTGCAGTCTCCAGATCGGTGATTTGTTTGCGATGATTTTCCTCAAGAACAGTCATTTGCCCGCTGTATTCGGCTTCAAGCAATTCAATGGCCTGGTTGAAATTCTTTTCGGCGGTTTCATCGGCAGCAGCTGCCGGGGCCGTGGCGAAGAGGTTTTTAAACTTCTGAAAAATTTCTGGTTTCATAAGATCGGTTTTAGAAAAGTACTTTAACAGGAATTCAATGATTGTTTCGGGCCGGCGTGCAATGAAGGCCGCGATGGCCGGATTTTCATCCAAAAATTGGGTAGCCTGGTAAGAGAATGAATCGACTGCGAACAAGGAGTTGGTGGCGGCCGGATCGTCGACCAGGTCGGTGGCTAAAAGTTCCTCAATGCGGACCAGGGGAAATTCACCGGCGCCCAGGGCAGGTTCGGCCGGGATGAAGGCCATGGATGCTCCGAACATGTCGGGATTCTTCTTTGCCATGGTGAGAATGTAATCGTACAAATTGCCCCCGGGAGCATTTTTGCAAACTGTGTCGAGGTGCAGGTCGCCGGTAACCTTTTCCCCATCAAGCTGAAAATTTTTAAATCTCCCGATATAGGTGCCAAAGGCAGAGCTGCACATGTTCGGGTGGCCGAAGCGGGCCTTGACTCCATTCTCCTTCGCATTCCCGAGCGTTACGATCTGAGATAGCGTTTCAGCGTCAATCTCCTCGAAGTAGGATTTTACCTTGCCAGCCTGGGCAACGACGACCTTTTGAAGTACTCCGGAACCCTCATTGATAAAGGCAACAGAGAAGGCAACGGGGGGAGTGGAAAATGATTTCATACTGTAAAAAATTGACCTTAACAAAATTACGACGACCAGTTGCCTAAAAGCTCGTACGAAGTGGCAATATCTCGCCTAATTGATTGAAAATAGGGTGATTATTGCGTAATTTTGTAAGAAATGATTTATGAACCCGGAAACTGAAAAGGTAATCGCGGACCTCAAAGAGCACTACGGAATAGATGTGGCCTACATCGTAAAAAAAGGATTGCTTCCAGCATCCGTGGCAACGAAATGGCTGGTGAGGGAACGGTATTTTGACAAAGCAAAAGATGAAATCCGTAACAAAAAAGATGGAAAATCATATGCCGAAATCAAAAGTGAATTGAGCGACACTTATGGCATCTCAGTAAGTGCGATCGAAAAACTGGTTTACCGCACGCGGTTTAAACGGATGTAATATTGTCGTACTATAACGGGAAAAAACGGGAAATTATGGAAGAAACACCTGTAAACGATCATCGGTTCAAGCCAGGGAACATGGGGAGACCAAAAGGAATACCCAATAAGCTCACGACTGAGAAAAAGCAGCGGCTTGAATGGATCGTTGAGGAGCTGGAGGAGACCTTGGAGGAGGATATTGCCACCATGAAGCCGAAGGAGCGGGTTGAACTCTGGCTGAACCTGCAGGAATACATCCGGCCGAAGCTCCAGCGGATGAATGTCGATATTGCCCCGGTTGAAGACAGGCTCACCAAAATAACCTTTGAAGTGGTTCAATCCGCCCTCATCGCGGATGAACCCAATAAAACCCTACCTATTGGAGAAGCGCATCAGGGTATCGAACGTATTCCGGAAAAATTATAAAGCAGCGACCAAGATCGTCGTGAACCAGGGCGGGACCCGGTCGGGGAAGACCTTTTCGATCCTCCAGGTACTGATCCTGGTTAAGGCTTTTGAAGATACCGACATGGTTTTCTCTATCGTGAGGCGATCGATGCCGGCACTGAAAGCCTCGGCGATGCGGGATTTCTTCGAGATCCTCAAATCGGCTGACCTTTACGATGAGCGGAACCACAACCGGACTGAGAATACCTACCTGCTGAACGGAAACCTGTTTGAGTTCATGAGCCTGGATCAGCCGCAAAAGAAAAGAGGGGCGAAGCGGGCTTACCTTTTTATCAACGAGGCCAATGAACTATCCCTGGAAGACTGGGTGCAGCTATCGCTACGGACCGAGAAGCAGATCTTCCTGGATTTCAATCCATCGATGGATGAACACTGGATCTATGACCAGGTCCTGCCCCGGAAAGATTGTACCTTCATCCATTCCACCTACCTGGATAACATCCAGTTTCTTCCTCCGGAGATGGTTGCAGAAATTGAGAATCTCAAGACAGTTGATGAGAATTACTGGCGGATCTATGGCCTGGGTAAGGTGGGGCAGATCACCGGATTAATCTTTACCAACTGGCGGATTGTAGATGAATGGCCCGGGGAGTGCAAGTGGATCAGCTACGGGATGGATTTTGGATTCAGCAATGATCCTACAGCCCTGGTCAAAGTCGGGATGGATGGCGGCGAGCTTTGGGTGGATGAACTGATTTACTCCCGGGGATTGACCAATCCTGATATCTGCAACTGGATGAGAAAGCTGGAGATCACCCAGGCTGATGAGATTATCGCGGATAACCAGCCCAAGTGCATTTATGAGATCCACCAGGAAGGCTTCAAGATCATGCCTACCTTCAAGGGTCCGGATTCCATCCTGACTGGGATTGACATATTGAAGAGGTACCCGATCAATGTGACCAAACAATCTGTAAACCTGATCCGGGAGCTGAAAAACTACAAATGGAAGGAGGATGCTTCGGGAAAGCCGATGAACATCCCGGTCGATAGGTTTAACCATGCGATTGATGCGGTCCGGTATGCCTGCCTGAGCAGGTTATTCTTGGGACAAAGGATCATCAAGACGGCCATACACAAATATTAGGCTGTTTTGAAAATAGAAACCCCCGAAAATTCAAATCTTAGACGCCCAATACCGTAGAAATTTTAGCATTGCAAGGCTGCCGGTCATTTTTTTACCCCAAAAAAATAGATGATTCAAAAAAATGACGACACCCGGAGGGCTTGGCCTTGTTATGCGTAAAATTTCGCAGGTAATTTTGAGGAAGATTTGGATTTAATACCACCTTTAAAAAAAACACATAAAATCAAACGGATATGTATCAAGAAACCTTATCTGATTATTTCGGTGATTCGGCGCCACCATTTCGGCGCATTCGGCGCCACCTGATT
>JBAXVX010000056.1:0-11504 GCA_037128705.1 Bacteroidota bacterium | reverse complement strand
TCAGGGGGTCAACTTAAAACGTACAGAGGGGGTCAATATGTGCGTATTTTCCAGAGGGGGGCCTTGAGCGGTCTATACACTTTGGGGGGAATTATGTTTTTAGGATCGCTTGGTGGAAAAAAACTCAGCTGTCCGGGAACCTTCGGACATAATTTCCAGGGGGTGTCATGATTAGCAAGCAATTTGCCCCATAACAGCCTGTTGGTTTAACTGAGGCTAGGTATTATCCTATTGCCAATCGTTAATTGTGGGGGCTTGTGTGTGTCTGTGGATTGGCCGGGGAAAGTTCTATTCTTGTCCTTGCTCCCGTGGCAACTCCCCGAAATCCGCTAATTTCTCAGCCCATTTACGCTTTTCGTCAATCTCGAAATCTGCAAGATAGTTCTGTGTCGTGGATATATTCCGGTGGCCCAGGGATTCAGATATGTATTCAACACTGGCACCTGACCGTTTCAATACCGTGGCAAAGCTATGCCGAGCAACGTAGGTAGTGGCTTCCGGTATCTCCAATGCGACACAAATGCGCCTCATATACTTATTCGTGTTCTTAACCAACTGCTTAATAGTCCTGTGCTGATCTTCCATTGTCATTCCGGATTCCAGGATCGGGAAAACATATTGTTCCTGGTTGCCTGGTCCATTTTTCCAGCGATCCATGATCCTGCCGATCTGCCGGGTAATGATAACAGTTATATTAATCACATCGTCACCACTTTTCGCTGTCTTTGCACGTTCAAATACAATCGTATCATCTTTGATGTTGGAAAACTTTAGGTTTGCAATGTCTTTAAAATTCATCCCATTACACAGATATGAGAATAACCACAAATCCCGGCTCCGGTGTTCCATCGTTCCATCAATAACTGAGCAACCAGCGATCTTCCCCACGTCTGCCTGAGGTAACGCCCGTTTGTTGTGATTCCATTTTGGGATAGTGTATTTTCCTTTGCCAAATGGATATACTGTACCTTCCGGTGCCGCTTCATTGAATATTGCACGCAAACAACGTAGGTATATTGAAACAGTTGTTTTTGATGTTGCGTGTTGAGTCTTTTTACCGATTTTTCTTTCAAGCATGAATCTTTCATAATCTTTCAGAAATTTCGTGGTAATATTACCAAACGGGTATTTCCCCTTTTTTGTGAAGTCTTTCAATGAGCTGATCGTATTCTCGTATAAAACAGCCGTACCGATCTTACCATCCTTACGTAATGCAGCTGCCTTCGATGCGAGGGCCGTGACTACGTCCTGATCATCTGTTGTTCTTGCAAAATATCTTTCCTTGAAAGCGTCAAATGTGAACAAGTCTATTCCGGCGGCTGTTTCCCTAGCCTCAGATTCCTGTTTTTTTAAATATATAGACAGCGTTTTTAATGGTTCCCGTTTGCTGGTTTTCTTTTCTTTATCCTTGTATGTGCCATCTTTTTTTTCATCTTCTGTGACCTGGTCGAATAGATCAGCAAATTCCTGTTTGGTAAGAGCAATACCTTTATCAAACTTTGCAAGCCAATGTTTTTGAATGTCGGTGAAATCGCCTCCAATTTTTTCCGGTATGTACCTTGTAATATAATCGTGATACCTCCGCTCAAAAATCACTCGTAATATTACTGGATAGCTGCCATCCTTACGAGGCCTCCGGGTCTCAAGGATAATGTCTGTGGCCGGTTGTTTGTTTGGTTTCCTTTTCATTTCGTTGTGGCCTGAATTAAAAATGTACAAACAAATGTACAAACAAAATAGTAAGAAATACTAAAAAAAAGTAAAATATCATCAAAGTATTATGAACAATAGTATTGTAATTGCTTAATATACAATATATTTGTCGATAATACTAAAGAGTTGTAAAACAATGAAAAGCATATGGATTATGCTTCACACGCATGAGGTCGTGGGTTCGAATCCCTCACGTCCCACTACAGAATCAAGGGTTTCAAACAATCAAAGTTTGGGACCCTTTTTATTTGCCACCCGGAGCTTCCTGAACCTGATTATAAAGAGAATACATATAGGCATTGTGCATCTCCACAGGGATGACCGTCCATGGGTATCCACCGGAAGCAAGCATCACGTTCATCAGAAACCTTGCCATGCGTCCATTGCCATCCATATAAGGGTGGATGTAGACAAAGATAAAATGTCCCAGTACTGCGCGAACCCCAGGACTTATTTCTTCTGAATCAAGTCAAATAATACTGGCATCGCATCGCGAACAGCATCCTTATTTAAAGGCACATGCATTGACTGGGAAATTTAGACTTGGTTTATCCGGTAGCCTGCAAGGTCAGAAGCTTTAATGATACCGGAGGTCACACTTGGGGAGAATAGCTCACGAAACCAATGCGAATGGTCCTTTCGTGCAATCACTCCCGGGTTTTCTCCATTCAGAATACTTTTAATACTTTCTTTAATTGCCTGCGATGCCTGCCAATAGCCCCTGGCCGCCATTGCATCACGTTGATGCCTGTCTGTTTCACTGTCTGATGGGTTCCATCCCCCTATCCTTCCTTTTTCAATAAGTTCAGGTGTTACCGAATATTTCTCGATGGAAAGTGAATGATAAGCATCCATAACATAGATTTCATCCACGGATTTGAGATATTGTTTATGGTTGTCCGGAATCCCCGGACTTGCAGGAAAGTGCTGCAGGACAACTTTGCGCATATCATTCCACATTAACGTGATTCTGTTAACATAGGGCGATCTTTCATTCTGGTCTAGTACAACAGCAGGGTTACTGGTAAATGGATTAAACTCACGTATTTGACGGGTGGCATCAGTTCCGGTTTTTACCTGCAGTACTTCACGGCTGATTTTTTTGAGTGTTCGCGTGAGCAACAGAATGGAAGCGATATCATCTTCGGCAATTAATAATTCATATTTTTAAGTTAACCTGCTTTATCTTCTTTTGAAACTACATTTGCATTGACCTCTTATGCTTTCGGATCGGCCGGTAACGTAAAACAAAACGTACTTCCCTTCTCCTCTTCGCTCTCCACCCATAACTTTCCTCCGTGTTTTTCAACGAAATCTTTGCAAAGGAGTAATCCCAAACCGCTGCTGGGTTCGTTTTCGGTACCCTTCCGGTTTGTTTGAACATCGAGCCGGAATAGATCGGCAACCATTTGAGGGCTCATGCCGATGCCGGTGTCTTTAACGGAGAATTCAACACCATTATCAATGGTTCCTTTAGCCGAAACACTTACCCTTCCTCCTTTGGGTGTAAATTTAATAGCATTGGATACAAGGTTCCGGATTACTGATTGCAACATATTGCCATCGCCAAAAACAGAGATGTCACCAGGAATATCGAAAGTTAGCTCAATCTCCTTTATTTTCGCCGGTTCTAACGCAATTTGTTTAATTGCCTCAACCACTTGAAGCAATTGAATTTTTTCGGGAGTGAAAGGGACTAATCTTTGCTGCATTCGTGACCATTCCAAAAGATTTTCAAGTAAATTGTAAAGATTGGACGCGGATTTTCTCATTGTCATGGCAATTTTTTGAGTATTTTCCTTTGTCATCGTAGACAGCTCATCATCAAGTAGTTTAGTAAAACCAAGAAAGGCATTAAATGGACTGCGCAGATCGTGGGCTATTATAGAAAAGAATTTGTCTTTTTCTGTATTCAATTTTGCAAGTTCTTCGTTCTTTTGTTTGATTTGTTCCTCGACAAGGCGCCTGCTTGTAACATCTGATATAATAACGGCAAATTGTCCGACTTGTGGCCTGTATGCAACAACCTCATAATGTTTTTTAAGTTCACTGGAATAATTTTCATAATGAAGGGATTTGCCGGTAGCTACTACCTGGCCATATTTTTCAATCCAAGCCTGTTCAATTCCGGGCATTACTTCCAACACCGTTTTACCAATGATATCTGCCTGTTTCAGTCCGGTAATTTCTTCAAAGCTTTTGTTGGCCTCTACGAATCTGTAATCAATCGCCTCACCTGATTTGTTAAGGATAATATCATGAAGTGCCATACCCTGATCTAAATTGTTGAAAAGTGACCTGTACTTTTGTTCACTTTTACGTAACGCATCCTCCATCTTTGCTTGTTTCTTCTGATGGTCATGAATTCTTCTCATAGTAAATCCAGCACCTGCCATTCCAATAATCCATATTCCCCCGTAAGTAAAGAATATGAATAGCAGTTGAACGAATAACTGTTTACTGACAGGTTCCCATGGGACTGAAACACTTATCCCCCCCCGAATATCACCGATTTTATAACCTTGCTGGCGATGGCATTTCAAACAACCCTGCTCAGTGATCATTGGCTTCATGAAACGAAAATATTCCTTTCCCTGAATCATATCCAGAGATGCCGACTCGTAGACGCCCTGCTCAAAAGCCAATAATGCCCTCTTTTCCCAATCATCGGGTGCGTTGGAAGGTCTTAGCGGTTTTAGGCTTGTGATGTGACCTCGTAATCCAAACTGCTGAGCTCCCAGTTCATGCACCTGACGAGTCATATAGGCTGGGTTTACCAAAGTGAGTTTTTTTCCAGAAGGGGTCGTAATATCTCTTTCAGGCAAATTTAAAAGCCATGGATTAGGAGGCGTATTATCGGTAACAGGCACATAAACACCTCCATGAATAGTAGCCCATCGCCTGTATACTAAATCCTTATTATAGCCATCGATTGCGCTGGATTTTACTATTTGAAGCGAATTATTGTAAACCTCACGGTAATTAACAACAGCCAGTATTACAATCAGAAATGACCAGAATAGTGACCACAAGATAAAGTACAGGAATATGCGCACCTTCACTCGTTCTTTTTTCATATAAAATGTTGACTGTTATTTGAAATACTTTTGTACTGGTTCCTTGATGGCATCGATTCTGATAGGCTTTGAAATATAATCATAACATCCCGCCTCCTGCGCCTTTTCCCGGTCATCTGCCATTGCACAGGCGGTTTGGGCAATGATCATAGAGGTACTGCCAAGCACCCAACTCAACTGAAAATAGCAAAAGGAACACACCCGTTGGGTGCGCTCACATAAACTATTTCTCTACACTTTAAATAAATTGGCGGCTTATCAGAATAGAAATATTAGCAACGCAATGTTTTGAATATGTTAAAGAACAATGAATATGATAGTAACGTTACACAAAGATATGCAGTTTTTCCTTTTTTGATTCGGCAGGATGGAAAAAACGCCCACTCTGACCAGCCTTCGCCCGATTAGCCTGATCATATCCGTTTGTAAATTGTCAATAAGTTAAGGTGGTCAACCAAAACCGGCGGCAGGGGATTAAGAACTCCGGTTTTTCTACACAGAGGGCTATCCTGGCGATTTACAAAGGCCCTAAGGCAGAACGCTGGCTATAACCCATTCACGTACTGAATAAAACCATCCCAGTTCTTATTGAACAGACTAAGCTGGCTTTGAACGGAATAATCCGGCATCCCGCTGTAAGTGATAGAATTAAGCAGCATCTTTTTGACTGAACGAAGGTTAATACCCCAGGACAGGTAAGCCACAAAATAATCGTCGGTCAGTCCGCTTGATTGAAAGAAAGCTGGATCATCGGAACCAAGTGTTCCCTGAACTCCATTTCGAAGGTATCCCTGGCCGGGATGAAGGCGGAAGTCCTTCACATATCTCAGGGCCTGGTTACTGATCGGACACATCTCAAGCAGCGTCCCTCGCGAAATAATGGTCTTTTCCAGGTCAGGAAAATAAAACAGGTTTACACCGTGGCCTATCCTGGGGGCATTCATGTTCAGGGCATCCCTGATATTGGTATTGGCCAGTGTGAGACTTTCACCCGAATGCAGAAAAAGCGGTAAAGGGCTGTTGCTGAGGGCCACTGAAAAAAATTCGTTGCTGTGAAATCCATCTTCCTCCCCAATCAGGTCGAACCCTCCGATCATCCCCGGGTATTCGGATTTCAGCCTGCTTACCCTCTCCAGCTGGCTTGCGACTCCATCGAGAGACAGCCCTCTCCATGAATTGGCGATGATACAGAGGTCAAATGCCGGATATTTAGTTCGGGTACCTGCCAGAATTCCCTGGTAGAGATCAAGCAATGCCTCATCCTTCGTATAAGTCCCATCTTCATTCAGTATCTTGTCCAGACTGGTGCGGAGTTCCACAAACTGAACTCCGTCGGAGGCAAGGAGGTCGAACGCATGGCGGTAATGCTCTGTAAAAACAGGCCTGTAGGAAACAAAATCATCAACACGGCTGAAAACCTTTTCAAATTCAGCCCAAATGTCGGGGATGCTGTCGTCTTCAGGCCCGATGGTGTATAAAGGGAAAAGTTTCTGACTGAGCAGGGGATCTTCGGAGCTGAGTTGCTGTATGGGCAGAAATCCCGGAGGAATAACATGGTCGGGAAAGAATTTCAGTTCGCCCTTTACAAACTGAGTGTTGTCGGCACTCCAGAAAATATAACACCCGGGCATGCTGAGCGCTTTATCAATGATCCATTGCGCATCGCCGGTAGCAGAGGCATGGATATGAAGCATGCCTCCCTTGGGCATCTTTTTGATAACCCGGTACAGCGCCTCGTTTTGAATTTCTGCTTTATGGCCAGAAAATGATGAAAAGAACGACCAGTCAAATCCTTTACGGCTTAAAAGTTCCCTGCGCATAGAAATGAGTACTGAATCGGCTTTAATCTCAACTGCACTCAGTTTCAGATCAGCTGAGAATTTGAACCCGCCGGCGACAGGAGCATATTCTGTTGCATACCTGCGGTCGCAGGCAGCGGAAAGAAGAAGTACAACGAAGATGAAACTCCGAAACTGATTTGAGATCATGTGCAGGCCAGGAACATTCAAAAGTATAAAATCATCCTGTTTATTTCAAAATTAATACAATTTACCGTAAAAACAGTGAGCATTCTACGGCAGCACCTCTTTATCCTTTGGGAATTCGTCGTGGTTTCCGTCACTAAAAGTGACTTTTTTAAACTATTTAATATATTGCTGAAAATCAACTATATTTGATTTTTATAAACTTGGATAAACCTCAAACAATGAAATTAATTATCACGTGGTGCCTCCTGCTCCTGACCCCCTTGAGCCTGTGGGCCCAGTGGACCTGGAAAAATCCTAAAATCCAGGGAAATCCTTTGTGTTCAGTCGATTTTACCGATGTCAATACAGGATTTGCCGTCGGGGAATTCGGGACGATCCTGAAGACAACCAACGGAGGTCAAACCTGGGAATTTTGCAACAGCGGGACCCAGGCCAACCTGCGTTCGGTCTGCTTTCCTTCACCCTCCCTTGGGTTCGCCACCGGATTTAACGGTACCATCCTGAAAACATCCGATGCCGGAGTCACCTGGAATGCACAGACAAGCGGAACCCACTTTGAATTGCCATCGGTCTTTTTCATCACCGAAACCACCGGTTATACCTGCGGCCAGAATGGCATGATCCTGAAAACCACCGACGGGGGAGCAACCTGGATCCAGTCGAAATGGAGCGGGGCCGCCTACCTCAAATCCATATTTTTCCTGAACGACCAGGTGGGATACGCCTGCGGCCAGCACGGAACAATCATCAAGACCATCAACGGCGGACTGGGCTGGACCATCCAGAAGGAGTACATTGCCGATGAGCTGCGTTCCATCTGGTTTACCGATTCACTGAATGGGTGTGCAGTAGGAATGAAAAGCTGGAACAACTTCATGATGAGGACGACGGATGGGGGTGCGACCTGGACCGAGGTTACGATGCCTATGGACCAGGGATTGTTATTCGTGACCTTTACGAGCCCCACCACGGGTTTTGCCTCAGGTTCGGCAGGAAACATTTTTAAGACAACCGACGGTGGAGTTACATGGAATTCCTGGCCGGCCGGTTCACACCTCTTATCACTCACCTTTCCGGATGCGAATACGGGCTACGGGGTAGGTCCTGGAGGAAATATAATGAAAACGGTCGATGGCGGAGAGAGCTGGACACCGCTCTCATCCGGCTCCAACAACAACATCAGCGCGATTACCTTCGTGAACGACCTCAAAGGATTCGCCACAGGGTATAATTGTATCCTGGCGTCGAACGATGGTGGCGAAACCTGGCAGGAATGTTACCACAGCAGTACGTATGAACCGAGTGACGTTGTTTTTCTTGATGAAAACACGGCCATCGTGGCTGCCGCCTGGTTGGATTGGCATAACTGGAAGGCAGCGTTCCTGAGGACCACCGACGGAGGATTGACTTGGAATGTGACGCAAACGGGGACGTATGGCTGGCCCAAAGCGCTGGCATTTCCCAATCAGATGACCGGATATTCGGTGGGATATTTTGGCGATATTTTCAAAACCACCGATGGAGGAATAACCTGGACCCAGATTTGGAATGAGTACTATTTTAGCTTGAACGGAGTATTTTTCACCAGTCCGACAAACGGGTTTGCCGTAGGATATTTCAGCCAGGACGGACGAGGGATCATACAAACTACCGATGGCGGTTCAACATGGACCATTCATCCTTACCGACCTGATGGAGCCCTGAGAGATGTTTGTTTTACCGATTCCCTGAACGGGTTCATCGTGGGTGAAAACGGGCAGATCCTGCGGACCACGGATGGCGGGACTTCATGGACAAAAATACCCCTGATGGTCGAGGATCTGTTTTCTGTCCATTTTCCCGATAGTCAAACCGGCTACATTGCCGGGGAGGGAGGTATTATTTTGAAAACCTGGGATGGCGGAAATTCATGGTACTTAACGAAAATCACTACGCAATGGCTGAATTCAGTCTTTTTCATCAACCCCAGCGTAGGTTTTGCCGCAGGGGGGAGCGGAGCGATCCTGAAGACCACAAACGGAGGAGGATTAAATATTGAAGAGCCAGCACGAAAAAATAACGGAATTACGATCTCCCCAAACCCTGCGCGTGACCGGATATCGATCACGCTGACTCCCTTTGATCCGGGCGAAATCCAGGTTGATTTTTACGAAATCACGGGCCGGCATGTTCTGTCAAATTCCTTCCGCCCTCCCCAACCATTGGATATTGACATCAGCGGATTAACCGCCGGCCTCTACCTGGTTAAGGTCAAAACTTCAAACCGGGTTGAAGTGGGTAAAGCCATCATATGGTAATTTACCGTGAAAACCGGGGATCATTTATGGATTTAAACAAACAGGAAAAGATATGTTCACGGATGATATTCTAAAAACAAGAAAAGAAATTAAACGGTTTTTTATTGCAGGCTTCTTTACGTTGCTGTTGGAAACTCTTTTATGCCTGTACATCGCCTATATTTCAAATTCTGTGATCATTTTTACCTTCATGCTGCAAAACTCCCTGTCGCTCATCGTTTATCTGTTCGCGATCGTTGCGCTGGATCTTTCCATTAAGGACAATTCCTATAAATTTCCATACGGAACCGGAAGACTGGAGAATTTTATAAGTTTTTTTCAGGCCGCACTGAGTTTACCCGGCGCGGCCATTGTCATTTATTCAATCTGGAAATCTGCGGTTCAGGCCCCGCCTGAAATCAGTTTTGGATACACACAAATCGCTTTTCTTTACATCAATCTCCGCCTGGTCATGCTGAAATGGTGGGCCAATTCGATCATGAAGCGGTCCGACGCCTACTCCCCGATCCTGAAAGCCTACAATATATACTACACGATCTGCCTTGTTGAAACAATCCTTTCAGCACTTACCCTCCTGGTTGCGCTCTATTTTCAACATTCCGACAGGGTCCTCCAGGCGAGGGTCATCGACATTTTGCTCTCGGTTATCTTCGCAACTTATTGGATTGTCAATTCACTGAAAGTAATTAAGGAAAACTTTGAAGCCCTGATCGATCTGCCCTTAAAAGAGGCTGATCAGCTGCTGATCTTAAAAATCCTGGCTGAGCAATTTGATCAGTATGAAGGAATTGGCTACATTTACTCCAGAACCAGCGGCAGGCAGAAGATTGTCGAGATCGAACTGAATTTTTCGAAAAACAGAAGCTTATCGGAGCTGGCTGATTTGCAGGAAGCGATGAAAAAAGGTCTTGAACAACATTTTTCCGATTTCAAATTCAATCTGATTCCGGTTATTAAATAACCACTCCTTTTTTCCCATCCTGATATTAATACGAGTGATACCCTATTATTCCCGATTGTAGGGATACCACCAGGGCTTTTCCTGCTGCACAAAATCCCAGTGCACATGTTTGGTTTCCATAAATTCCTCCAGCCCCTCCAGTCCAAGCTCGCGTCCCAGTCCGCTCATCTTCATGCCGCCGAACGGTCCGGCGTCGTTGTCGGTGAGGGGGTCGTTGATCCAGATGCTTCCCGCCTTGACCTCCTCGAAGAAGGTCTTTGCTTTTACAGCGTCGCGGGTGAAGAGGACGGCGCCGAGGCCGTATTGCGTCCCCTGCGCGAGGCGGATAGCCTCGTCGAAGTCGTTGTAGACCATCACGGGCGCCACCGGTCCGAAGGTTTCTTCGGTCATCACTTTCATGGAGGGTGTAACATTGATCAGCACCGTGGGCTCGTAGTAGTATCCCTTCTGGAATCCAGCAGGTCGTTTGCCTCCGGCCAGTACGACAGCCCCCATCTTCCTGGCCTCTTCAACATGTTCCTCCACGTTGCGCCGGTAGCGGTCGCGCGCCAGCGGCCCTATGTCGGTGGAGGGCTCGATACCGGGTCCAATCCTGAGGGTGCCGGTAAAGTTTACCAGGGCTTCCAGGAAACGATCGGCAATTGTGCGCTGCACATAGATGCGCTCGGAGGATGTGCAGACCTGGCCTGCATTGAGGCAGGCCGCCCAGGCCACCGCCCGCGCTGCCACGTTAATATCACTGTCTTCGCAGACGACGAAAGGATCCTTGCCTCCCATTTCCAGTGTGACCTTCTTGAAACTTTCGGCACATTGGCGGGCAATCTTGCGTCCCGTCCCGGTGCTGCCCGTAAAAGCCACCACATGCGTATCGGGATGGGTAACCAGCGCATGGCCGATTTCTTCGCCAGAGCCGGTGACGATATTCACCGCGCCCGGCGGCAGCACTTCGAAACACGCGCTTAAGGCCAGCGTGGCAAGCGGAGTAATGCTGCTGGGTTTTATGATGACCGTATTGCCGGCGGCCAGGGCCGGCGCCACTTTCCACGCCATCAGGAGCAGCGGATAGTTATAGGGAACGATGCACACCACCACCCCATAGGGCTCCTTCAGCACCATCGACAACTGGGTGGACTCGATGCTGGGAATGACCCGTCCCCGGCTGTTGCGGCCTAATTCTGCGTAGTAGCGGAAACAGGCCACACACCACCCAACTTCGTCGAGGTTTTCCCTGAGTGGTTTGCCTCCCTCGAACGTCAGGAGGCGTGCAATCTCTTCAGTGCGTGCTTTCAGGCGGTCGGCCACTTCGTGGAGGAGTTCGGCGCGCGATACGGCGGTCATACGGCGCCAGACCCCGAAGGCTTTGTTGGCAGCCGCAACAGCCGCATGAGCATCCTCACGGCTGCCGTCCAGAACCTGCTCAAAAACCTCCTCGGTGGCAGGATTGATGATGTCAATGGGCTCCCTGTTG
>JBAXVX010000055.1:0-11643 GCA_037128705.1 Bacteroidota bacterium | reverse complement strand
AATGTCAAAGAACAATACAATTTACTAACACTCGAATTTTAACGCATCAGTACTAGTTTATGATCAATTAGTTGTATTTCACTTCTTTGTTCTGATTGTTATGCATGATACTAGAACCCCCATAATTCAGTGTCTCCTGATGGAGGAATTACATTGTTGAGATAATCATCAAGGTAACCCTTTTGGTTATTCTCCTCTGAAGTCGGAGCCTTCGATTCCATCACTTTTTTATAGGCATCTGCATAATAAAAGGGTACTTGTAAACCACCGGCAAGTTTTTTACCTGCTTCCAGAAATATCTCATACCAGGATTTTCCTTCTGCATATGCCTGTCCGGCTTTTGCACCTGGCAATAAATAGCCCAATAAATCACAAACGATTCCCACTCTTTCAAGATCGTTTACATTTTCCTCTGCATCGTAAACGGGGTCTGTAGCCCGACGGTTGAGATACTCGTCGAGATCGGGCCTTTCACTTCCATTTTCGAGACCAGCAGGATCTATTAAATTTAAAGGGTTATTCCCAGCATAACGATAAAGATTGAGTCCATCATTAAACCCGGAGGGATCACGCTGGATGAATTTTCCGGTAAACGAATCATAAAACCTGTAGGGCATCCGGTAGAGGTAGTTGTATTCATGCATGACCCCCCAGGCCCCGCTGTATTTGAAAGGCTGATCAAGGCTTCCTGTTTCCTTCAGGATTTTCCCCCACACATCGTAGGCATAGGTTTTTACGATGTTACCTGAGCGATCTGAAAGAGCGACGGTATTTCCCTGGTGGTCGTAATGGTAGAAATATAAATCTGCTCCTGTCTTGCATGCGATCAAAGAATTATCGTCATAGAAAAACTTCCATCCGGCAGAAGTTCCTTCCTGGGTGATTTCGATGACCCTGTTTTCTGCGTTATAGAAAAAGCGGTAAGTAATTACAGAGGAGCCATTAATTAGTGTTTTTTTAGCAACATAGCCCTGTGCATTGTAAAAATACTGAGCTTTTATGTTCCCGCCATCTTGGGTCCATTCGGTCAGGCGGTTAAGGTTGTCGTAGGCAGCCGTAAACACACCCTGATCAACCTGGATGAGGTTTTCGTCATCATCATAATTGTACGAAAGGTTTTGCCAGTTTGAAAGCTGATTTCCCTTTTGATAAAAACCCCCGGTATCGGCAGGTAAGAAAACAGTGTCGTTGCATAGAAATCCGCTACGCGATTCGCGGATAATGTATCCCATCGGGTTCCTGGTATAATCCCATTTCATCAGGGTATCGGTTGGATTGTATAAACGAAGCGCAGTTTTGTTATAGATTTTGTTCCTGCGGATGAGGGTATTAATCCCATTCGAACGGCGAATGCCTGTTATATTGGATGCTGCATCATATTCAAATCTGACGCTATCGGTGCCAATTATCATTGATGTAATGCGCCCCCGGGTGTTACGCCTTAAAATAACTTCACTATTGTCGCTGTATTTTGTTTTAACCAGCTCATTATTGAGATCATAATAGAAATTGAATTGCCGGCTACCATCATAGGTCAACTGACTGATCGCATTCCTGCCATTGTAAACAATAGACAAGGCACTTTCAGGATTGGTTGCTGAACTTAGCCGGTTTACCTCATCATAGGTAAACTGGTCATCAATTCCGGTAAAAGTTCTGGCTTGTACAAAGCCATCAGCGGTATATGCAAAGTTTACTATTTGACCCCTTGCATTGGTCAGCAAGTTAATCCGATCGAGGCTGTCGCGGTTGTAAGTTACAGTTTTGTTTGCGAGGGTAAGCGATGTTATGTTGCCATTTTTCGACCGTTGGAAATTACTGACATTGCCCGATTCGTCGGTGATCCCGTTCAGAAGTCCATTCAGGTCATAACCCATGAGAGCGCTTTCGTTGAACGGATCTGTCTGCCTCGACATTTTTCCACTGGAGTTGTAGGTGTATTGATACTTTGTGTTATCCGGTCTGATTTTTTCTACCACCCGGCCTGCGCCATCCAGGGTGTAGTTCCAGGCATTGCCTTCGGCGTCGGTTGATTTTGTTATCTGAAGCAAAGGCGTTCGTTCGGTCGTAGTGACATTTCCATTTTCATCGATGGTACCGGTTGGTGCACAGCAATTATACGTGGTTGTGAAAGAACTGCCATCGGGATGGGTTGTTTTTGTAATCCGGTCCAGGGCATCATGTTCGAAAGTGGATTGATTTCCCATAGGATCGGTGTAAGCGGTGACCTGTAGTCCCTTGTCACTATATTCAAACGCCCCCACTCCGCCGGTCGGATAGGTTACTGAAGTAATATTTCCAAAAGGATCGTATACAAATAAATAGGTTTGCGACGCACCGAACGTATGTGTCTGGACCAACCCATTCGGATAGTAGGTAAAAGTTTCTGTTTTCCTCATCGGGGTGAGGGTTTCTGTTACCCTGCACTGCTTGTTATAGGTCCATTTCCAGGAGTGGGCCTCTGCATCAATATACTCCACCATATTGTCGAGCGAGTCATAAAGGAAAGTAGAAGGTATCCCTCTGAAATCAATAGTTTTAATGACCCTTTTCAGAGAGTCATATACGGTTTGTGAAGCGTCGCCGGATGGTAAAATTAAGTCGGTAAGCATCTTGTTTTCATTGTAGTACATTTGTTGCTTTGCGCCTGTGGCAACATCCTTCGTGGCTATTGTTGATCCGGTGGCAGGGTCGATTTCATAAATGGTTGCAACACCAGTTGGGTCCGTGATGCGGTTCCAGCGCTTATCGGTCGATAAAAGATCCGGGTAATAAGCTGTTGTATTTCCGTCAAGGTTGGTTACACTGGTCAGGAACCGGCTCCCGTTGGCCGTATAATACGTAAAGGTTGCGATATTCTGGTTCACCTGCATGGTTGCAACATATCCATCAGTATCGTAAGTAAACCCCACATCGTTTGCATAGATATCGGCAACCTGCATCAATTGCCCCTGGGCAGTATACTGGTACGAGCACGATCGGCCATCGGGCAGGGTCAACTTCGAACAGCGGTCGCCGGTGTCATACTGAAACAAGGTCGTTCGCCCGGAGGCATCTGTGATTGCCGAGATCTTATGCTGGCTGTTATAAGTTACATTTACTATGTTTCCATTCATATCTCGTATTTGGGATAGATGAAAACGCATAGTATCGTTTACTGTAGCGTAAAGCAAAAGGTCGGAAAACAATTTTGTGTCTGGATCAAAAATCTCAAATCGTAATTCGGCTGGATAATAGCGCATTCTCTTTCTGTTTGAAAACTGGGAATTATAGGTATAAGGTGAACTAGTGTCGGCACGAAGAAAATAGACTTCGTTAGCACCGGTTCCGTTCTGGTATTGAACCATTTTCTTTGAAGCCAGCAGTTCCTGTTCATAGACAAAGTTCCAACCATCTCCAAACATCCCCATGGTTCCCGGGTTGGTGAAATATCTGGAAAAATCCATGTCAGGGCCCAGGGAAGAGTATCCATAATCCTGATCGGAAAAACCTGGAAGCAGTGTAACCGTGCTGACATTGAAGCCGGGAACCCCTTTTTTATTACATACATTGCAGTTGCCCTGTTTCCAGAAAGACTGGTCGCTTCTCGAGGCATTGGCCTGGGCAGTATATGCCATTTCCTGGACGGTCCCTTCCGGGAAGAGGAAAAAGGTAAGCTGCCTGCTGCTGGGATTAGAGCAGGTTGATAAGTCAAACATAATTAGATTAATCTGAATAACCAGGCTGTGCTGGGCTTGATAGTACCTTACAAAGTCGATTTGACCACTGAATCCTGTCGTTCCGGTTGCTTTGTCCAGGTGAACGGAGTCGACAGCCGGAGTGGTTACAGGCCAAACGAAGTTAAGGTAATCTCGATAAAAACCGATTACCATCGAGGTTTTGAGGTCGAATTGCCCCGCTTGATAACCATTCGGTACACAGCTCCCGCCGGCAACGGTTATGTATGGGCGAACGGTGAGATTGATACCTTGTTTCGACCTTCGGTAGGAATAGGTGTTCGTTGGATTGCCCTGCTGATCATTCAGTCGTTTCAAATCGGTGATCCCTCCTCCGATCTCGATATAAAGAGTTTCGTTTCCGTTTTTTACCTGAATTTGCGCAATCGAGGCGATGGAATAAATTAGTATTCCAAAAAGAATTCCGAATGTCTTTTTCATCAATGGATAATTTGTAATAAAATGGTGTTTAAAAATACTAATAAACAGTATCGTTATTCCTGTTATGTGGAAAAATCAGAACATTTATCCACACTGAGCCGATTTCGATTGACCACTTCAACCGGTTAAAAACCTGGCAACCCTATATTTGCAGCCCACCATCTTGATTACAGGATCCTTCTCTGATATTTACAGGTGGTGCATACGATAAAATCTGCTAAACCTAACTTAAAAACCAATGATTCGCTGCTTCATTATTCGAAAATACTTCAAGGGTATAGTTCGAATTTCCCATAAATGTTTTAATCATCATAACGTATGCCGTGACCGCTGGGTCACTGGTTACTATCGCATGTTTTACAGAATCAAAATGTAATGTATTTTCGAATAGCTTATCCTTGAGTATTTTTAGTTGATCAACATCCGAATTAATGAGGAACGCAGTTGCATGTTCAAGAAACCTGAGGTTTCGCGGTAATTTCTTTTCCTGAATGACCCTATACGATTCAAATGCTAAGTTCTGAAAGGAAATACCACCAGTATTATCAATACATAATATTTGATCTGCTTCGTTAAAATGAATGACAAGCATTGTTGATCAAAATTAATCGCAGGGATTTAAAAGGCTATTGGTGTAAATGTAATGTTAAAGATCAATAAAATAGCGTCCCATATAATACTATTTTTCCGGAAGTACGTAATTCCAGTCAGTTCTATGGATGATTCTACGCATAAAATGCAACTTTAAAACAAATCAAAGAGTCGAACATCGAAGATTTTACCGAGAATTTGACCATATTTGCAACACAAAACATATCCGGACCAACTGATTAACCAAGTAAACTGGATAGGCCGTTCCTATTGACCGCCCGACGCCGATTTATAATGACCACCTTATAGATCTGATAATAAAACAAATGAACTATTCCATTACGATCGGCCAGGGATGGTCAACTCCATCGGCCTGTCCACAATGGGTTATGATCGAGGTGAAATACGTTGCCGCTACTCGTTTTACTGATTGCCGGAGAACGAATAGGAGGGAATTATTGCTCGTATCGATTTATTGAACCGCTGATTATGAAAGACCAGGACGGTCAGTGAGGTGAGAGGCAATGCCGGCGGGGCAGCCTACTCGATTGTGCGTTCGTGTTTATGTTTTCTTCCAAATTGTTTTTGCTGTTGCACAAACTTTATCAGTTCCTTCAATTTTTATTGTGTGCATGAATGATTTATTCTCTGTATTTTTAGTCAAAGAAACGATTGTTTGACCATAATGCGCTTCTGCAATAAATCTACCATCTATAGAGTACAAATAATAATTATCAATAATTTCGACAGGAATTGACTCAACAACCCATTGTAAATAACTAATATTATTTACGTGTTTATTCATATCAGTATCATATCGATTTACTTTAAATTTTAATTCAATATCGGGGTTGTCAATTGCTTTAATTTTTTTAGAAATATTATAATTAATGCTTTCTCTATTACAGAAAGACCATTTTTCTTTTATGTCATCAAATATTTGGACAGGTCTTCTTCTTTCAATATCGAAAAAAATCCACAAGCCCTTACCTCTTCCAATTACATTATCTTGTTCATCATAAATAATGTTTTCCCTGAATCCTTTAATCGTTGAATATTCTGATAACCAAGTTCTAATTGTAATTTTTTCTTTATAATTGGGATACCGCTCCATTTGCAAAAATCCTGAGATTAAAACCCACCCAATATTTTGTTTTTCTAATTGATATAAACTATGGTTTATAGAATAACAATGGTCAGCTGCTGTTTCTTCTAATAAAATTAAGATGGTACTTGGCGATGCAATACCAAATTTATTCATCTCAAAATATCTTAATTCAAATTGTTTGTCGAAATAGTTTTTAATCACCTTACTTTCCTTTATCTATATATTTTGTTTCAACATGACGCACAACGTGTTGCCTGCGACCATTTGGCGCTTACTGATTCTAATAGATTTCAGGTAGCTTTGATATGAAACGTTGTACATATACGATATAAAGATAAAAACAAATCCAATAGTTTATTGAAAGGTTAATGCATTTTGTAATTGGATGCGACCAAATGGAAAAGATTTAACCCTGGTGACAAGCTAAAAGTTGGAATATAAGCTGCCAATGATTGCACCCGAGTTTTTAAGAGGTGTGCAATAGGTGGCAGGAGCAGGTTGGCGGACTGAGGAAGAACAATAGAGCCAACCGGCGGCCAATTCTTTCCGCTGGTTGGCTGCTGGTAGTTGGATTGCTTACCATGATCACTTGCCGGACCAGAAAAGCTGGAATTTTGAAGGCGGAGCCAGGTGGAAATACCTACTGTAGATACGGAATTATCGGGCGATGGCTGAAAAATTATCAGATTGAGTGGTGCGGCATGTGATCAAATATCCGCTGCCAATATGTTTTCTTTTCTTAAAACTTTTTGGCGGCGGAATGGCCAGAATGCCGGGAAATGGATGCAACAAAGGGATCTTGTCAGGCTCGTCAAAGCACAAGGCAGGGCATTTGCCGGTTTTTAAGTCAGGAGGCGGTGATTGTGGGTGCTTTATGCGATAACGGAAGTTTTCAGGGAAAATGCAGCGGACGCTGAGAGGATTGCGCGGCAACAATGTTTTAACGGGGTGATCCCGAAGAAGAGCGTGGTTCGATAGTGATCGGATCATTGTGGTTGCAATTCTTTGTTGGGGCGCGACCTCGAAGCAGTGAGCGGTTGGGGAGTGAAGGGCTTGCAGCGGACACTTGAAGCCCGGGAACGACCAACTGGTGTTGGCCGGTATTGCATAATGCACCTTTACCGAGGCAAAATGCGCTGCCGATCTACTTCTTGTACCTCAAACTCAAGTTTACTCGTCAACCGGCTGGAAGAGCACCCTCTCAAACCTCTCGTGCTGCTAACCTGGATATTTATCATAATACTGATTTATAAGAGTGTCCGCAGGTATGGTACTGAGTGATGGGAAAAGCAGCAGCGGCAGTTTTATAAAGTCATGTTATGATTAAATAGACAGAAACTCGTCCCACTGAGGTTAGGAGAATGCCGACTACAAGGGATTTAAACGTTTGCTACAAAGGTTGCAGATTTTCATTTTGGAAAAATTTCCGGATTTTTCCGGAATAACCAGCTGGTAAAGCTGGGGGTGGGGGGTGGGAACGAAGGTGTCAAAGTTGCTTGTAAGCGAAACTACATTGATGAACTGATGGGGCAACTTCATAAGCCACCGAAGATCCTATGAGTGCAAATTGCAATATCAAGGTTTATGAGGTTGCCCAGGCTGGCTGGATTACAGTACAAACCTTTCTGCGAGCAACGGGTAAGAGTGAAGGAATGAAGCGGCTGAGAGAGCTGCGAAGCAGCGGCAGCAGCGAAATGACTGAACGATTACCGGTTGCGAGGTGGTGCAGGCTTTGTTTCATAAAGCAACACACCCCTGGTTATGATACAGGGAAATACTTTTGTATCAACCTCATTAGTTTATCCTGATCAATGGGTTTTGAAAGATATTCATTACATCCCGCCTCTATTGCTTTCTCTTTGTCTCCTGCAAATGCCTCTGCGGTTTGTGCAATGATGATAACATCCTTATTAAACCCGCGGATTTGACGGGTTGTTTCATATCCGGTCATTCCCGACATGCGAATATCCATTAAAATCAAATCAATGTCGGGGTTGTTTCGGCATGCATCAATGGCTTCAATTCCAGTTTTTACCTGCAGCACTTCACGGCTGATTTTTTTGAGTGTTCGCATGAGCAACAAACAGGAAGCGATATCATCTTCGGCAATTAATATTTTCATATTGTTCAAGTTGAACTGGAGAAAACGGTCAATTTTACCACCTTCTGACGATTTTGGTTGACCACTTCAACCAGTATGTTATTCAGTGAAATATTTTCGTATCAACCCTTGAAGCTCAGAAATGCTGATCGGTTTGTTGATATAGTCATTGCACCCCACCTCTATGGCCAATACTCTGTCAAATTTAAGGCTGAATGCTGTTTGTGCAATAATGACCACGTCATTGTTAAATTGACGAATTTGATGGGTGGCTTCATAACCGTTCATTCCGCCTAAGTTAATATCCATCAGAACCAAATCAATATCAGGATTATTACGGCAGGCATGAATGGCATCAACTCCGGTGTTTACATGTAATACTTCATAGCTGTATTTATCGACCATCGCAGAGATGAGGGAATCTGATATTTCATCGTCTTCGGCAATTAATATTTTCATGCGTTTAATTTGAACTTCTTTCTCTTCGTTAGAAACACTATTTGAACTGACGGTTTTCATCAGCCCTTCAGCATGGTAAGGGATGGTAAAATAAAACACGGAACCCTTTCCCTCTTCGCTCTCCACCCTTAACTTACCGCCGTGCTTTTCAACGAATTCCTTGCAAAGGAGTAATCCCAAACCACTGCTGGGTTCACCATCTGTGCCTTTGCGGTTCGTTTGAACATCGAGCCTGAATAGATCGGCAACCATTTGAGGGCTCATGCCGATGCCAGTGTCCCTAACTGAGATTTCAACCGAATTGCCAGGTATCGTCTTTGCGGCCATGGTGACCTTTCCTCCTTTAATGGTAAACTTCACGGCATTGGAGGCCAGGTTGCGGATTGTTGAAGAGAGCATATACTGATCGGCAAACACTTCCAGATCGGCCGGAATTTCAAAGATGGTATCAATCTCCTTCTTGTTTGCCAAATCCATTACCGGGTGCATGCTTTCAGCAATCATGGGCATCAATAAGAATGGCCCAGGCTCAAAGGATGTAATGCCCCTTTGCAGGCGAGACCACTCCAGCAGGTTTTCGAGTAGCCGGAAGAGATTGACTGCGGAGTTTTTCATGGCCCCTGCCATCTTTCTAATCTCTTGCTGCGACATGTCTTGCAAACTTTCAGCAAGCAATTTGGACAATCCTAAAAATCCATTGAATGGGCCACGTAAATCGTGGGAAATGATGGAGAAGAATTTGTCTTTTTCAGCGTTTGTTTTTTGTAAATCTTCCTTGCTCTCGAGCAGCAATTGTTCCGCATTTTTCTGGGAGGTAATATCCCAATTGGTACCTATCATACGCAGTGCCTTCCCTGAGTCATCCCGTTGAACAACAGCAAGCGCTCTGATATATCGAACAGTTCCATCAGGCCAGAGCACCCGAAACTCTGTATTAAACTCCTTTTTACCGCTGATCGCCATTTGGATTTCCTGGTCACCCCGTAATAAATCGTCAGGATGAAGACCTTCCTGCCAGGCTTCGTAAGCACCGATGAAATTCTTTTTGTCAAGGCCATATAGTGCAAACATCTGATCGTCCCAAATTAGAATATTATTGACCATATCATAATCCCACACGCCCACGCCACCGACTTTCATAGCCAATGTCAAACGGGCAGAGGTTTGATTAAGTTTTTCCTCCATTTGCTTGCGCCCGGTGATGTCGGTGTCGGTGCCACGGTATCCGGTCAACTGACCATTATCGTCAACCATTGGCATGCCGTTGGTTGAAACCCAGACAATTTTCTTCTCCTTGGATTCTAACGCATTTTCAAAGCCAATGAAAGGTTCTTTCCGAGCGAAGAATTCGAGAGCTGCTACTTTCAAGACTTCACGTTGTTGCTCTGGATAAAAGGTGTAAAAATAAAATTTTCCGATGATTTCTTCAGGTTCATAACCCAGTACCGCTAAGCAAACATCGCTGATATAGGTATACAGACCGTTGGCATCGACTTCCCAGGTGATCACCCGGCTGTGTTCAGCGAGCATATTGAACCGATCCTCGCTCTCTATAACCTTATTTTCAGCCTCTTTTCTTTCAGTAATATCCCTGCTGATCCCCAGAATACCGATCAGGTTGCCATCACTTGACCAATATGGTGTTTTAACCGTGTCCAACAGAATCTTTCTCCCATCGGGATAGGTGATCCATTCTTCATTATGCCGGGGCAGTTTCTGTTTCAGCATTTCAATGTCATTGTGCCTGAAAAAACCGGTAACCTCTTTATCGAATAGGTCATAGTCTGTTTTGCCGATAATTTTCTCTCTTGATTTGTTAACAAAATCAGCAAATGGGGGGTTACATCCCAGGTATACACCTTCGGTATCTTTGAAAAAAATGATATCAGGGATGGAGTCAAGCAATGAGTTTATCAATCCGGTTTGCCTGGCTTTTTCCTCTTCGGCATATTTTTGTTCTGTGATTGTTCCCAGCTGCTGTGCAAGGGTGTTAATCAATTCCCTTTCCTCCTTCAGAAATGGTCCTTCATCCTCTTTGGGCATCTCCTTGAGATATGCAACCTCAATCAGTCCTTTAACTGCGTTGTTTACCAGGAGAGGAGCAGAGAGCTTCCATGCGGAATCTATAAAATTTTCTGAACGAAACTCAACATCGTCAATCACGATCCTGCTACAAGCAATTTCAGAATATTGCCAGCCTTTTGGCAGGAAATCTGTTAAATCCTGGTACAAAGCAATCAGTGGCAAATCCTGTCTTTGTGATAACTGACTTAAATAGTAAAGGGTCTGGATCTCTTTTAAGCGTTCTCCGAGTTGATACTCATACCGCCTGCGTTCGGTAACGTCGTTAAAGGTGGCAAGTATAGATGGAAATCCATTATAGATAATTGGCCTTCCCTGCACTTCCAGGTCCATTACCGTACCGTCGAGTTTAAAATATTTCGACTCGATCATGGGTGCTTCAAGGCCTTGTTCAACCGCTCTGCATATTCGCTCCCGAACGATTTGATGATAATCGGGATGATGCAAACGCATAACATCAGTTCCTAAAAGGTCATGCTCAGAGTTAGCCCCAAACAGTTTAACGGCTGCCGGATTGACATATATTATTTTCATATCTCGGTGAACAAGGGCAGCATAAGGAGCCCACTCAACCAAAGCCTGGTAACGTTGTTCGCTTTGTTTCAGTTCATCATTGATTGCTTCCAGTTCTATCTGGTGAACCTCAAGTTCTTTCGAAAGTTTCAGTGCTTTGTTATTTGCAATGAGCAGCTCTGCCTGAAAAGTAATTTCTTCTTTAGCAACGATTAACTCTGCTGCCCGCTTTATTTTCTCTTCGCTTTGAAAAGCCAGTTCTTTGTTTGCAATGATAAGCTCATCGGCCAGTTTTGCTTTCTCTTCATTTTGAAAAGCCAGTTCTTTGTTCGCAATGAGCAGCTCTGACTGAAAAGCAATTTCTTCTTTTGCAACGATTAACTCCGCTGCCCGCTTTATTTTCTCTTCGCTTTGAAAAGCCAGTTCTTTGTTCGCAATGACCAGTTCGTCGGCACGTTTGGTTTTCTCTTCATTTTGAAAAGCAAGTTCTTTGTTCGCAATGATCAGCTCATCGGCACGCTTTGTTTTCTCTTCATTTTGGAAAGCAAGTTCTTTGTTCGCAATGACCAGTTCGTCGGCACGTTTTGTTTTCTCTTCATTTTGGAAAGCAAGTTCTTTGTTCGCAATGATCA
>JBAXVX010000054.1:0-12840 GCA_037128705.1 Bacteroidota bacterium | reverse complement strand
TATAAAGTTGAGAGATTCTCAGTTTTTCTTCGCTTTCATGCAGCGCCTTCATATGCATGCTCGCGGTGATATCAGTCATGCTCACCAGGCATTGTTCTCCATTTTCGATAGCGATGCCGGTAAGATGAACAGTCATCGGGGAGGTGCCTTTTGTTGACAATGTTACCTCACAGGTTTCTTTGATTTTGCTGTCAAATACCTTCTTGAAAAAAAGATTGAAAATGGGTTTGCTGTCCTTGGAAAGATAAAAGACAAACAGTTTTTTTCTTAAATATGATCGTTCTTTGCCCAGCATTTTTGAACCGGAGAGGTTCATCTCAAGGATCAAACCCTCTTTGGAAAGTGTAAAATATCCGGAGGGGGCGAAATCGAATAATACAGAATACTTTTCCGCGGCGGTTTCTGCCTTCTGCTTTGCAAATATGATCTCTTCGTTCTGCATTTCAAGCTCAACCTGGTGTACTTCAAACTCGTGAATTAGTTTCGTCATCTCAACTTCAGAAGGTTGCAAAGCTATTCTTGATGATTTCTTTTTCAGCAGATATTCAGCCTTCTGACGCAGGATTTTAGATTCGGATTTTTTACCGGTGTTTTTCATGTACTGCAGGTTAACACGAATGATATTTCTCTCGGAATATAAAAATTAGCGGTTTTCAATTTAGAGAAATAATTGCAAATCAATATTATATCGATGTTTAACAGCGATGATTGAGGTTGTAATTATTCACAAATATAGGCGGTTTTTCCTATTTTAATTCGGCGAGGCGGAATTATTCAGGAAGGAAGACACTGTTTCGCGGGGATTCAAAGTATAGAGGGTATCCGCAGGCTGGCTGGTAAAGTAAAACGGAAAGCACTTCCTTTTCCCTCTTCGCTTTCCACCCAAATCTTCCCACCATGCTTTTCAACGAAGTCTTTGCAAAGGAGCAATCCCAAACCGCTGCTGGGTTCGTCTTCGGTTCCCCGGCGGTTGGTCTGAACATCGAGCCGGAATAAATCATCAACCATTTCAGGAGTCATGCCGATGCCCGTGTCCCTGACTGAGATTTCAACTGAGTTGCCGGGTATCAGTTTTGCAGCGATAGAAACTTTTCCACCTTTGGGCGTATATTTTACAGCATTGAAGGTTAGATTGCGGATGGTTGAGGCAAGCATATGTTCATCGGCAAACACCTCCAGACCGTCCGGGATTTGATAACTGATCTCAATCCCCTTTTTGTTTGCCGAATCCATTACCGGGCGCATGGTTTCAGCAAGCATGGGCATCAACGGGGTTGAGCCAGGATTAAATCTGATCCTGTCCTGCTGCATCCGCGACCACTCCAGCAGGTTTTCGAGTAGCCTGAAGAGATTGGTGGCGGAGTCTCTCAAGGCCCCTGCCATCTTTTGAATCTCATCCTGCGTCAACTTTCGCAAATCTTCAGCCAATAATTTTGACAATCCTAAAAATCCACTGAAAGGTCCGCGCAAATCGTGGGAAATGATAGAGAAAAATTTGTCCTTCGTCAGGTTGAGTTCATGCAATTCTTTGTTTTTAAGGTCGAGGAGCTGGTTCATGGCCTGCTGCCTGCGGCTGTTCCTTCTGTTTACGAACAAGAGAAGTACGACGAGCAACAAAATCCCGCTGGCAGTGATAATGTAAAAGCCCTGGATTAGTATCGTCTTCTGCTTGATCTCATTGTTCTTTTGCAACAGGATATTCTCTTGTTCCTTTTGTTTCAATTCATTCCTGAAAACTGCTTCGGCCACTTTATGCTTCACCATTTCACTTCCAAGGGTGTCCTGCAGGGAAGAGTATCTTACAATATATTCAAATGCCTCTTTGTAATTTCCCTTTTTCGCCTCAATATCTCCCATGGTTTTGCGGGCGGATTTTTCGTAGGTCACAAATTTCTGCTCATGGGCCAGCATAAGTCCGCTTTTTGTAAATTTCTCTGCGTTTGCAAGGTCTCCGAATTCAAGATAAACCCCTCCGAGGTTCACCAGCAAGGCGGCACGCTGCATGTTCCGGTAAGGAATCAGAGGCGATTGATAGGCATCTGTGAAATATTGCAGCGCCGTCTTGAAATCGTCTTGGTCCCAGGCAATATTGCCGAGGTTGACCAATGCACTTAAACGGGTTTCCTCGTCCTTGTTTTCCTCTGCCATACGCAGCGCCCTCATCAGAAAAATCAGGGCCGAATCCTGATCACCCTTTTCCATAGAATATAAAAGCCCTATGTTCAGAAAAACAGCCAGGTCGATCTTGATATCGCCCAGCGGTTTATTGATTTTAAGCGCCACACGGTAAGCGCGTATTGATTTTTCAAAATCGTTCAGGTCGTAGTAGATCATGCCAAGCCTGATATTAGATTTTGCCAGCTCGTTGTTCATGTGTTTGGCTTCATATATCTTTTGCGCCTCTAAGGTGTTTTGCATGGCTCTGATGTAGTCGCCCTTGGTGAAATAAATTGTGGCAAGCTCAGAAACCGCTTGTGCGTACTGGCTTTTGTCCTGAAGCTGATTTCCTTTATTTACAGCCATTAGTTGATATTTTTCAGCGCTGTCGGAAACACCGAGTGTTTTGTAATACATGCCGAGGTTGCTAAGAACTTTCGTTTCCATGTCGATGTTGTTATCCTTCATTGCCCTGGCAAGCGCCTTGTGAAAAGTTGGGATGGCCTGGTCCGGATCATTCTTGTACCAATAACATATAGCCATGCCGTTCAATCCCTTGATAACCCCGTAACTGAAATTGATCTTAGCCGAGATGGTTAATGCCTGCTGGCATATCTTCAAAGAGCTGTCAAGATCCGTCGGAAAAAAACAACGGTTATATTCCAGCAGCAGTTTTACTCTGTTGCTGTCCTCTTTGGGTGATAAAGCCAGGAGCCGGGCTATACTGTCAGCTGCTGATGGCTTTGGCTGGGAGTGCCCTGCAATGGTTGCAAAAAGCAGCGTTATCAAAATCAGGAAACGGTTTATCATGATATAAAGTTAAATCTGCTTAGCATTCTGTTGTTGTTTTGCTTTTCTGCCCTTCAAGCGGAATCGTGACGGTGAAGGAGGAACCTTCTCCTTTTACGGATTCAAGCCTGATCGAACCACCCATCAGTTTCAATAAACCATTAACAACAGATAAACCTAAACCACTTCCTTCGTGGCCGCGTGTGTCAGCTACCTCCTCCTGTATGAAACTTTCAAATATTCTTTCCTGTGCCTCCTCCGAAATACCTGCGCCGGTGTCATTCACCTGAATCTCCAGCTTATTATCAGTAATGGAGTAACTTAATGTTACTGATCCTTCCGTGGTGAATTTCACAGCGTTGTCAAGAAGATGAACCATGATTTTCCTGAACAGTTCCGGATCGGTTTGAAAACTGAACCCATCATAGTCTTTGTTTATGATGCAGTTAAATGAAATGGCTTTTTGCAGGCACATTGTGTGATATTTACTCACGAAGGTGGATAATTCTTCATTCAACAGCACGCTCTTTTGGCTGACCTCCATATTTTCCGAAGCAATAAGGGAGATATCAATGTAGTCGGTAATGGTGTTTACCAAACGTTCACTGGAATTCTTCAGCAGGGTAAGATATGTTTGTTTGCTATTTGCGTCAATTTCAGGATTGGCAATGAGTGAGCTAAATCCCAGTATTCCATTGAGCGGAGTACGAACTTCATGGGATATGTTGTGCATAAAAGCAGTTTTAAGCCGGTCGCTTGCCTGTGCTTTATCCCTCGCCATCACAAGCTCATTGTTAGACTTCTGAAGTTCTTCGGTGCGTTCCTGTACTTTTTCTTCAAGTTTGGAATTTGCGTATTCCAGTTCCTCTGATTGTGCTTCAATCTGAGCAGACTGGGCTAAAACTTCCTCATTCTTGTGCATCAGCATATCACTTATGCTTTTGATTCTGACATTTTCATCAAGGATGACCCGGTTTTGCAGAAAATTTGACCTTTGTAATTTTTCAATGTAGTAGGAAGCCCACATGCCAATTATATTGGCTGAGAGAAAGAAAAAATTATTGTTGATAAATACCATCGTATTTTCACTATCCATCCCTCCGTCCGTCAGGCGCTGGATAAAAACAGCAACGAGTTCATAGCCAAATGTAATGATCAGTGCTGCGATAATGCTGTTCCAAAACCGCAGACGGATAAAGGTATAAATCAAAAAAATAACCAGCATCAGCCCGCTGTAATAGTATTTGTAACCCAATTCTGTAGGTTTGGCGCAGGCGATCATGGCTACAATGCCCAACCCCACCAGGGCCGAGGTCGCAATCAATACAATTTGGTTATATCGTTTAAAAAAATCAGTAAATGAGACAAGAATGGTCAACAACAAAATGGGGATTACAACTGTAAAACGTATAAACCATGCAATGTTTAATGTTTCCGGAACCATCCAGATATCAAGTATTCCAAAAACGGCAAATAAAAGAATACCAAGAAAATAACCCGCCCTGATGACGACCAGCGAATTCCCGATATAATCGGCAAGAAATATTCTTTCTTTATCTTCATCAAACCTGAATTTAAAATCAGGCCATGACTTCAATGTGTAATTAAAAACGGTCATTGCGGCCAATCATTAAGGGTGACAGACTGACTATAGAATACAAGAAACAGGCCAACTACATATGCGCCTGTATATCAATCATTTAATTTTGATGAAATAAAAATATGGAAATAAAAGATTACGAAATCGGATTGTACCTTCCGAAATCGTAAGGTTCTGAATGGCATTTACAAAATCATCGGCCTATCCACCAGCAAAGGGATTCAAAGCCGCATGAAGAATTTTTTATTTATACACCAGGTATAGAAAAATCAACAACAGCGCCACCGGAAGGATTGTTGTAAAGGTCTATTTTTCCGCCATGGGCCTCAATGATGAATTTTACGAGCGGCAGGCTCAAGCCAGGGTTCTTGTCGACATGGGTATCTCCGGTTACAAACAATTCGAATTTCCGCAGGAGCACTTCATCAGAAAAACCAGGACCTTCATCCATCACCATCAACCGGATGCCCCCGGCCTGTTCCGAAACCCTGACCGTAACCCCGGAGCCCTGGGGTGAATAACGGATTGAATTGTCGAAAAGTTTGGACAAGCCGGTGCATCCGACCACCTTGCGCCGATTTAAACCGACCATAGTATCTGTCTGTTTTAAAGACATTTAGACTCGACTATTCCGATCGGCAGGGGGTGGTCAATTTAGTCGGCACATCCAACATTCCATCAAAATCAGTAATTTTTTGCGAAAAATTTACTGAGGATGCAGAAGGTATAGGCATGAATTGGCATTGGACGAAACCGATAAAAAATTATTTCACAAAAATCAATTACGAACTTACCAAAGAAACCCTAAAAGATATCTATTATGATAATGTGGTGAAATACTTTTCCCAATAGAACTGACCAAAATCAATTTTACCCGCTACCCTACCCGCAACCCATAAAACAAAAAGACCCGTAAACGCTTTGTTTACAGGTCTCATGATTGATTTGATCGTACCCCGGGCGGGACTAACCATTATGATATCGAATAACATCAATATGACATTTAAATACATTGATTATCAGTTGAATGTGAAAATTACAACATCCGGATTGATCCGGATAAATTCAGTTTATTGTTAATTTACCCTCCCCGCTACCCTCCCCGGTTTATAATTTTATTATCTTTGTTCAGTTCAACCTTAAATCTATTTTTATGGCTACGGTTCAATTTGTCCTCCGTGATCCTAAAGCGAAAGGAAAAACCTCAATCCACCTTATATTTTATTACGATCAGATAATGATCAAACTATCCACCGGCGAAACCATTAACCCGAAACTTTGGAACCGGAAGCAACGCCGCGCGCGCAAAATCAAATTTAATGATGATTTGGATAGCCTCAATAACCGGTTAAATATAATCGAATCCAACATTCTAAATGCATTCCGCGAACACCTTAACCAAAATAATGCATTGCTTTTTGACCAACTCCATACCGAATTAAAAAATGCTATTCACCCTAAACCCACCATTAACCTGGTCAAAATGTCCTTCTTTAAGGCAATTACAGAATATATTGAAACCGTTAATCGATCACCTCGTACAAAATTAAGTTACGGCACAACCCTTAACACCCTGAAACGATACAGCAATGCCATGTTAAAAACTGAATTGGATTTCGATAGTATAGGTATGGACTTTTACAACGATTTCCAAAGGTATTGTTTCATTAAAGAAAATTTGGCCTTAAATACATTTGGGGGTTACATCAAAAACATTAAAGTCTTTATGGACTATGCCATTGATAAGGGTTACACCTCAAACACAGGGCATCATAACAAAAAATTCCAACGGCTACAGGAAACAAGTGACAGCATTTACCTATCCGATCAGGAACTGGAAACCATTTACAACCACGACCTTTCAAATAATCCAAAATTGGATCGAGTGAGAGACTTGTTTTTAATCGGCTGCCAAACAGGGTTGAGATACTCCGACCTTTCACAATTAAACGAAAATAGCATAACCGACGCTGGGACACGGTTGACTTTGAAAACAGCGAAGACAGGAGAACGGGTTGTTATTCCCCTTCATTGGCAGGTAAAAGCAATATTACAGAAATGGGACGGGGTGCCTCCGCAAGCCATAAGTAACCAAAAAATGAATACGTATTTAAAGGATCTGGGAAAAGAGGTCGAATTTACCGAAAGCGTCTCCCAGACCATAACGCGCGGAGGGTTTCCGGTTAGAACCAATTTGGAAAAATGGCAATTGATCACCGTACACACCGCACGTAGATCGTTTGCTACCAATATGTTTTTAGCGGACGTGCCAACCATTTCCATTATGAAGATAACCGGTCACCGTACCGAAAAATCATTCCTGAAATACATTAAAATTTCACAGGAACAAAATGCAGATAAATTGGCTAACCACCCCTGGTTTACAAAATCAACCCCGCTCCCCAGTCCTGAGAAAACAGAATCACAGGATAATTTAAATAATCCTCAACCTTAATTCCCTTCTTTATGCCAAATGAATATTCCGGTCAATCCTGTCCTCCCTACCTTCAATATTTCGATGTTCTTGTTGAGGATGATTCCCAAATGTTCAAGTCAGAAAGAAATCATAAAGACATCGTGGTTCCCCCCGACATATATCATGGAGACCTTCCCCGAGAATCGTTCGATATAGAAATTATCGAAAACGATAAAGAAAGTTTTGCCAGGGCCGAAGTAATATGGAATAAATTACATGAAAACACCGAAAACACCTTAAAGTTTATTCATGAAAAATTCTCTGTACTGTTACGTTTCAATATCCCCTTTATTTTAGAATTTTTAGAATACCATTTGGTCAGGTATTATCAGAAACATGGAAATACCAGGCCATTCCTCTATTTTTTAATAGAAATCCTTCCCGATTTCCAGTCCATTTCCGATCCGCGCCGCAAAACGATCATCGATTGGATTGAGGCCAAAAAGAATGAAATCAAAAACGAAGTTCAACCGGTTCAGCCCTTGAAAAAAATCAAATTTAACGGCACACCCTCGCAATTCGGATACCTCTTTTTGGAATTGATCAAACATGGTCATGTCGAACCTCCGCTGCACAATGGCGAACCCAATTATGCCGCTTTTGCCAGGTTATGCTTCGATTATTTCGACATAAACACAACCCTCGGAAACCTCACCAAGGAATTAAACCCATCGTCCAATAAATTATCCGATACCAAACGGGCAAAATTTTCAATTCCCGATTTATCCGATTTAGCCTGATTTCATTGGGGTTTTTTATGGTCTAGACCCTTCACGGATTGTACATGGGCTTCAAGCTGTGCCATATTTGCAAAAAAAACAAATATGGCAACAAGCGCTTTTCAGAACACCCCGATCATTTTACATTCAACCCCCATCCCCGAACTTCGCGCAATGATCGGCGACATTGTCGAGGAAAAACTCCGGCAATTCAAACCAGACTCTTCTTTACCACAATCCAACGGTGAATACCATTCCCGGAAAGAGGTCTGCGCCCTGCTGAAAATTTCAACCTCCACCCTTCATTATTGGTCAAAGGAAGGAATTCTTCAAGGGTATCGCATCGGAGGCCGCGTATTGTATAAATCGGCAGAGGTTGAGGCTGCCCTCCGTGAAATAGCAAATTTCAGGGGCAAGCACCAACAAACGAGGTCCCGCTGACCCACCATTTGATTTTGATCCTGACCAGGATCAGTTAATCAACTCCCCTATCATCGAACTGAGAACACCACTCAAAATCAAACAATATGACATTCCTTCCTATTACTTACGACAAAGTCCTTAAACAGCTCACTGCAACTGTTAACGAGTCAATGGAAATTAAGGTTGGTTATTCAATGGATGACAACACGGTTTCCGTGATTAAAAAAGGCGTTGTTTTAAAAACTGACACTGTCCCGTACAACTATCCGGCCAGAGAATTTGTCGAATACTGTTTTCGTATTTCAAAAGTGTATATCCTGTGAGAACCCTCACCACACTTCCTGTCAATATCACATTCCGCAACATCAGAATTCTTCTGGTGCAGGTATCATATTTTGACAACCCCAATATATCAACATTTCAACCCATAAACCCATCAACATTTCAACCCATAAACCCAAACCCATGAACAAAATCGAAACGTTAAACCTCAAATGTACCCTCACCGACGAGGAAATGCTGGCCATCTCCAAAGAGATGAGCGAACACATCAACAAAAAGAAACAGGCCGAGGATAACCTCAGCTCGTTCTCAGCCCAACTAAAAGCCGAGGTCAAAGGCCACGATGCCATCATCAACAAAACGGCTACGCTCATCAACGCCGGATCAGAATACCGGAATATCAAATGCGAAGTGATCATCGACTCCACCCATGATACCGTTTCATGGATCCGTTCCGATACGGGCGAAGTTGCACAACTCGAACGCCCCATCCCACAAAGGTATTTGCAAACCCAACTCGAAATCGATCCGCTATGAACATCCATATCAAACAGCTTTCCCTGATCAATTTCAAAGGGATTAAGGAACTTTCCATTGAATTTAACAGCGTGACAAATATTTCCGGTGAAAATGGTACCGGAAAGTCCACCATCTTCGATGCATTTACCTGGTTGCTGTTCGGTAAAGACTCCCACGATTCAAAGGATTTCAATATCAAAACCCTTGATCAGGTTGGCAAAGCCATTCCCATGCTCGAACACGGAGTTGAGGGGATCCTGGACATTGATGGCACAGAAATAACACTGAAACGCATTTACCAGGAGAAGTGGCAACGCCGGCGCGGCTCCGAAGAAAGTGAGCTCACAGGCCACGAAACACTCTGCTATTGGAACGGGGTGCCGCAACAGGCAGGTGAATTTAAGACAAAGGTGGATGCCCTGGTGAATGAAGGCCTCTTCAAGCTGCTCACATCAGCGTTGTACTTCAACTCGATGAAATGGCAGGACCGACGATTGGTATTAATCCTGCTTGCCGGTGAAATTTCAAACGCGGATGTGCTGGCCAAAATGAATAAACAGCAGGTGGCCGAAATAACCGCCATTCTCAACTCCGGCAAACCGCTGACCGATTTTCTCAAAGAATTGTCCATGCGCAAAAGGAAACTCAGCGATGATCTTAAAACAATCCCTTCCCGCATCGATGAAGTCACAAGGGCCATCCCGGAACCGGTCGATTTTGAAGCTGTAAAATCCGACATCTGCAAAAAACAGGCTGCCTTAGCCGAGATAGAAAATACCATCAACGACCAGGTGGCAGCTTATAAGTCACAAGGCGATGCGATTCAGACAGTCCAGAACGAAATATTCGAACTCAAAAAGCAACAGCAGTCAATGGAGTTTGAGGCGAAAACCGAAGCACAACGAATTTACAACGAACGGGCATTCCTCATTGCCGGCCTTAAACAAAAACACGCTGAATGTTTACTGCGCTCCAAATCCAATCAGGATTCTTTGCCAAAATTGTTACAAAAGAAAACTGAAACAGAAAAGGCAATGCTCGAGCTCCGGAATCAATGGAAAACAATAAATGATAAAGAATATCTCTTTAAAGAAGAGGATAATTTTTGCCCCACCTGCAAACAACCCCTCGATCCTTCAGCCATGGCCGATAGTGAGATAAATCCAAAGTTAATCTTTGAGCTATGGAAATCAAACCGGTTATCCGATATTACCAATGAAGGTCAAAAACTTTCAGTTGTGCTGGCCCAAACAAACAAGAATATTGAAGTAACGAACAATGAAATTTCAGCATTGGTCATTGAAGCTGACGAGCTTACAGCACAACTTAAATCCGCCATGTCTACCGAACTTCAATATGTTATCGCTCAGGATACTGAACCTGTTCAAGATCATATAACCAGGCTCGAACTACAAATCCTCGAATCACCCAAACTTGATATCGAATCCCTCAAACAACATAAGTCAAATGTTCTATCCGAAATCAACAGGCTTCAAACCATCATGGGCGCCGAAGAAGTCATCAAACGTGGCAAAGCGCGAATCAACTACCTCATGGGCGAGGAAAAGACCTTATCGCAACAGATCAGCGATCTCGAAAAGCAGGAGTTCGCCATGGATGCCTATACCCGCTGCCGTATGGACACGGTCGAATCCCGGATCAACGGAAAATTTAACGTAGTCCGATTCCGCATGTTCAATATGCTCATCAACGCTGGCATCGAAGAGGCCTGCGATTGCCTGGTCGGTGGAGTGCCATACAACGATGTCAATTCAGCCGGTAAAATCCAGGCCGGCATCGACATCATCAACACCCTGAGCAAGCACTACGGCATCTCCGCCCCCATCTGGATCGACAACCGCGAATCAACAAATAAAATCCCATCCACAACATCACAGGTAATTAACTTGATAGTTAGTACCGACAAAACCTTAATAATCAAATAATCCCCAAATTTCCACATCCTCAAATCCCCAAATCCTCAAATCCCCAAATTCACTCAATTATGTCAATAGAAAATTCAATCAAAAAATCCGATCCTCCCATCCACGAAAGGGTTCTGACCAAAGTCAACAGTCTCAAAGAAATCGGCGGTGTTTCACTTCCCCCCGATTACAGCGCCGAAAATGCGCTCCGCTCAGCCTGGCTCATCCTGCAGGACATGAAAGACAAAGCCAACCTTCCGGTCCTGAAAACATCCACACCCGATTCCATAGCAAACGCATTGTTCAACATGGTCGTTCAGGGTTTAAATCCGGCCAAGCGCCAATGTAGTTTCATCGTGTATGGCGACAAACTCACCCTGCAACGGGAGTATGCCGGAAGCATTGCCCTGGCACGAAGGTATAGCAATATGAAAGATGTGTATGCCGGAGTAATCTACAAAGGCGATGTGTTTGAATACGCCATCGACACAACCACCGGCATGAAACATATTACCAATCACGGGCAACGGTTAGAAAATCTTATCGATACAAATATCATGGGCGCCTACGCCGTGGTGACATTCACCGATGGCTCATTCAATACCGAAATCATGACCATGGCTCAAATACAGGCAGCCTGGAGGCATGGTACTGAAAACAAACCTACCTCTGCCCATATAAATTTCCCGGGCGAAATGGCCAAAAAAACCGTAATCAACCGGGCATGTAAATTACTTATCGCCTCCAGCGACGATTCAGTGCTCATGGAGCCGGGCGAATATGGCCGTATTGGCAGGGCAAAAGCTGAAATCGAAGCCGGGGCCAACCAGGGGAGCGTCATTGATATTCCGGATGATGAACCACTTCAGGTTGCGGTCGAGGTAATTGATCCGCCTCAAACAACCACTCCTGCCAAACTGGAAATCAAGCGTGAATGGAAAAACGAACCTTCACCCAATCTACCCGGCCCTGCAATGCAGCCTTCACCCAAAGAACCCGGCTTCTGATGATACTCAAAGTCCTGGGCAGCGAATCAGCAGGCAACTGCTATCTCATCGAATCTGATATCGAATGCTTGATCATTGAAGCCGGTATCCGCCTTCAGGAAGTTAAGAAAGCGCTGAATTATGACCTGGCCAAGGTTATCGGTTGCCTGATCAGCCATTCCCACGGCGATCATTGCAGGTACGCCAGAGATTACCTTAAAGCCGGTATCAATATTTACACCTCCGATCATACCGCTATTACCAAAGAAATGATCGGCCATCGGATCCATATCATAAAGCATTACGAGGTGGTTACCATCGGCGATTTTAAAGTCATCCCGTTCCCGGTTCCCCATGGTGTGCCCACACTTGGTTTCTTGATCAAGCATCCTGCTTCCGGTTCGATTCTGTTTGTTACCGATGCAGCCTTCATCCCGCATAAGTTCAGCAACCTCAGCCATATCCTCATCGAAGCCAACTACGAAGATGCCATCCTTACCAACGACCGCGCCGTGGGCCATCACATGAGCCTCGATACATGCCTGGAATTCCTGCGGGTAACCGACATCAAACAGATCCGAAACATTGTCCTGCTGCACCTGAGTAACCTTAATTCCGATTCAAATATGTTTGCTAAATCAATAAAATCAGTCGCCCAGAACGCCTCCATTTGGATCGCCGACAAAGGCCTTGAAGTTAATTTATCAAAATATCCATTCTAAACCACTTCATCACTCCATTACTCCATTACTTCATTACATTTTTCATCACTTAAAACCAACATTATGTCCACCTATGAAATGAAACCCGAAGAGATCAGCATCTTCCCAAACACCGATCGTGTACCCGGTTCCCAACAACCCCAATGGACAGGAAACGCAATGCCAATTTGCTCCCATTGCGGCCACGCCGAAAAATTTGATGTGGCCATGTGGGTAAAGTACAGCGAGAAATTGAAATCAAA
>JBAXVX010000053.1:0-14172 GCA_037128705.1 Bacteroidota bacterium | reverse complement strand
ACGAATGACGAATGACGAATGACGAATGACGAATGACGAATGACGAATGACGAATAGAGCTTTGGCGTTTCGAGTTTTGGTTATGCGTTCAATTTTTTTCTAGCCGGGCAAAGAGAGCTCTCTTCAAACCATCTGCACCTCGGCTTGCAACTCAGGCAGATATTTATTTTTTCATGGTTCTTCACATGATTCACCCAGGCCGGATCGGCAAGCTGCGGCCTGCCCAGTGCAACGAAATCGGTCATTCCATTTCCGATAAGCCAGTCGGCCCGTTCCGCTGTTTTGATCTCGTTTACCACGACCACCGGGATCCCAACCTGGCTCTTGATTACCGTCCCGCTGTAAACGATCCAGTTGTAGTCGAAATCTTTTGGTGTTCGGGGCAAATTCAATAAGCTGCCCCCGTGTGATACATGCAACAGGTCAATCCCTGTCTTTTCAAGAAGTCTGGCAATGGCGATTCCATCCTCGAGCAGCGGGGCATTTGCACCAAGCCGGTAGCCGATGATAAAGTCATCTCCGCATTTTTTCCTGATCCCGCGGATGATATCTGTGGCCAGTTTCATGTTTTTTTCAAGGCTGCCTCCAAAATCATCCTCCCGTTTGTTGAAGTAGGAGGAGGCAAACTGGCTCAAAAGATAGCCGTGAGCGCCATGGAGTTCAATCCCGTCATACCCGGCTTGCTGCGCCCTGAAGGCGCCATCGATGAATGCCTTGCCAATCTCAACGATTTCATCCGTCGTCAGGGCCTGCGACCTGGGATTGTTTTCATCCGTTGAAGGACCCTTGGCCTTATCTGCAGCAGTCTCCGGGGTTAAAAGTCCGGCATGATGAATCTGCAACAGCGACAGGGCACCTGTTGATTTGACTAAGGAGGTGATTTTCTGCATGCCGGGAATATGGTCATCCGACCAGATGCCAAGCTGGAAAGGGGCCAGCCGCCCATCTTTGCGAACTGCGGTTGCCTCAGTGATGACGATGCCGGGGCCGCCCTCTGCAATTTGCCGGTAGTGTGTCAGGTTGCGGTCGGTTACGAGGCCATCATCGCCGGCATAATGAAAACAAGCCACCGGTGGGAAAACAATCCGGTTTTTTACGATCTTTCCTTTTAGGGAATATTCCTTGAATAGATTTAACATAACAAATGACGAATGATGAATGACGCGTGATGGATTGCAATATTTTCTACTTTTACCAAAGCATTTAAACCTGGATATGCTTCCATTTCTTAAGCAGGTAGCACAACACCTGATAAAAGAGTACAAAGATAATCTTTTTGACCTGTGTATCGTTTTGCCGAACCGCCGCGGAGGATTGTTCCTGCGGAAATACCTTGCCGAAGAGATAGGGAAGGTCACCTGGGCGCCAACCATTTTTTCGATCGAGGACTTCATCACAGAGATAGGAGGATTGCAGGAGGTTGAGACATTGCATCTCCTTTTTGAACTTTTTGAAATTCACAGGGAAATTGAGCAGAAGAATGCACAATCCTTCGAGGAGTTCTTGCGATGGGCGCCTCAGTTGCTGAGCGATTTCAATGAGATTGACCGCTACATGGCTGATGCCAGGGAACTCTTTACATCACTGACGGAAGCCCGGGCGATAAGCCTGTGGAACCTCGACAATCAGCCGCTTACGGAATTTGAAACAAAGTATCTTCACTTTTACCAGTCATTGTACCTTTATTACGACCAGCTTACCCGGCGGTTGCTGGCTAAAAACCAGTCTTACCAGGGACTCAGTTTCCGCCACGCAGCAACGATTATTGAAGAGGTTAAGGATAAACTGCCCTGGCGCCACATCGTGTTTGCAGGATTCAATGCCCTGACCAGGGCCGAAGAGCACATCATCGGAACCTTGCATAAGCATGGCCTGGCGACCTTGCTTTGGGATGCTGATCATTACTATCTTGATAACAGGCAGCAGGAAGCCGGTGATTTCCTGCGCGACTGGCTCCGTAAATGGCCGGTCAGGGACTCGGAATGGATTTCCGACGATTTTGCCACATCTGAAAAGAGCATTGATATCATCGGCTCCCCCGACCCGCTGGGCCAGGTAAAGTATTGTGGAAACCTCCTGAGGGAGATTGCCATGAAGGGACTGGCCAATGAACGAACAGCGGTAGTTCTGCTTGACGAAGGATTGCTGATCCCTTTGCTTAACTCAATCCCCGGTGAGGTGGATGCCCTGAATATTACGGCAGGTCTGCCGCTCAAACAAACACCCCTGGCTGGCCTTTTTGAAACCGTGTTTCATCTTCATCTGAATACGGCCCGCTTTACCTACCTGGCATCCAAAGGCAAGGGAAAATACTATTACAAGGATGTACTGAAATTGCTGCAACATCCCTATATTCATATGATGGCGGCAGGTTTGATGGAGGGAAACCTGTTCGCATTTGATGAAACCATTGATAAGATCCGTCTTGGGAATAAAATTTTTCTTGGGTTGAATGACCTGGCACCGGAGCGGTCAGGTTTGTTCGGGGGACTGATAAACTTTCTGGATTCCATATTGGCACCCTGGAACGGCCCTGCAGATGCCCTGGCGTGTTTCAAAGCCATGATCGGGAATCTGAGGGAAAGCGTGATAAAACTGGCTGCAGGCGATTCCGCTGCAAAGCCTGATACGACCGATTTACGCATCGGTCACGAGCCCGGATTCACTTCACTCGGCCGGATGGACATGGAGTACCTCTTTGCCTTTACCAAGATCATATACCAGCTCAACAACCTGTTAACGGAGTTTTCATCTGAAATAAAAATTCCGGCCTTTTACCAGCTTTATGAACAGGTGATTGCAGCCACCTCGCTTCCTTTTTACGGGGAACCGCTCAAGGGGGTTCAATTGATGGGCATGCTCGAAACGCGGACGCTCGATTTCGAGAATCTCATTATCCTGTCATGCAATGAGGACCTTCTGCCAAAAGGCAAGATCAATACTTCATTCATCCCATTTGACATCAAGAGAAGTTTTGAATTACCTACCTATCGTCATAAGGATTCGGTTTATGCCTATCATTTCTACCGTCTCATCCAGCGGTCAAAACATATTCATATCCTTTACAGCACTGAACCGGACCAGCTGGGCGGAGGGGACCGAAGCCGTTTCCTGAGGCAGATTGCACAGGAGCTTCCTTTGTATAACCCGCGCATCAGCATAAGGGAGCTGATCCTGAACTCACCGCCTGCAAAGGGGGCTGCACCTCCCGTTATGGAAATTCAGAAAACGGAAGAGGTGATGGCCATGCTGGCAGCGAAAGCGGTGAAGGGATTCTCTGCAACCTCATTGAACGCCTACCGCAACTGTCCTTTGAAATTTTATTTGAGCGAAATTGCCGGGATCAGGGAACCGGAGGATGTTGATGATACCATCGACCCGGCTGTACTGGGCAGCGCCGTGCATGAAGCCCTTTGCAGCCTTTATAAACCATTCATTGACCAGCCGGTGACCAAGGCCGCGCTCACCGGAATGAAAGAGCTTTCTGACACTGCGGTTGACAAGGCCTTTGGGAAGAAATTCAAGGGTTCTGATATCGCCTATGGCAAAAACCTTCTGCTGGTGAATGTGGCAAAATTGATGGTGAAACGTTTTCTGCAATTTGAGATAACCTCCATTGGGAAAGGGAATCAGGCCGGAACAGGATTTTCGGTTGCCTTTCTCGAACAATACATCGAAACCCAGGTAAGTTTCAGTTACGGCACTGGTGATTTAACCATTAAACTGAAAGGGCTGATCGACCGCGTTGATAAGGTGGATGGCTGCTGGAAAATCATCGACTATAAAACCGGGATCACCCAGCCAAAGCAGGTGAAGGTGAAGGAATGGGATGATTTGATGAATAACCCCGACCTTAACATCGGGTTTCAGCTTCTTTTTTACGGGTTGCTTTTAAGCAGCAGATTCCGTAGCCAGGTCAGTTCAACAGCCGGCATCATTTCACTTAAAACGATCAATTCAGGGTTCACCCCGGTATCTGTACCATCCGAAGAGCCAGGGAAAACGTCGGCTGTGCTGGATAAACCCGCCATCATTCACTTTGAAGAGGTGGTGCTGCATATTTTGCAGGATATTTACGACGCATCCAAGCCCTTTGATCAAACCAGGGATATAAAGATCTGCGAACGCTGTCCCTACATCAATCTCTGCGGACATTAAATTCCTTTTCCGAAAAAACACAGGCTTCATAGGTGAAAAGGTCGGCCTCTTTCCAGCCATCCCAGCCGATTCCTGCCTTGTCCCTGGCACAATGACCCAGGAATTCATCTTTGCTCCATCCGGTTTCCGTGGCCACCTGGGGTAAAAAAGTGCCGGAGTAATGTCCCTTCCTGATATAAATGCCATGTTTGCCCAGGATGATCTCATCAGGAGATTGAACCTTTTTGAGCGGTGACAGGACCGATATTTCAATATCGATCCGGGGGAACTCCCGCGCATTTACAGGATCGAACCGGGTATCTTCAGTTGACGAGGCAACAGCCATCTGCCTGATCAGCTTATACAGCGGCATGTCGGAGGTGAACCTGCCAATGCATCCCCTCAGTTCACCATCCTTTTTCAGGGTCACGAAAGCGCCGGCTTTCATTTGCAGGTTTTCGCCGTATGCTGCCCCGTTGTCGTCGGGGATGCGTCCTTCGGTGAGAAAGGTCCGAATGGTATTCCTGGCAAGACGGAGCAGGGTGATCTTGTCCTCCCGGGTAAAATCAAAACCGGCCGGGTTGATCTTACCTGCAGGTTTTGCGGAGTCGGCCATAATTCCCGCTCCTGTTTGCGTTTTGGCAACAACAAGCGACCAGTATCCAACAACCTGGTTTTTATCGCCAAACCCCGAATCTCCGGAGTTCATATATTGCACTGGGGAGATTTTCAGGTCGTGATTCCCTGCAGTCATGTAAAGCATGGTCAGGATGGAGGTCCACCCGCAGAGATTCGTGGAAAGGTTTGGTATCGGTTTTCCCTGGTATTCATCCAATACTTTCATCAGACCGCCAGGCGATCCTGCGACAATCGCATCGCAGGTGGCTTTGTCGGTTGAGTAGGCATCATCATAGGAGGGATAGTGTGAAAAATCGGTACTGAACACAAAAAGATTTCGTTCATTGAACCAGGGCTTCAGTGCACCGGCAATTTTTTTACAGGTTTCGGCAGATTGGGTGCCCAGTACGATGGGGACAATGGTAAATTCTTTTTTCAAATGATATTGCAGAAACGGGATTTGAACCTCCAGGCTGTGCTCGGTATGGTCGGCTTCGGGGTTGAAACAGAATACCGGGTTTTCTTTGATCAGTTTATTTGCCAGGTCAATGTTGACCTTCACTTTTCCAAGAGGGGTCAGATAATCACCTTTATTGTAAATGGAAGCACCATTGAAGGAGACCTGATGGCTTGAGGCGATGACAAAAATATTGTCAAACCCGGCATTGGGATCCACCTGGTTGTAACCACTGGCCGCCACCTGGCCTGAAAAGACATACCCGGCATGCGGGCATACGATTCCGATAACATGGTTCACAACCCGCGGTTTTGCCCTGGAAAAAAGATCAGCAAGCGTCGATCTGAGTTCCGCGGCGGTTCCCGGGTAGAAGCGACCTGCGGCTGCTGGTTTACGGTCCGCATGACCGGGGTTGTCCTGGCCTGAACATCCCTGGCCGAAGTTCATAATTAGTCCCATAAGGATTAGACTCTTGAGAATGATGCGCATTGTTTCATTAACTTTGACCTGATTTCATGGTAAAGGTACAACATGCAGGCAAAAAATGCAATCAGGTTAATGCTGTTTGGCCTGGGTTTTTTATCTATCGGGGCCCAGATTTACCTTTTGAGGGAGTTTCTCATCGTTTTCAATGGCAATGAGCTGGTTTTCGGCATTGTCTTTTCATTGTGGCTGATGCTTACAGGTGCCGGCGCTTACCTGGCCCGTTTCATCAGGGATCCCGGCAGGAACGTTGTGTTCGCCGCAGTACTCCTGCTGCTGAACGGAATTCTTCCATCCTTGCTGATCATTGGCCTCGGCTGGCTCAAAGTCCTGATGATTCCCACAGGAAGTATGGCAGGCCTGTGGATGGTCATCCTGATGGCGACTGCAGTACAACTGCCTTTCTGCCTGCTGAATGGATTTCTTTTTTCATTCCTGAGCGCAATATCGCCCGGAAATGCGCTGGCCGGAGCCTATGCGTGGGAGTCGGCAGGAAGTATGGCATCAGGTGCCCTGGTAAATCTTGTTTTTCTATGGGTGTTCGATTCGTATCTGAGCCTCCTCCTGTTATCAGCCGCCTATTTTATCGCACTGTTGTTTTTTGCATACATGATGATTCGAAGGAATCATTTTTACCTTGTGACCGTATCCTCATTATTCCTGCTTGGAGCGTTGCTTTATCTTGATCTTCCTGCCTTTTCTGAAAGAAACCTGTTCAATGGACAGCAGGTCATCTCGAATATGGGAACGCCCTATGGCCAGGTTGTGGTGACAAAAAATCAAACCCAGTTGAATTTTTATGAAAACGGGTTGCTTCTGTTCTCCTCCGGAAATGAGATCGGCAATGAGGAAAATGTTCACCCGGCCATGGTTCAGCGGGAAAAGCCCGGTCATGTGCTGCTGATATCGGGCGGATATTCGGGAACGCTTGATGAAATTATGAAATACAAACCCGAACGCGTTGATTATGTAGAAATGAACCCCTCGCTGATCAGGATAGCCTCAAAATTTACAGGACAGCTAAGATATCCTTCAGTCAGGGTGCATGAAATGGATGCGCGGAAATTTATCCGTTCAACAACACAAATGTACGATGTGGTTCTTGTAAATCTGCCCGCACCTTCCACACTGCAGCTTAACCGGTATTATACCCTGGATTTTCTGGTCGATATTGACAGGATATTAAAACCCGGCGGTGTCGTGTCATACAGCCTGCCAACCGGCAGTGACTATGTCGGGAAGGAGGCATCGCAACTGAACGCAGTACTTTATCATACCTTAAATCAAATCTTTGATGATGTGATGGTGGTTCCCCTTGAACGGAACTATTTTCTGGCATCCGGTTCGCCTTTGAACATCGATATTCCGGCATTGGTCCGCGAACGGGGAATTCCGACCGTGTACGTCAATCAATATTACCTGGATGCCAGCCAGCTTCGCGAACGGTCATCCTATGTAACGGCCAGGATTGTTAACACCATGGCAGAATCCACCCACCCCTTACCGCCCCGTGTTGGCAGGGTTCTGGCTTCCCCGGACCATACTTCCAAAAGGTTCATCAACCGCGATTTTCATCCTGTGGCCACCTTGTACCAGAATTTATGGTGGCTGGGCTATTTTTCTGTCCATCCGATGGTTATCCTCGGCATAGGAAGTCTCCTCCTGCTACTGGCGCTGGCAACGCTGAATGCAAGGAGTCTCAGTCTTTTCACCGGTGGTTTTACACTGGCCTCATCCGAAATTATCCTCATCTTCGGACTGCAGGTCCTGTATGGATTTGTTTTTCAGGTGATCGGATTGATCATCATGGTTTTTATGGGTGGTTTGGCACTGGGTGCCGGGGTTAAAATAAAAATATTGCAAACAAGGCCATCCGGTTCATTATTCTTCCTCCAGGCTGGCCTGGCTGCCTGTTCCATTGTGCTGTCCATCCTTTTGTTATGGTTGGGAGCGCGTGAAATCAATGCAATCATCGTTCAGGGGATACTTTTTGCATTCGCCTTTTTTGCTGCTTTTATGGTTGGTCTGGAATACAGGCTGGTTGCAGCGTTGGTGAAAACCTCCCCTTGTATCACAGCCTCCCGCAACTATTCAGCCGACCTGTTTGGTTCAGGAATCGGGGCCTTCGTTGTCACGATGATTTTATTCCCTTATCTTGGTATTCTTTGGACCGGAGTTTTTTTGGCGTTTCTGAATCTATTCAGTGCGATGATCCCTTTCCTTCTGCCCCGAAAATCCATATCTTTGTGATGACTAAGTCAATAGGTTGTTAATGTTCATTCCGCGAAATGGAGAAAGAGAATTCAAAACGACGATTTTTTAAGTACAGCCTTGCCGGGATCGGCGGAGCTTTGGCGGGGTTGAATCCGATTGATATCCTGGCGAATAAATTCACGAACATGGAACATCTCAATGTCCCCCCGATGATCGGGCCCGGGAAATTCAGCAAAGAATCACCCTATGCCGTGGTCACCCCAAAAGGAGTGAAATGTCAGATATGTCCGAACAACTGCATACTCAAGGAGGGTTTCGACAGCATCTGCAGGACACACATAGTCAAGGATGACAAGCTCTATACGATTGCTTACGGCAATCCCTGCTCTGTTCACATTGATCCCATAGAGAAAAAACCGCTGTTTCATTTTCTGCCCGCGACACCAAGCTTTTCCATCGCCACAGCAGGCTGTAACCTGGCCTGCCTGAATTGCCAGAACTGGGAAATTTCACAGCAAAGCCCGAAGGATACCAGCAACATTGAACTTTTTCCTGCTAAAGTTGTGGAAGAAGCCATTGCGAAGGGATGCAAATCAATTGCCTACACCTATTCGGAGCCCATCGCATTTTACGAGTATACCTACGATACAGCCCGGCTGGCAAAAGCGCGGGGCATAAAGAACCTGCTTATTTCCAACGGGTATATCAATGAAAAGCCATTGCTCGATCTGAGTAAATACCTGGATGCCGCCAACATCAACCTGAAATCATTCAGTGAGGAAATATATGCGAAACTCAATGGGGGCAGTCTTCAACCTATTTTGAATACCCTGAAGATATTAAAAGCTGCCGGCGTTTGGCTGGAGATTACCAACCTCGTGGTTCCTGGCTGGACGGATGACCTGAATATGATCAGGGAGATGTGCGAATGGCTTGTGAAAAATGGTTTTTCCGATTCGCCCCTTCATTTCAGCAGGTTTCACCCATTGTATAAACTGACCAGCCTGCCCTATACTCCTTTGCCCACGCTCGAAAAAGCACGTGAAATTGCCTTGAAAACAGGGATCCTATACGTTTATATCGGGAACGTCCCGGGCACCCCCGCCGAAAACACCTATTGTCCTGAATGTAAGAAGATCGTGATTGAACGGCGTGGTTTTACAATCGTGGCCAATAACCTCAAACTGGGGGCCTGCAAGTTTTGCAATACCAGAATTTCCGGTGTCTGGGAATAGGAAATCCTTGGCAGCCTCATGCGTAGACCCTGGTTTCCTGTTTAATCTGCAGGGTGACCTGTTTTTTCATCTATTCTCAGGCGTATTGGCAGATGATCGCTGAATCCGCCGTGGTAGCGGGGCCCCGAATAGGTCCTGTTTAACTTTTCTCCAAAATAGGCATTGTCCTCCTCAAGCAGGTAGTTTGATCTGAATATACTGACGTTCCGGGTCCCGGCATGAAGTCCTGATGCACCGTTTAAAAGGGCTCCCGTCACTACAAACTGGTCGAAGGTGCTCCACTGATCCCGGTATTTCAGGGTTCCCTCCATCCTGGTTTTATTTCGGATACCCATCAGATTGTAGAGGGTGTCAGGATGAATGGAGGTCATGTGCGTGCTGGCCTTCAGGATGTTTTTCAGGCTCTCATTTTCCGGTTCATCATTGAAATCACCCATCATGAGGATGTTTGAACCAGGATGGAGACGAAGCACTGAATCGGCCAGCCCTTTCAGTACCGACGCTACCCAGTTCCTTCGGGGCTGCGACACCAGGTATCCGCCGCGCCGTGATGGCCAGTGGTTCACAAAGAGGGTGATTGTGTCGTGCCCAAACAGAACACCTCCCACCATCAGGATCTCCCTGGTCTGCGCCAGGGTGTCGAAAGGAAACCGGATGCTGATGCTCCGGCTGTTCAGCAACTGAAACAATGCAGGCCGGTACATCAAGGCCACATCCACACCGCGAAGATCGGGTGATTCATGATGAATGAATTTATATCTCCAGGGTTTCAGGGGTGTTTCATAAATGAGCTTGTTGAGAACATACCTGTTTTCGACCTCACACAGCCCGACCAGGGCCGGAGCATCCCATTGGCCGATGGCCAGCAGTGTTTTGGCCACATGATTTAACTTGAGATTGAACTTTGACCATGTCCAGCGTTTTGCACCGGAGGATGTGAATTCATCGTCCAGCTTCGTCGTGTCATCATAGGGGTCATATAAGTTCTCCACATTCCAGAAAACGACACTGACATTTTGACTTTTTATTTTTAACGAATCTAAACTGACATGATTTTCGCTGCATTTTACACCTTTTATGGCGACCATTTCTTCTGATAAGAAGCCCTGGAAACCAAACGTTAAAACAATGAAATTGAGCAGGATATTCATAATATTACTTTTTAGATGCAACCTTTCTGAGATTTTTTTGTCTATTAATCATGAAAGAGGCCAAAAGGTGAACCTAAACCTTCAGTTTTTTAACTAATTTTTAACAGGAGATTAACAGATTTTAACAGGGAGGGAGAAAATATCAGGCATCCTGCATCGTTTTAATCGCATTAAAATTGAATGAGTAAAAAGAAGTGTCAGTTAATTTTGGTCAAACGATTGAACAAATAGGGATATGAAAAGAATAGCAGGAATTTTTTTGATCGCAATGATTGGAGGAGCTGTTTCTCTTGGATTATACAAGGCTTTTGAAAAGAGACAGATATACAGTAATTCACGCCCTGAAGGAATTCCGATCAGGCAGGTAAATTATAATCCGAGTGCCGCCTTTAATCAACCTGATTTTGAAGCGGCCGCGGCGGCATCCGTTCATGCGGTGGTTCATATAAAATCAGAATTCCAGAAAAAGAGCATGGTTTATGATGACTTTTTCGGTTTATTCAATTTTGGAGGTCCGCAGCAGCCCAGGGAGTACATATCACCCTATACTGCAATGGGATCAGGAGTGATTGTTTCGCCCGACGGATATATTGTTACAAACAATCATGTTGTTCAGGAGGCGACCAATATTGTGGTTACCCTGAATGATAAGCGTGTCTACCAGGGAAAGATTGTAGGAACTGATCCCAGCTCTGACCTTGCATTGATTAAAATCGATGAGCAGGCACTTCCGTTTCTCAGCTACGGGAATTCAGACGATGTTAAAATCGGCGAATGGGTTCTGGCGGTAGGGAATCCATTCAACCTGACCTCTACGGTGACTGCGGGGATCGTTAGCGCCAAAGCACGGAACATCAATATCCTCGGATCCCAGGGGGCTATCGAATCCTTTATTCAGACCGATGCCGCAGTCAATTCGGGGAATAGTGGCGGTGCGCTTGTGAACACACGGGGTGAGCTCATCGGGATCAATGCAGCCATTGCCTCCGGGAATGGCTATTATACCGGTTATTCTTTTGCGATTCCCGTTAATATTGTAAAGAAGGTTACCGGTGACCTGATGAAATACGGGAAGATACAGCGCGCCTATCTTGGGGTCTACTATCGTGAAATTGATGATCAGTTTGCCAAAGAAAAGGGCTTTACCGACCTCAGGGGAATCTATATTGATGATGTTGTAGCGGGAGGTCCGGCAGCCAATGCAGGCGTGAAGGCAGGTGATGTCATTATCAGGATTGACGATATGCCTGTGAACGGAAAGGCTGAGCTGATGGAGTTAATAGGTCAGAAGAACCCGGGGGACAAGGTGAGGTTAATCATCAACCGGTCGGGAAAAGAATATGAGATGGCTTTGACCATGCAGAATGAGGAGGCCCAGACGGCCAGTATCCAAAATGAAGAAAAGATCATTCTGCAGGGTGCAACTTTCCAGCTACTAACGCCTGGGGAACTTTCAAAATACAGCCTTGATCATGGCTTTAAAATCGTTTCGTTGGGGAATGGAAAGTTGAAAAGTGCCGGAATCAGTCCCGGATTTATCATCCTTTCGGTCGATCGCAAACCCTTGCGGACCTTACAGGATTTAAGAGAATCGCTTGCAAACCGCCAGGGAGGGGTATTGATTGAAGGAGTTTACCCGAATGGTTTGCGGGCATATTATGGAATCGGATTATGAGACAACTAAAAATATCAAAATCAATAACAAATCGAGAAACTGCTTCTCTCGACCGATATCTTGTCGATATCGGCAAGGAAGAGCTGATCACCTCCGATGAGGAGGTCCTTCTGGCCCAACGAATCAAACTGGGTGACCAGGCGGCACTCGAAAAACTTTGCAAGGCGAACCTTCGTTTCGTGGTTTCCGTTGCAAAGCAGTATCAGAACCAGGGACTTGGTCTTTCTGACCTCATCAATGAAGGAAATGTGGGACTGATAAAAGCCGCACGACGTTTTGATGAGACCAGGGGCTTCAAGTTCATCTCTTATGCGGTGTGGTGGATTCGTCAATCAATACTGCAGGCTCTTGCAGAGCAATCGCGCATCGTTCGGCTTCCGCTGAACCAGGTCGGGTCGCTGAGCAAACTGTCGAAAGCCACCATTAAGCTGGAACAACGGTTTGAGCGGCCTCCCTCTGCCGGGGAACTGGCGATTGAAATGGAAATCCCTGAGTCCAAGGTAGCTGAAACCATGCGGATATCGAGCCGGATCGTTTCAATGGATGCTCCCATTGATCAGGATGAGGAGACCAAAATGGTTGATGTGTTTGTCAGCGAAGATGCACCGGGAACAGATGAAAATCTGATCAGGGAATCCCTGGCCAAAGAGGTACAGCGTTCCTTGTCAACGCTGGCCGAGAAGGAGCGGGAGATTATCAACCTCTTCTATGGAATCGGAGTCCCTCACAGTTATACCCTCGACGAGATCGGTTCTGTTTTTGATCTGACCCGTGAACGCGTACGACAGATAAAAGAAAAGGCACTGCGGAGACTGAAACACTCATCACGAAGCAAGCTTCTAAAGTCATACCTGGGCTAAAAGGTTGTCAAATGCCATGGGCTTTGCCTGATGAATTTGTACTTTGGTCAGGTTTAACTTTTTTGGTGATCAAGATTGTTTGTTGATAAGTAAGGCAAAAAAATATCAGATAAATTCTGCACATCAGATTTTTTTGTAATTTTGCCAACTGTTAAAAGTTTAGCATCACATGATCCGCCGCCAAAGAAACAATATCATTTTTTTTCTCTGCTTTCAGGCAATGGCTGTCGCCATCATCTGCCTTGGATCACTGATCAATTTTCATCAATATAAGATATGGGGAAAACCTTTGATCCCCAATTTTGTTGGTTACAAAAGGGATATCGAAAAATATTCCAAAACGCTATCCTTCTCTAAACTTACCCGCGACAACCAACACACTCACTATGATTATCAGGGTGATGATTTAGATTTTCCGGTAGAAATCCTGAATATAACAACCGGACCTGAGTGTGTAATTTCTTTTAAACTCCTGAATGAAAAGCCGGTTTCAGTCCGGGTTTCCCCCAGTGGCCTTCGTGGTCCTCCACTTTCCTGAAAATCAGCTGGTGAAATTGTGAAATGCACGCGCATGAATTTTAGATTCTGAAGCGCTGTTTTCAATAATTCATTGATAAATCATTAACAGGTTATCATTCCACCAGCCGGCTCCTGACCCGGATCCCTGGAACGTCCTTCGCGATTTCCAATTTCCAAAGCCATAAATCCTTTATTCTTCAGTTCATCTGTCATCAATTCTCTAGTATATAATCCAGTAAAATTATCGTTATGAAAAAGATGTTCCCATTTTTGTCAGCCAGCTTGTTCATGCTCATCCTCTTTGTTTTCGGCTTTTCCGCAAAAGGACAGGGGACCATGAAATCAGACTCAGTTGTGATGTCGGCAGGTTATGCCAATGAGGTTTATTACAGCATGGAAAACGGTATTATTCAGACAAGCCCGCGCGCAACCTGGGATATTTCATTCAGAACAAGTAAAAGGAGTTCATCTATTTTAACCAACGACGGAGCCGGGGTGGTGCTTTATACCTATCCGAAAGCAGATACTGCAGGATGGGCCTCGGTGGATACAGCAGGACTATCCAGCTGGCAACCAATGTATAATGATCCAACCGATTGGGAAAACGGGGCATTCTCCCGCAATGCCAAAGGGCATCCTGACTATGGCTGGGGAATTTACAACGATGTTACACATGACCTTACAGGCGATTCCCTGTTCGTGATCAAACTGCGCGACGGAAGTTTCAAAAAACTCAGGATCGTGAAAAAATTCTCTTCCCTTGATATATATGTGAATCAAGGGTTAAAACAGTAAAAATTGCGACAGATATAAACAATTGATT
>JBAXVX010000052.1:0-14435 GCA_037128705.1 Bacteroidota bacterium | reverse complement strand
CTGTCACGATTTTCTGTCACGCGTCACGCGTCACCTGTCACGATTTTCTGTCACGATTTTCACCTAAAAAGGGGCATAATCAGCAGCGACGCCGAAAGCAGAACCAGGATCCCCACACTCCCCCACCCGATGATATTCTGAATGGGTTTGTTTACATGTTCACCCATGATCTTTTTATTGTTGACCAGCAGGATCATGCAGATCAGGACCACGGGAAGGAGCATTCCGTTGATGACCTGCGACCAGAGGGAGATGGCGATGAGCGGAGCATGGGGGATCAGGATGATCAGCGCGCCCAGGACAATGATGGCGGTGTACAGAAAATAAAACTCGGGCGCCTCCTTCCATTTTTTATCTATTCCGGCTTCGAAGCCAAAGGCTTCACACACATAGAAGGCGGTGGCGAGGGGAAGAATGGTGGCCGAAAAGATGGAGGCTATAAAAAGTCCGAAGGCGAATACATGCGAGGAGAGCGCCCCGGCAAGGGGTTCAAGCGCCAGGGCCGCATCCTTGGCTTCATGAATGGAGATTCCCTTCACATGCAAGGTAGAGGCACACGACACCATGATGAAGAAAGCCACCACCACCGTGGCCACACAGCCAATCACGATGTCGATCAGGATATACCTGTACTGCGAGATCTTCAGCCCCTTTTCAATCACCGTCGATTGCATGTAGAACTGCATCCACGGGGCGATCGTCGTCCCGATGATCCCGATGATCATCGAAACCGAACGCTGGTTGAATTCAGCCCGGGGCCGGATGATGGATTGTCCGATCTCATGCCAGTCGGGATTTCCCATGAGGGCCGATACAACATACATCAAAAGCGAGACGCTGAACAGGATGAAGATGCGCTCGGCAATTTTGTAGTTGCCCTTCACCACCAGGATCCAGATAAGGATGGCAACCAGGGGGACGGAGATATACTTGCTGACGTGGAAGACCTCCAGGCTTCCGGCCACCCCGGCAAACTCGGTGGTGGTGTTCCCCAGGTCGGCCAGCAGCAACCCGATAAAAATAAAAAATGTGATCTTCACCCCCGCCTGCTCCCTGATCAGGTCGGCCAGCCCCTTGCCGGTTACAATGCCCATACGGGCATTCATCTCCTGGATGATGACCAATACAAAAAATGAGGGGATGAGCGTCCATATCAGCTTGTACCCGTACAGGGCCCCGGCTACGGAATAGGTTGTGATCCCGCCGGCATCATTATCCACACTGCCGGTGATGATGCCGGGCCCGAGAATGGCCATGAATATGGCCAAATTTCGCATGATCGATTTCCGGCGATGGTGGATGGCCATGGATGCAGATCCCGGTTATTTGGTTTTTCGGCGGCTTAACAGGTCGTCCACGATATCCTCAACCACCACCACGCCCTCCATCATGAAGTTATGGTTGATCACGGGGACCGAAAGCAGGTTGTATTTGGAGACCAGCTCGGCCAGGGAGTCCACCTTGTCGTGGTCAAAAACCGAGATCGGGTTTTTCTTCATGATCTCTTTCAGCTTCAGCGGAGGATCTGCAATCACCAGTTCTCCCAGTGAGATGGCTGATAAAAAGCGTTCATGCTGGTCCACCACGATGATGGAGTAGATGTGGGCCGGCTCGGGTTGCTGACGCCGGAGTTCATCCAGCGTTTCGGCTACGGTGAAATTTTCATGGAAGCTGTAATAATCGGTCGACATGAGCGAACCCACATATTTGTCGTGATATTCAAGCAGTTCCCTGACCTCCTCCGATGATTCCTTTTCCATCTCCTCGAGCAGCTTTTCAGCCTTGTCGTCGGTGAGAGCATCCAGCAGGTCGGCCACCTCATCGGCCGGCATCTTCTCAAGCACATCCGCCACCTTTTCCACCGGCAGGCTCTCCACGATATGGATCTGGGCATGCGGTTCAAGTTCTTCGAGCACATCGGCCGCCTGTTCTTCGTCAAGAGAGGCGAAAATATACATCCGGGATGTTTTGTCAAGCTCTTCGATGATGTCGGCCAGGTCAGAAGGGTGCAGGGTATTCAGCCTTGAAATTGATTTCGACAGCTTGATGTTGGCATTGGAAAAATCGACGGCGGCAATGTCATCCCAGAGTATGAATTTCCCCGGAATGCTGGCTTTGAACGGATCAAGAACAGTCTGGATGGGCTTGTCGATCCCGATCCGGCGCAGCAGCCCCTCCATGCCCACGTCAACGGCGATGGCATAGGTGCCGGCGGGGATCATCACCAGCCTTACATCATTCACCCGGACCAGTTTCCGGCCGTTGATGTCGACAATCTGTTTATCAAGGATATTTTCGGCCAGCCATAAACTGTTTGTAAAGGCCGTGGGAGAGATGTCATGCACCTCGAGGCAGGTGACCCTCAGCTTTCGCTTGAACTTCTTGATCTCAAAGGAGGAGAAATCGAGCACCCGGATGTCGTTTCCCTTTTTAACCTTGATGGCCACCACCTTTGGGCGCACCGGCTCAGATTCCTTCCCGGGAACGATGGCCTGGTCAATGAGGAAGTCCTTGATTTTTCCAATGGTTAAACCATCATCGGAAAGGTAATTTTTGCCCAGGATCTGGCTTAAATGGAAGGTAATTTGAGATGTCATGTTCGCCTCCTTCTTTTATTAACCTCTGCAAAGAGGGGCGACATCATGAATTTGGTCAGGATGAAACCCTACAGGTACAGGGGTGGATTGATCAAAATACTTCGCGCAGGTAAATCGTCCATTGGTGAATACATAATTTGACTGCAAAGATAACTAAAATCTTCTAATCCTCCTCTTATCCTTCCGGAAGGACGATTGTAACGGTGGTTCCCTGGCCCGGTTCACTGTCTATCCTGATGGTTCCGTTGTTTTTCTCTACATACTCCTTGCACAAAAGCAACCCGAGTCCCGTCCCGGTTTCACCCGCAGTTCCTTTTCGATTGTATTGATGGTCGATTTTGAAAATCTGATCGATCTGGTCTCCCGGTATCCCAATCCCGGAATCGGCAATCAGAATTTTCACAAAGCTTTTTGAATTTTCTGCCTTGCTTGCATGGATCCTAATCCAGCCTCCGTTCGGGGTGAACTTCACCGCATTGGTGATCAGGTTCCTGAACACAGTCAGCACCATATTCCGGTCGGCCAGCACCGTGATGGTTTCCGGAATATCGAACTGGATCACCAGCTGTTTCAATACGGCCGACGGATATACAACCGAAACTGCTTCAAGGTAGATTTCAAGAAGGGGAATCTTCTTCGGATCAGCCTGGATGCTCCCGGTATGCACCCGCGCCCATTCCAGAAGCTGATCAAGCAACATGGAGGCACCGCCCGCTGCTTTGTTGGTGTATTCAACCATCTTGCTGCTCTCATCCCGTGTCAACGTGCTTTGTTCTTTGAGCATGAGTTTGGTGAACCCCATGATGGTGGCAATCGGATTTTTTAAATCATGGGCAATGATGTAGATGAATTTTTCGAGGGTTGCATTGCTTGTTCCCAACTCAGTGGTGGTCTTCTCAAGGCGGTCCCTTTGGTGGATAACCTCCCTGTTCAGTGACTGTAATTCCAGGTTCACCCTCTTAAGCCTTCGCATCTGGGAGATCAGGGTGATGATAAAAAGAAGCGCCGCAATGAAAAGAATGCCGGAAAGGATGATAAGCCATAAACGCAGATTCATCTTCTGCTGAAGGTATTCCTGTCTTATTTTCAGACTCCCGTTCTCCTTTTCCGTCTCCGCCGCCCTTAGTTTACCCTTCATTTCATCCATCATGAGGTCGAAGGTTTGAACGCGAAACTCGATCAGGCTGTCATAGCCCTCTTTCAGATATTTGTACGCAAGCTGTGGGCGATTGGTTTTATTGTAAAACCGGTCGAGGAACTGGGCCGAAATGATGATGTATTGCATCGTATGCCTGCTTTTTGCCATCGTGTAGGCCTTTAGTCCGAGCTTTTCAGCCTGGGCTGTGTTTCCGAGCCTGAAATTCACCCGCGCCATGTTCACCAGGAGCAGGGGCTCATCTTCGGGGTTCACCTTCATCATAATGGGATAGGCCTGTTCGAGGAATTTCAAAGCGTTGGGGTAGTCCTCGCGGCTAAACTCGACCATCCCCAAAATATTGAGGTTACTGTAGATGATCTTCTGCATGTTTCGCGGCAGGGCGATCTCCATCGAAAGACCGGCATATTTTGTCACCGAGTCGAGCGATTGAATGCCAGCCTCATACCAGTCGGCAGCATAATTATTGTATGCAAGGGCCAGGCCCTCCGGATCAGCGGTTTTTATGGCTAAACGGATGGCTTCAAACAGGAATGCGTAGCTTTTTTGCCTGATCTCGGCAGCCCGGCAAATGTCGCCGAGCCGGGTAAGGCAATAGAGCTCTCTTTTGGAATTTCCACTTGACCTGAACCCATCCAGGGCCCGGGATGTATATTCCAGCGCCAGGTTGTATTTGGCAGCAAGATAGGCTGTATCGGCCCTTTTCAGGTTATACTCGGCTGTTATTTCGGCAGGTGTGGGGACATAGGTCGGCGGGCTCTTATCACAGTAGGCGGTCGGGAATAAAAAGCACCAGAATAGGATTGCCAGCAGGCAGCGTTTGGTCATCCTTACAAAAATAATGACTTCCTGCGATTAAATGACCTGATCATGGATATATTTTTCAATCATCCGCGGAACAGGGTATTCATTCAATTTGTTCACTGCGACCAGGAGACAGGGAAATTCGACCTTTTTTTCCGAATGAAACCGGTAAAACCAGGCATGGAGGCGCTGATGGGTAAGCAGGTGGTTGTACTTTGGTGAAACCCCCTGGAACTGCGCAGTTGCCAGGCCGTGTTGATTATCCCCGAGAAGGATACCGAGTTCCCGGGCATTCAGCGGATGATCCTGTTTAATCCCTTCCGGATGCTCAATCTGCGGGAAATCAAACAGGTTTTTCCAGATGTCCTTTCCAGTGCGCTTGTTCAGGCCGATAAAATCTTCGCCCCCGATGGTGCAGGTGATCACCAGGTAATGAAGATAGCGGTTGCGGATCGCGGCTTTCAGGCTCCGGGCCGGCAATTCAGCCACCATCCCTTGTTTCAGGGCGAAACAGGTTGATCTGAAAATGCAGGTGGCGCAGGACGGATTCGCCGGAACGCAGAAGGTGGCTCCAAACTCCATGATGGCCTGGTTAAAATCGCCGGGATGGCGGTGATCGATCTTTTCTGTGGCGATCTCCAGGATCTGTTTTTTTGTGGATGCCAGGGCGGCTGATCCGGTAATCCCGAAATACCGCGAGAAAAACCGGATGACATTTCCGTCGACCACCGGGTAGGGCAGATCAAATACGATGGAACCAATGGCAGCAGCCGTATAGTCCCCCACCCCTTTTAAGCTGCGGATCCCTTCGTAGGTGACTGGAAATTTTCCGTCAAAATCACGCACGATCATCCTTGAGGCTTCATGCATGTTGCGCGCACGGGAATAGTAACCAAGCCCCTGCCAGAGTTTCAATATCTCCTGTTCTCCGGCCCTGGCCAAATCCTGAACGGTGGGATAGGCAGCCACAAATTTCTCATAATAGGGCAATCCCTGGTCAATCCGGGTCTGCTGCAGGATGATCTCCGAAAGCCAGACAAGATAGGGATCGCGGGTCCTCCGCCAGGGAAGATCCCGTTGGTTTTTCTGGTACCAGGAAAGCAGTTGGTGGGAAAAATTCATAAGCAAAGATACTGAAAGGTGACAAGGTAACAAGGTGAGAAGTAATGAAGTAATGAAGTGATGAAGTGATGGAAAAAATCGTAAATCGTAAATCGTAAATCGTAAATAATTTTCCTTCTATGCATTGTTTCTCAAAATAATCTTATATTTGCAGCCCGTTTTCCAGCATTTAAAAGCATTCAGTAACAAGAATATATACCCAATTAACAACAATCAAACATGACAAAAGCAGAAATTGTAGCAGAAATTGCTAATAAGACTGGCATTGAGAAAGTTGCCGTTCAGGCCACCGTTGAAGCTTTCATGGATTCCATCAAGAATTCCATGACCACTGGCCAAAACGTTTACCTCAGGGGTTTCGGTAGTTTTATTATCAAAAAAAGAGCTGAAAAGACAGGAAGAAACATTTCAAGGAACACAACCCTTATCATTCCCGCCCACAACATTCCTTCTTTCAAGCCGGCAAAGACATTTGTAAATAAAGTGAAATCACACGTTAAAGTGAAGTAATAACTTCTTAAATCTGGTTTATTATGCCAAGCGGAAAGAAAAGAAAGAGACATAAGATGGCAACGCACAAGCGGAAAAAACGCTTGCGCAAGAACAGACATAAGAAGAAATAGCCTTCCTGCTGCTGCAATTCCTTCAGTCATCCATGGTCGCTGGCCTATTGCCAGGACCTTTTATGTAAATTATGGAAAACTGTGAATAAGGAATTAATTATCAACTCAACTTCCACCGAGGTTGAAATTGCCTTACTTGAAGACAAGCTTCTTGTAGAGTTAAACAAGGAAAAAGCCAACAACGAATATTCCGTTGGTGACATCTATTTGGGCAAGATCAAAAAGATCATGCCCGGGTTGAATGCTGCCTTCGTGGATGTTGGGTATGAGAAGGATGCATTTTTGCATTACCTCGACCTGGGCCCCCAGATCCTCTCCCTGCTGAAATACATCAAGGCCGGACAGACTGGCAATGGCGCCGCCCTGTCCATCGGCGATTTCAGCCTCGAAGAGGACATTCAGAAATCGGGGAAGATCGCCCAGGTGCTCAAGCCCAACATGAACATCGTGATCCAGATCGCCAAGGAGCCCATTTCAACCAAAGGGCCCCGGGTGACCTCCGAAATCGCCTTTGCCGGCCGTTACCTGGTCCTGATCCCCTTCTCCGATAAAATATCCGTCTCCCAGAAAATTAAGAGCGCCGAAGAGCGCAACCGGCTTAAGCGGCTCATCACCAGCATCAAACCCAGGAATTGCGGGATCATCATCCGCACTGTGGCTGAAAACAAGCTGGTGGCCGACCTCGACGCCGATCTGCGCAGCCTCTATAAACGGTGGGAGATCATCACCCAGAAGCTGGCCACGGCCAAACCACCGATGAAGATCATCGGCGAGATCGACCGCACCTCGGCCATCCTGCGCGATGCGCTCAACGAATCGTTCAACAACATCGTGGTAAACGATCCCCTGATTTACGATGAGATCCGAGCCTATATCCAGCGCATTGTTCCCGATAAGGTCAGCATCGTCAAACTGCATACGGGCAAGGTTCCCATCTTCGACCAGTACGGCATCGACAAGCAGATCAAGAATTCATTTGGCAAGATGGTCACCATCAAAAGCGGGACCTACCTGGTGATTGAACATACCGAGGCGCTGCATGTCATCGACATCAACAGCGGGCACCGGGTAAACCAGGAGCAGAACCAGGAGACCAACGCGATGGAGGTGAACCTGGAGGCTGCCACCGAGGTGGCCCGCCAGTTGCGTCTGCGCGACATGGGCGGCATCATCGTCATCGATTTCATCGACATGATGCAGGGGCTGAACCGAAGGAAACTGTTTGAAAAACTGCGCGATGAGATGAAGCGCGACCGTGCCAAACATTCCATTCTTCCCCCGAGCAAATTCGGACTTGTGCAGATCACCCGCCAGCGCGTGCGCCCGGAGATGAATGTCCAGATCCTTGAAAAATGTCCGGCCTGCGACGGAACCGGCAAGATCAGGCCAACCATCCTGCTCACCGACGACATCGAAAACAACCTCGGCTACCTCATCCGCGAACAGAATGAAAAGAACCTGACCCTCGTCGTTCATCCCTACGTTTATGCCTTCCTCACCCATGGATGGTTCAACTTCAAATGGAAATGGTGGCGCAAACTCGGGCAATGGATTAAGATGAAACCCCAGAACGCCTCGCACTTTCTCGAATACCATATTCTGAATAAGAATGGGGATGAGATAAAAATGTAACACGTAACGGAAAAAGCGTGACAAGTGACGCGTGACGGAAAAAGCGTGACACGTGACAGGTGACGGAAAAAGCGTGACACGTGACGCGTGACGAAAAAATCGTATATCGTAAATCGTATATCGTATATCGTATATCGTATATCGTAAATCGTAAATCGTAAATCGTAAATCGTAAATCGTAAATCGTAAATCGTATATCGTATATCGTAAATCGTATATCGTAAATCGTAAATCGTAAATCGTAAATCGTATATCGTAAATCGTAAATCGTAAATCGTAAATGGATATAGTTGTTAGTGGCATCCGCCCCACCGGGAACCTGCATCTGGGTAATTATTTTGGCGCGCTGAAGAGTTTTGTGAAAATGCAGGAGGAAAACCAGTGTTTTTTCTTTATCGCCGACTATCACTCCCTCACCACGCATCCCACGCCGGCCGACCTGCATGGCCATGTGAAGACCGTGCTGGTCGAATTTTTGGCCTGCGGACTTGATCCGGAGAAGGCGACCCTCTACATCCAGAGCGATCTTCCCGAAACCGCCGAATTGTACCTGCTGCTCAATATGAACGCCTACATCGGCGAGCTGGAACGCTGTACCTCCTTCAAGGAGAAGATCCGCACCCAGCCGCAGAATGTCAATGCCGGACTGCTTACCTACCCTACCCTGATGGCGGCCGACATCATCATTCACCGGGCGCACAAGGTGCCGGTAGGGAAAGACCAGGAGCAGCACCTGGAGATGACCCGCACCTTTGCCAACCGCTTCAACCGGCTCTACCAGGTTGATTTTTTTCCCGAACCCGTAGCTTACAATTTCGGTGAAAACCTGGTGAAGATCCCCGGACTCGACGGGAGTCTGAAAATGTCGAAGTCCGACAATGAAAACAGCTCCATTTTCCTGGCCGACCCCCCGGAGGTGATCCGCAAAAAGGTGATGAAAGCCGTTACCGATTCGGGCCCGGCTGACCCCACCCAGCCCCGTTCACAGGGTGTTGTGAACCTCTTCGACCTGATGAGCTACTTCTCCTCAGCCGATACCCTGAAACATTTTGAGGAGACCTGGCAATCAGGAACGATCCGTTACGGCGACATGAAAAAACAACTCGCCGAGGACATCATCCTCTTCACCACCCCCTTCCGCGAAAAGATGATGGCCCTTGCTGCAGACGAAGCCTATCTGAAAAAAGTGGCCGTCCTAGGCGCCGAAAAAGCCCGTGCCTCAGCCTCCAAAACCATACGGGAGATCAGGGAGATCATTGGGTTTAAGGCCTTTTAGAGGGTGACAGGGTGACCGGGTGACCGGGTGAAAAGTGATGGAGTGATGGAGTGATGAAGTAACAGGGTAACAAGGTGACAAGGTAACAGGGTTTTATAAATGAATAATGAGTTACCGCATAAGCAACCTCAGGCTGGAGCGGTGGTAAGTTGCAGGAAATCTGCATAAATAAAATCGAGCGACAGGCGTAGTTGCGATGCGGTAACTATTATTCTCCCAATCGAGCGACAGCCGCAGTGACCAATTCCCTATTACTCCACCGGTATCGTAAAGCAAAAGGTACTTCCTTTTTCCGGTTCACTCTCCACGAAGATGGTTCCGCCGTTTTTATCGACGAGTTCTTTGCAGAGGATGAGCCCTAGCCCGGTTCCCTTCTCCTGCGCCGTTCCGTTCGACCTCACCTTTTCTTCGATCCTGAATAACTTTGGAACCAGTTCAGGTGCAATGCCAACTCCCGTATCATGAACGCAAACTTTCACCATTCCTGGCCTATCGGGGGTTTTTTCAATTTTTTGACCGGTGATCTTCACCTGGTCCCCGGGTTGTGAGTATTTAACGGCATTGGAGACCAGGTTCCGCATGATGGTCCTGACCATATTTTCATCAGCCCGCACCATGGTGTTGAAATTGATGGCCGTAAAAAGTTTGATCTGTTTGCTTTCAGCCTGATCACGCATCAGGATCACCACCTCATTGACGATCAGGCTCAGGTCGAAGGCTACCGGATTGAAGATGAGGGTCCCGGTTTGAGTCATGCCCCATTCCAGCAGGTTTTCAAGCAACTGGTAGGTATTTTTTGCAGAAGTATGTATGTTCTGGATAAACTGCTGGCGCTGTTCATCCGTGTAATCATCCCATTCATTCGCCAGAATATCGGAAAATCCAAGGATCGCGTTGAAGGGTCCCTTCAGGTCATGACTGATGATGGAGAAGAATTTATCTTTGGCATGGTTCAGATCCTGTAACTCCATGGTATATTTCAGCAGTTGCTCTTCAGATTTCTTCCGTTTGGAAATGTTCCTGACGATCGACTGCAGGTGAAGCACCCCGTCGAGGGGGACCGCATTCAGGCTGACCTCGGCGTCGAAAGGAGTTCCGTCCTTTTTGATGTGTCTCCATTCAAAGAGCTGGCTGTGCCCTGACATGGCGCGGTTAATTTTCTCACTTGCCTTTAATTTCGATTCAACTCCGTCGGGCTGAAACAATGGAGAAAAATCCAAGGGTGACTTGCCGATGATATCTTCCCGCTTACAGCCGAAAACCTCCGCGGCCCGTGGATTGCAATCGAGGAACTCCTGTTTGTTCATCAGAAATATGGCATCGTGGGCCGTGTTGAACAGAACCTGGTAGTTGATCTCCTTTTGCTCGAGTTTCAGAAACAATTCCTGAGGATCCAACCCCGAAACCCTTCCTGATATATTCTGTGAATTGATGTTTGATGAGGCTGTTTCAGGAGATTTATCTTGGTCGTTCATGATTGAAAGGTTACTTTTGTAAAAAAAGGTGACAGCGTAACAAGGTGACAAGTAATTTGACCCTAATGCCCAATGGCCAATGGCTAATGCCTAATGGCTATTGGCCAATGACTTCCCCCCGACATGTAAAAGTAATATATTTTTCTGACAAATGATTGAAACCGCCCCGATACAAGAGACTGCCCTGCTGATTGGATTGGCTACCCAGGCTCAAAGCCAGGAACAAACGAGCGAATACCTCGACGAACTGGCGTTCCTGGTTGAAACCGCGGGGGGAGTCCCTGTAAAAAGGTTCATCCAGAAACTCACCCACGCCGATTCAAAGACCTATGTCGGCAGCGGAAAATTACAGGAAATCCGTTCCTGGATGGAGGAAAATCCGGTTGACCTGGCGGTTTTCGATGATGAGCTTTCGCCCAGCCAGATCCGGAACATCGAGTCGGTGCTTCAATGCCGCATCCTCGACCGCAACAACCTGATCCTCGACATTTTCGCCCGGAGGGCCGTTACCTCCTATGCCCGTACCCAGGTGGAACTGGCGCAGAATGAATACCTGCTTCCCCGGCTCACGCGGATGTGGACGCACCTCGAAAAGCAGCGGGGCGGAATCGGCCTTCGCGGCCCCGGTGAACAGGAAATTGAGACCGACCGCCGGATCCTCCGTTACCGCATCTCCCTGCTCAAGGATAAACTGGAGGCCATTGACAAGCAGATGATGACCCAGCGCAAACACCGCCGCGACATGGTGCGCGTGGCGCTTGTGGGCTATACCAACGTGGGCAAATCCACCATCATGAATGTGCTCGCCAAATCCGACCTGTTTGCCGAAAATAAACTCTTTGCCACCCTTGATACCACCGTCCGCAAAGTGGTGATCGAAACCCAGCCCTTTTTGCTCTCCGACACCGTGGGCTTCATCCGCAAGCTGCCCCACTCGCTGGTCGAATCCTTCAAATCAACCCTCGACGAAGTACGCGAAGCCGACATCCTGGTTCATGTCGCCGACATCAGCCATCCGGCCTTTGAAGAGCAGATCAATGTGGTGCGGCAAACCCTGGCCGACATCAAGGCATCCGACAAACCCACCATCATGGTGTTCAACAAGACCGATGCTTACCGGTTTATCGAGAAGGAGGCCGACGACCTCACCCCGCCCACCAAAGAAAACCTGACCCTCGAAGAGCTCGAAAAAACCTGGATGGCCCGCGAGCATCTTCCTTCGCTCTTTATCTCTGCCACCAACAGGGATAACATCGACAAAATGCGCGAAACCCTCCATACCGAGGTCCGCAAGATCGTTGTGGTCAGGTATCCCGAGAATCAGGGATAATTGTATTTTTCGTATTTTTGTAATAAAGAAATTCAACTATGGTAACCTTCAGTGTAACTATTGATGAGGAATCACATAAGGATTTGTTTCTCCATATTATGGAGGAATTAAAATTTGTTGTTTCCGTCATTCCTCAAGTCAATTCTGGTGTATTGAATGCCCTTGATTTTTCCATGTCTGGAAGGGAAGCGTCTGACAAAGAACTTGAGGAACTGATGATCCTTGCAGAAAAAGAAGAAACCTACTTGCAGCCACAATCAAAGAAAATAAACAAGCAGCGATTTAAACAATGGCAGGAAAAAGCAAGCAAGTAGTCTATTCAAGCATTGCTCATGAGCAGATTCTGACGATCATGTTATTTATCGCTACAAAAGGATATCCAGATACCTCCATCAAATTCTGTGATCAGTTGTATGATTTTGGATCTACTCTTGGTTCATACCCTGAAAAATATACAATTTGTCATCACAATCCATTTAAGAAGAGGAATTTGCGATGTGCTCCATTTAAACATTTTGTATATATTTATTCAGTTTCTGAAGCAACTGTGACGATTCTATCAATTGTCCATTCAAGCCGCCTAAAATAGGGCTTGGTTGATTCAAGTGAAATTTGGAATTTTTTGTGAGTACAGAAATCGCCTTGAAATCTTTGCAAATTATTTACTTTTGTAATGCTATAAACCTTGATTGCCTTGAAATTCCGCAAATTTCACCTGATCCTGTTAAGCCTCCTCAGCGGGGTGATCCTCTCCCTGGCCTGGCCCGAACGGGGATTCCCGGCCCTGCTTTTCGTCGGACTGGTTCCCATGCTGTTCGTTGAGGATTACATCGCCCGCCATCCTGAAAAATTTATCAAGTTCAGCCTGCTTTTTTACGCATACCCCGGGTTCTTTTTATGGAATGTGCTCACCACCTGGTGGATCGCCAACTCCACCCTGGTCGGGGCCGCCATGGCCATCGTGCTGAATTCCCTCTTCATGTCCATCGTGTTCCAGGCCTTTCACTTTACCCGGAAAAAACTGCACAGCCCCCTGGCCGGATATGCCGCCCTCGTATCCTACTGGATCGCCTTCGAATACCTCCACCTCAACTGGGACCTCAACTGGCCATGGCTCAACCTCGGCAATGGCTTCGCTGCGTATTACAAATGGGTGCAATGGTACGAATACACCGGAGCCTTCGGAGGAACCCTGTGGGTACTTGTCGCAAATATTATGGGGTACCAGCTGATGAAGAATTTACGATTTACGATTTACGATTTACGATTTTTTCGTCACGCGTCACGCGTCACACGTCACGATTCTTGTCACGCGTCACGCGTCACGGTTTTCTTCCTCTGGCTCGCCCTCCCCATCCTCTCATCCTACATCATCTACAACAACTACGAGGAAAAAAAATCTCCGGTGAACTTCGTGGTAGTTCAGCCCAACATCGATCCCTATTCGGAGCAGTATTCCCTGCCGCCCGCTGAGGTCATCGGCCGGATCATGGCGCTGGCCCTGCCGAAAACCGACAGCACCACCAACTTCCTGGTGGCGCCCGAATCGGCCATCCAGGAGAGCATGTGGGAAAATGACCTGACCTCCTTTACCAGCATCCGGCTGCTGAAACAGGCCATCGCGCCCTTTCCCAACCTGAATATGCTGGTGGGCGGCTCCACCTTCTACCAGCTGGCCCCGGGAGAACCCCGTCAGCGCTGGTCCAGGAAATTTACCGACACCGACAATGCCTATTATGCCTACAATGCAGCCATCATGCTCAACAGCAGGGATTCGTTGCAACTGTATCACAAATCAAAACTTACCCCCGGCGTCGAAATCCTCCCCTCCTTCAAAGGATTTAAATGGCTTGAAAAATTTGCCATCGACCTGGGCGGAACGGTGGGCAGCCTCGGCATGGACTCGGTCAGGAAGGTATATACGACCGTCGGCACGGTGAAGGTGGGTCCCGCCATCTGCTACGAATCGATCTTCGGGGAATTCTTTGGAGAATTTGTGCGGAACGGGGCGCAGATCATGATTATCATCACCAACGACGGATGGTGGGGCAATACGGCCGGCCATCGCCAGCATTATTCTTTTGCCCACCTGCGTGCGATCGAAACCCGCCGCAGCATTGCCCGATCAGCCAACACCGGGATATCCGCCTTCATCGACCAGCGTGGCGACGCCCACCAGGCAACTGCCTACTGGGTTCCTGCCGTGATCAAAGGCACCCTCAATGCCAACGACAAGATCACCTTTTATGTGGAACATGGGGATTATCTGGCACGGTTCTTCTCCTACCTGGCCGGAGTGTTGATCCTTGCGGCGGTGGGGAGGGCTTTTTTTAAAGGTAACAGGGTAACAGGGTGACGAAAAAATCGTGACACGTGACGCGTGACGCGTGACGAAAGAAAAACGTGACACGTGACGCGTG
>JBAXVX010000051.1:0-14519 GCA_037128705.1 Bacteroidota bacterium | reverse complement strand
CCGTAGTTCAATGGATAGAACGGAAGTTTCCTAAACTTTAAATGCAGGTTCGATTCCTGCCGGGGCTACAAATCTACAAATAAACCCTTGAATATCAATGCTATTCAGGGGGTTTTTCTTTGTATTTGGCCAGTATTTGGCCATCATTACCAATATATCATTTGAGACACCCCTTTATTCATAACAAATGTGTTGCCTGAAATTTTTTCACTACTTCCCACCAACTTTTTTTGATTATTTGTATATTTGACATAAACACACCTTGTCTAAAATCATTATTCATTAAATCCTTGACGTCATGAAAAACAGGCAGGAATTGGAACAGAAGATCATAGAAAAAGCCATGAAAGATGAAACTTTCAGGAAGCAACTCATCGAAAATCCATCAACAACCTTGAATGATGAATTTGGGTTTAATACGCCTGAGAGCGTTGAAATTAAGGTTCTTGAAGAGGAACCAGGGAAAATTTACATTGTTTTACCCTGCCCTCCTGTTCAAAGTTCAGGGGAGGACCTGGAACTGACTGATGCAGAATTGAGAAGTGTCGCGGGGGGGTCCTTTCTGGATTGCATGACCTTTGTAACAGCTTGTGGAGGTCCTCAATGCCAGTGAGCAATAACAAAATGAAGCTTATGTCTCCTTCCTCCCTTTCACAAATCCTAAAACTGACCCGGTTATCCCGAGAACAATTCCGCCTAACATGGCCAGATCGGTATCTATCAAAAGGCCAAAAATAAGCACGCAGTTAAAAATCAAGGGGACAAACCATATGCTCACCGGATTCTTCCGTATGATGAAATAGCTTGCTATTCCAGACAAAACTCCGAATAACAGGTAAGAATAACTGGTTGCTTTATGAAGGATCCCCTGTAACCAATAATCAAAACTGAAGGCAAAAGCACCGAAAACAATCAAACCCAGAATGGCATACAGGGCACTTTGAATGTCTTCCAATGATGTAGGAATTTCCAACAACCTTCTTTTCTGGAAAAAATGGTTGAATAACCACATTCAGCCGATTTTGGCTAGCCATCACAACATATTAACTGTCAATATTATAGTATTGTCTGTTTACTTCGGCCGAGAGTGGACAATGTATCCGGCTTTTCCATATTGATCCTGGCGTTCTTTTCGAAATGACAATCTATACATTGCCTTTAAATCGTACCCTTTGGGGTATACTTTTTAAATATTTTGTAAAAATATACCCGAAAGGGGGTATTTATCCTAATTTTCATTACATTTGTACCCTAAAGGGTATATCAATGGATCTGAAAACTTTCATCAAGGAAAAAAGAAAACTTGCGAATCTGACCCAGCCAGAAATTGCTGAAAAGGCAGGTGTGGGTCTTCGTTTTGTCAGGGAAATGGAACAGGGAAAGGTTACTTTACGACTGGACAAAGTCAACCAGGTCCTGAAGCTTTTTGGATTTGAGCTGGGTCCTGTGGAGATGGGGAACAGGCATTAGGCAATAGGCAATAGGCAATATAAATGAAAGATGAGAAAGGCAGAAATTAAGGTCAGGGATTTGATAGCGGGGTGGCTGTGGCAGGATGAAACCGGGTATCATTTCTTATACGATCCGGCCTACCTGGCATTAAAAGAGGCAGAACCGGTAAGTCTTACGCTTCCGATACAGGCTGCCCCATTCGACAGCAACGTACTCTTTCCCTTTTTCGATGGGCTGATACCGGAGGGATGGCTGTTGGATATTGCCCGGAGGAACTGGAAACTGAATGCCAGGGACCGGATGGGGCTTCTTTTGGCCTGCTGCAGAGACTGCATCGGGGCAATAGGTGTAACCGAGGTAAAAGAGGAGGATCAGGCATGAAACGATGTTTGTATTGTTATCAATCCTTAACCGCGAATGAAACCGACTTCCATCCATCGTGCAGCAGGAGGATCTTTGATCAGCCGGTTCCTCCGGATTTGCCTTACACGGAAGCGCAGATCGGCGACCTGGCATTGAAGGTGGTTCAAAAACACGTAACCGTCACCGGAGTTCAGGCTAAATTATCCCTCCACCTGGAATCACCTGAAGGAAGAGGGATACCAAAAAGATTCACCATCGTCGGTTTGTGGGGAGGATATATTTTAAAGCCTCCAACGGGGCATTATCCTCAATTGCCCGAGGTTGAAGACCTGACGATGCATCTCGCCCGCCTGGCCAGAATATCGGTGGTTCCGCATGGCCTTATCCGTCTTCAATCAGGAAGCCTTGCCTATATTACCAAACGAATTGATCGTGTAAAAACGGAGAAGCTGCATATGGAAGACATGTGCCAGCTTACCGAACGTCTTACCGAGGACAAATATCACGGATCACACGAGCAGGTGGCAAAGGCCATCCTGAAATATTCCCGTTACCCGGGTTTGGATGTGATCAATTACTTCGAGCAGGTTCTTTTCGCGTTTCTTACAGGGAATGCTGATATGCATCTGAAGAATTTTTCTTTGATAAAACTTCCCGGCATGGGTCATGTACTTTCCCCTGCTTATGACCTGGTGGCAACAGCGCTCGTCAATCCTGCTGATAAAGAAGATCTCGCTCTCACCCTGAACGGGAAAAAGAAAAAAATAACCCGGGAAGATTTTATTGTCGCTTTCAAAACATTGAACCTGGATCCGAAGCAGCAGGAAAATATTTTCAGGAAGATGATGAATGCAAAAGCAGGCTGGATGGATTTTATCGGGATCAGCTTTTTAAGTGACGACTTCAAGGAGAGATTGATGAATATTATTGAGCAACGATTCTGCAGAATTAAATGAAAACCGTTTCAGCGGAACAAAAACAATCAGGATGCGGGCGATGCCGGTCCACCAAACGGCTTTGAAAAACAGCCACCCATCATGGTCGCGGATGCAGAGAGGCCTGGTTGAGTTTACCCCGTCGGAAATGGCGCTGAATTCAAAAATCGACGGGTTTATCCGTGTGTTGACTGACGCAACCCACACGAAGCATATTACCGTTGGCAACGAAATACCTGAGGGTTTGAAGATCTATGCCGATGAACGCATGCTTGAACCAACCATCCGCAACCTGGTTGCCAACGCCATCAAGTTTACTCCCAAAGGTGGCCGGGTTACCATATCAGCCAGCCCCGCGCATGATCAATCTGTTGTCATTTCGGTAAATGATACCGGCATTGGAATGAGTCAGACAATCATGGACAATCTCTTCAGGACGGGGGAGAAAGTAAGCAGGCTGGGCACAGAGGATGAACCCAGCAGCGGACTGGGACTCCTTTTGTGCAAGGATTTCGTTGAAAAACACGGTGGCAGGATCTGGGCTGAAAGTGAGGAGGGCAGGGGCAGCACCTTCTTTTTTACATTGCCGGGAAAACTATGACCTAAAAAATAAATCTTCAGATGCAATTCAGTTACTTCCAGAAACTGATAGCCTGAATCACGGGTAAGGGTGTCCATTTCCTTGTCTTCGGCAATTAATATTTTCAGGCTTTTAAGTTGACCTGCTCAATCTTCTTTTGAAACAACATTCGCATTGACATCTTTTACTTTCGGATCAGCTGGTAAAGTGAAATAGAAAGTACTTCCCTTTCCTTCCTCACTCTCAACCCATAACTTTCCCCCATTCTTTTCAATGAACTCCTTGCAGATGATCAGGCCCAGTCCCGAACTGGGTTCACCTTCGGTACCTTTGCGGCTTGTATTTTCATCAAGGCGGAAAAGATTGCTGATCATGTTTTTATTCATCCCGATACCCGTATCTTTAATGGAAATTTCAACAAAACCGGGCGTGGTTGAATTGGCATTCATGGTAATTTCCCCTCCTTTAAGTGTGAATTTCAAGGCATTATACGTCAGATTACGAATGGTTGATCGCAGCATAAACCCATCGGCATAAACTATTAGATCATCCGGGATATGATACCGGATCTCAATACCCTTTTTAGTTGCGGGTTCTGAAATCGATTTCAGACTCTCTGAAATAATGGATATTAATGAGATGGGCTCTGGTTCAAAGGTGGTTACTCCCCTGCGGATACGAGACCATTCCAAAAGGTTTTCCAATAAGCTGAAGAGATTGGTCGCAGAGTTCCGCATACTCACAGCCATCTTCTGAAGTTCATTTATAGTCAGGGAGTCCAGTTCATCAACCATTATCCTGGTTAAACCCAGAAACCCGTTGAAGGGGCTGCGCAGATCGTGGGCTATGATCGAGAAGAATTTGTCTTTTTCTGCATTTGCCTGTATCAATTGTTCATTCATGCTGTTGATCTCAGCTTCCTTCTTTTTTTGTTCTGTAATATCGATAAAGAGCGCCATCATGCACAGAGAATTTCCTTCTGTCGAAGTTATGACACCGGCCGATAGCAGACTGGTAAATACCGTACCATTTTTACGGAGGCATTCCGTCTCGGCCGATATGGGCGCTCCATGCTTTAAAAAAGCAAAGAGAGGCTCACTGGATTCTTTCGAAAATGAAAGCGCTGAGATGGGTTTGCCAATAACTTCTGTTTTATTGTCATACCCCCATAACTTTATAAATGCATCATTGACATAAAAGATTTTTCCATTAAAATCAGCGAGTCCCAATGCTGTTGGCGAAGCATCAATGGCGAAATTCTTGATCTGTAATTGCTCTTCCAGCAGTTTTCGATCGGTAATATCAGAGGCCATACCACCCATTTGCACAGGCTTTCCATCCTGGTCGTAAAGAATGGATTTGCGGTCCTTTATCCATTTGATTTTTCCATCAGGTCTGCGTATCCTGTATTCAGCAATTGTGTTTCCTTTTTCGGATAATTCACGACCACTTTCCTCTGCAATTTTTCGGTCATCAGGATGTACCAAATCAACCCATAAATTAGGGTGACTATTGAATTCTTTGGCAGAAAAGCCATAAACTTTTTCAAATGAATTATTTAAATCTGTTATTTCTGTGCCATCCCCATTTGATTGCCAGATAATATCGCTCAGCTGATTAACAAGCTGGTTGAAATTCCGCTGGCTGATCAGTAGTTGTTCCTCAGCCTGCTTACGGTCGCTGATATCAGTATGCGTGCCAAGCATCATCAACGGCTTGCCTTCGCTTGTTCGGGTCAATACGCGTCCGCGATCATGAATCCATACCCAATGGCCATCTTTGTGCTTCATCCTGCATTCGAGGTCATAGTAGGGTAACTCGCCTGAGTAATGCCGGTCAAGCAGATTATTTGATTTCAGGAGATCGTCGGGGTGTACTAAACTTTCCCATACTTTGATATTTGTTGGTAACAACTCGTCAAGCGTATAACCGACCATTCCGGCCCACAAACTGTTGAAAACCGCTTCACCGGTTTGTACGTTCCATTCCCAGGTGCCGGCACGCGTGGCTTCCACAATGCTTTCAAGGCGCCATTGTTCATCGCGCAGTGCTTCAGCTGACTTGGTCCGTTTAGTAACGTCGAGAAAAGACCACACCCTACTTTCGGTTTACCTTCAAGCATCATGGGTTTGGAAATGCGTTCGAAAATCCTTCCATCCTTAAAGTTTATCAAATCAAAGGTTTCAGATTCGGGGTTTTCGTATAATTCATTAACCTTAGCGATAAACTCTTCAGGATCAGAAAGCTGACTCATGACATGGTTCAACAGCACTTTATCATCACTGGAAGACAGCACAGCTTCAGGGATTTGCCACATATCGGCAAATGTGGCGTTTGTTTTTATGACCGCTCCCTCACGACTGACAGTCAATATCCCATTGTGAATTGATTCGAGTGTGACTTCCAATAAAGACAAGGAACTTTTGAGATCATTCTCGATCCGTTTCTGGTCTGAAATATCCCGAACAATGGCCTGCAGACACTCTTCCCCACCAATTTCAATCTTATTCAGACTTACTTCCGCGTCAATGGGAGTTCCGTCATAACGTTGGTGCTGCCAATAAAAAAACTGGGGATTGCCTTTTAATGCAGCATGAATTTTTTCCATCGATTTTTCGGAGGATAGTCGTCCATCGGGTTGCATGAGCGGCGAAAATTCGGCAGGCGAGTGTCCAATGATGTCGTCCTGCCCGCACCCAAATACGATTTCTGTCTTAGTGTTACAATCCCTGAACACTTTGTCATCCATAATGAAAATGGCATCGTTTGCCGATTCAAACAAGTTTCTGAACTTGGTTTCGCTTTGTTTTAGTTCATTTTCCATTTGTTTACGTTCCGTAATATCAACTACCGTCAGGTGGCATTGATCTTTTTCCCCGGAGTAAATGGCTGTAAGATGAACATCGATTGGTGAATTCGCATTTGGCGTAAGGGTTATCTCACATTCAGCTTTGGCCTTACTTTTAAACAGATTCCCTAGAAATAGATTGAACGCGGGCTTTGTATCATTGGAAACAAAAAAGCCAAACCGGCTATTTCTTAACAATAAACGTTCTTTACCGAGCATACTTGCTCCGGAAAGATTGAGCTCTGTAATTTTACCTTCTTTTGAAAGTGTAAAATAGCCAGATGGGGCAAAATCGTATAATTCAGTATATTTCTCTGCCGTCAGGAGTGCAGCGGATCGGGCAAGGTTAAGTTCCTTGTTCTGCAATTCCAGCTCTATCTGGTGCACCTGTAGCTCATGAAAAAGTTTCAGAGTATCCGCTTCAGATGGGTTGACAGGTATGGGGGTGTTTCTCAGCAACTCTTCGGCCTTTTGGCGAAGGATTTCGGATTCAGAATTGTTACTTCGTTTCATTGTGCATCCTTACTTTTCTTCAATTATTCTTCCGTCAGTTTGCGGTCAGAGATGTCGCGGATCTGGCACTGGATCACCCTGATTTCATTTACCGAATAAACATTGCTGATGAATTCCACATTGATCATTCGACCATCGGCGGATTCAAGAGGCAAATTCTCATAACGAACTAACTCCAACTGCTGCAATTCCAGGAATTTATCTTTATTGGCGATGATATCTTTAAAAAAACCTATTTCCCATATTGCTTTTTCAATGAATTGTTCTTTTGAGTATCCCATTAGCTCAATCAAAAACGGATTCACATCGGTAATCTTTCCTGTTCCTGCATCAAGGATAAGCATCCCGTCTTTGCTTGTCTCAAAAAGACGGCGATAGCGGGTTTCTGAAATGGCCAGCGCATCATTGATCGTTTTCACCTCCAGTTCCAGCTTTTTGGCAATGGTAATGTTGTTGAAAGTCATAACCAGTCCGTCGATGCGGTCGTCGAGCGTTCGGTAGGGCATGATCCTCACCGTAAACCATTTGTCATCGTGTGTAGTAATTGCCGTTTCAATAGGAATCAGGGTCTGGAGTACCTGTGATGCCTGTTGATCAATTTCGGGGTAGCGCAGACTGGAAGCCAGTTCGGTAAAAGGCCTGCCGATATCGGTTTTACGCAGTTTGATGATTTCTGTTATTGAGTCGGTAAACCTGCGAACATTCAATTCCCTGTCGAGAAACAGGGTAGCGATCTCGGTGCTGTTGAGCAGGTTCTTCATGTCGTTATTTGCAAGAACGAAATCACCGATCTTGCTCTGCAGTTCTACATTCACCGTTTGCAGTTCTTCGTTCAAACTCTGCATCTCTTCCTTTGAAGTGGTAAGTTCCTCGTTGGTTGACTGCAACTCTTCATTGGTTGATTGCAGTTCCTCGTTGGTTGATTTCAGCTCTTCCTGCGACGTCTGCATCTCTTCGCGGGTGCTTTGCAAATCTTCATAACTCCGCTGCAGTTTCATTGCCAGTTCCTTTACCCTGCCGGTCGACTTTCTTTTTCCTGTTGATAGATTCGTCATTTCAGGAATAACCGCAGGCACATCGGTAAAAACGACGATGATATTTCCACTGATTACCTCAGGGCTTTCGAGGCGCTGAACTGTAATATCCACGTACTGGGTTCCCCCGTTGATACCCACTTTAATATTGCGTACAATAACCGGGTCAAAGCTTTGCATGGCTTTACGGAAGGTGTTTGGCAGGACTTCGCGCAATCCTTCGCGTGCCATGGCATAAATGTTCACGTTTGTTTTGCCGGCAGGCGGTTCGAGATATTTTCCGGTTCGACCGGTAATAAAGAGGATTTCACCTTTGTCGTTAACCAGAACACTGGCAGGAGCGAAGCGCTGAAGCATGATCTGTTCGGTAAGGATTTGCAGGCTTTCAGTGGATTTTACCCGCGGAACCTCCTTTGGCGCTTCTCTTTTACTGCGGACAAAGGAACTCGGGAAGTCAATGAGCTCAGTTAAAGCAGGGCTTACGGTGCGTTTGAAGAATTTCAACCGGGGATCCACCTCTTCAAATCCTTCTTTATGATTTCCAAGGGTTTCGGCCGTCCCAAGCAGCATGATCCCACCCTGGTTCAGACTGTAATTAAACAGCTTGATCACCTTCTTCTGCAATTCAGGTTCCATATATATCAGAAGGTTGCGGCATGTAAGCAGGTCGAGTTTGGTAAAGGGAGGGTCTTTGATCACATTCTGGGGAGCAAACACCACCATTTCACGTATGGCCGTGATCACGCTGTAGCCTTCCCCTTCAGCTTTAAAGAAGCGGCTTAACCGTTCGGGCGAAACATCGGCCGTGATGTTTTTCGAAAAATATCCCTTGCGGGCAATCTCAATGGCGTCGTGGTCGATATCGGTGGCGAAGACCTGTAATGTCAGGTTTTTTTGCTTCCGGTGTTTTTCAAGCGCCTCCTGGAAAACAATGGCCAGTGAATAGGCCTCTTCGCCGGTTGAGCAGGCCGTTACCCAGGCGCGCAGCACATGTCCGTTGGGCAGTGTGCTTATCAGCTCAGGAAGAATCCTATCTCTCAATTTTTCCCATACCTCCGTGTCGCGGAAAAAGCTGGTAACGCCGATGAGCAACTCTTTAAAGAGAATATCTACTTCTTTTGGATTTTCCTGTAAATAACGAACATAGTTCTGGATCTTTTCAAACTGGTGAATGCCCTTTCGCCGTTCGATGCGGCGAAACAATGTGGTTTTCTTATACAGCAAAAAGTCATGACCTGTTTGTTCGCGCAGCAGTATGATTATTTTATCGAGGCCGCTTTGGGTTTTATTATCTAAATCGGGATCTGTTTTTATGGAAGGAATAAACTTAAGGAAAGAGATCAGCTTGGCGGGTAATTCCTCAGCAGGAGCCACAATATCGGCAATTACGGCTTCGGTGGCGCTGCTGGGCATGCCATCGAATTTGGCAGAGGCTGGATCCTGAACCAGCACAATGCCGTTTTTTTCTTTAATGGCTTTCAGTCCCAGGCTTCCGTCGGAGCCCATACCCGAAAGGATGATGCCGATACTCTGTTCCTGCCTGTCATCGGCCAATGAACGGAAGAATACATCGACGGGCAACCGCAGTCCCCTTGTTTCCACCGGGGCAAACAGGTGCAAAGCGCCATTGAGTATCGAGAGGCTCTTGTTGGGAGGGATTACGTAAACGCAGTTTGGCTTTACCTTAAGGCTATCGGTTGCCTGAAACACCTTCATTTGTGTAATTCGTTGGAGGAGTTCGGGCATGATGCCAACGTGGGTCGGGTCAAGGTGCTGAATAACCACGAAAGCCATTCCATTATCTTTGGGCATATTTCCGAAAAACTGCTCCAAAGCTTCGAGACCACCGGCAGAGGCGCCGATGCCCACGATGGGAAACTGAATACTGTCGGTTTTTACAGGAGCTTTTGCTTTGCTGGTTTCGATGGATGCTGGCTTGCGGGGACTCATGGGAAAAGGTTTTTGTATTATATCTCTGTTCTATAGACAGGTAATGTTTTGTAAAGGTAGACTGACACAAAAAAAACGAACAGCCTGCTTTTCATATGCTGCCGGTTTTTGCCAAACATCTTGGCCCAGGTGAGGTTCAGTTCGAGGATTTCAGTTTCAGCAACGCTTCGGCCTTCCGGCGCAAAATTTCAGCATCCTTTTTATTGCGGGCAGTTTTCATGATTCTCACCTGAATTTGTTTGACATTACAGCCTCTTTTTGTTTCCCCCCATTGCATCTTCTGCCTGCCTCCTGATATCGGTCACAAAGGCAATCACGGCCATGCCATCGGGAAGCAGGATCTCTGAAGCCACCACCGACACGGGAAATTGTGTGCCATCGGAGCGCAATCCAACCGTTGTATATTCTGTTGTTTTCTGACCTTCCGGATATGATCGGCCGATATTTTCAGGCACATCCGCGAGGAATTGGGAAGGATAATACGATTCCACCGGATGGCCCGCTGCTTCACCGGTGCTTTTCAAACCAAACATTTCCACGAACTTGTGGTTGGCATACAACCCGGTACTTTTGCGGGAAACAATGATGGCTACCGGTGCATTTTCAAAAATGGTCCTGAACCGCATTTCACTCGCCTGCAGCGCCTCTTCGGCACGCTTTCCAACGGTAATATCGTTAAAGGTGATCACCAGTCCGTCGATGCGATCGTCCAGGGTACGGTAAGGCATGATGCGGATGTTAAACCACCTCCCGTCTTTTGAGGAAATAGCTGTTTCAATCGTCGAAAGGGTTCTGATTACCTGCCGTGCATGTATCTCGATTTCAGGATATTTCAAGTCGGAAACCTGGTCGGTAAAAGGCCTGCCGATATCCGAATTGCGGAGTTTTATAATGTTGGTCACCGCTTCGGTAAACCTGCGGATGTTCAACTCTTTGTCAAGGAAAAGGGTGGCCACCTCGGTAGAGTTGAGCAGGTTTTTCATGTCGTTGTTGGCCTGTATAAAATCGCCTACCTTGCTTTGCAGCTCCACATTCACCGTTTGCAGTTCTTCGTTCAGGCTCTGCATCTCCTCCTTCGAGGTGGTAAGTTCCTCGTTGGTCGATTGCAGCTCTTCGTTGGTTGATTGCAACTCTTCGTTGGTCGATTTCAGCTCTTCCTGCGATGTCTGCATCTCTTCACGGGTGCCTTGCAGGTCTTCATAACTTCGCTGCAGTTTAATTTCCAGCTCCTTTTGCCTTCCGGGCAGCCGTCGCTTACCGGTTTTCAGGTTCCCGGGATCATGTTCAATCATGGCAGGCACATCGGTAAATACGACGATCATCATACCCCTTATCACATCGGGGCTTTCGAGACGCTGAATGGTGATATCCACAAGCTGGCTTCCCCCGTTGGTGCCTACCTTAAGATTGCGTACGATCACCTGTTCAAAATTTTGCGCGGCTTTGCGAAAAGCGCCGGGCAGGGCCTCGCGCAATCCTTCGCGCGCCATGGCATAAATGTTCAGGTTTATTTTTCCGGCAACCGGTTCCAGGTATTTTCCGGTACGCCCGGTGATAAAAATGATGTCGCCTTTGTCGTTAACCAATACACTGGCAGGTGCAAAACGCTGAATCATGAGCTGTTCGGTAATGGTCTGCAGGTTTTCAGCGTTTTTCAATGGCGCCGGCTCTTTGATCGTCACCCTCCTGGTGCGGGAGAAGGAGCTGGGAAAGTCAACAAGCTCATGGGAGATGGGGGTTACGGTACGCTGGAAGATTTTCAATCTCATGTCAACCTCTTCAAATCCATCTTTATGGTTTCCAAGGGTTTCGGCAGTGCCAAGCAACATGATCCCACCCTGGTTGAGGCTGTAATTAAACAGCGCCATCAGCTTTTTCTGCAATTCGGGTTCCATGTATATCAGCAAATTACGGCAGGTAAGCAGGTCGAGCTTGGTAAAGGGCGGGTCTTTGATCACATTCTGGGGGGCAAACACCACCATCTCGCGGATGGCGGTTGTCACTGCAAATCCATCGCCCGACACATTGAAGAACCGGCTCAGCCTTTCGGGTGAAACATCGGCCGCTATATTTTTAGAGAAGTACCCTTTCCGGGCTATTTCAATGGCATCGGGATCAAGATCGGTGGCAAAAATCTGCAATGTCAGGTTCTTGCGTTTTTTAATTCTCTCGAGCGCCTCCTGAAAAACAATGGCCAGCGAATAGGCCTCTTCGCCGGTCGAACAGGCCGTGACCCAGGCGCGAAGCACATACCCGTTGGGCAATTCGTCAAGCATGGACGGAAGGACCTGGTCCCTGAGCATTTCCCACACCGGCGGATCGCGGAAAAAGCTGGTGACGCCGATGAGCAACTCTTTGAAAAGGATCTCCACCTCCTTGGGGTTATCCTGCAAATAGAGGACATAATGCTGCAACTTATCAAGCTGGTGAACCCCCTTGCGCCGTTCAATCCGGCGAAACAGGGTGTTCTTTTTATATAACGAGAAGTCGTGCCCCGATTGCTCACGCAGCAGGATGATAATTTTTTCGAGGTTGCTTTTGCTTTTACTGTCTATTTCAGTGTTAATGATCACCGCTGGAATAAATTTCAAAAAGGCCATCAGTTTTGAGGGTAATTCTTCGGCCGGCGCCACAATGTCGGCAATGACCGCTTCGCTTGCACTGTAGGGCATGCCGTCGAATTTGGCAGATGCCGGGCTCTGAACCAGTACAATGCCGTTTTTTTCTTTGATGGCCTTCAGTCCCAGGCTGCCATCGCTGCCCATGCCGGAAAGCACAATGCCAATGCTTTTCTCTTCCATGTCGGCGGCAAGCGAACGAAAGAAAAAGTCAATGGGCAAACGCAGTCCGCGCGATTCGACCGGATCAAACAAATGCAGCGAACCGTTGAGCAGCGACATGCTCTTGTTGGGAGGGATGACATAGACGTAGTTTTGCTTTACTTTAAGGCGGTCGGTAGCCTGCAGCACCTTCATCGGGGTAATGCGTTGCAACAGCTCGGGCATGATGCCAATGTGGTTTGGGTCGAGGTGCTGGATCACTACGAAGGCCATGCCGCTGTCCTTGGGCATATTCCCGAAAAACTGTTCCAATGCTTCAAGCCCGCCGGCGGAAGCACCGATGCCTACGATGGGAAACTGACTGCTATCGGTTATTACAGGTACTTTCTTTTTTCTTGGTTCGGCGGATACTGGCTTTTTGGTATTCATGGGAAATGGTTTTATTGGTTTCAAGGGTGTTCATTTTATGAAGGGTTCTTTTTATGAACTGCCGGGTAGTCTTCTGTTGTGGGTGGGGCTGCCGGCAACGTGAAAAAGAAGGTACTTCCCTTCCCTTCTGCGCTCTCGACCCATAAATTTCCACCATGTTTTTCAATGAATTCTTTGCAGATGATCAATCCAAGGCCGGTGCTTGGTTCATCTTCGGTGCCTCTGCGGTTGGTTTGAACATCGAGCCGGAATAAATTGTCAATCAATTCAGGCTCCATGCCAATGCCATTGTCCCTGACTGAAATTTCAACGCTGTTGTGAGCGGAGGTTCTTGCCGAAACAGTCACGCTCCCGCCTTTGTTCGTAAATTTCACGGCATTGGAAACGAGATTTCGGATCACTGTCTGAAGCAGGTTGGCATCGGCAAAAATCTCGAGATCCTGAGGTATTTCGAGGCGAATTTCTATTCCCTTCGTTTTTGCGGGTTCAATCGACATTTTCAAACTTTCCTTTACCACAGGCAGCAGGCGTTCTGTTTCAGGATTGAATGGGATTAAACCTTGCTCCATGCGCGACCAGTCGAGCAGGTTTTCCAGAAACCGGAACAGGTTGGTGGCCGAGTTGCGCATGGCCAGGGCAATCTTTTGAATCTCGTCGAGTTTCATTGAAGAGAGGCCATCTACCATCACATGCGTCAAGCCAAGGAAGGAATTGAACGGTCCGCGCAGATCGTGAGCAACAATGGAAAAAAACTTATCCTTCTCTGCATTGAGCAATACCAATTCTTCGTTTTTTCGTTTGATTTCTGCTTCCGCCTGCTTGCGGCTGTTGATATCGGTGATGTCGGTGATAAACCCATACCAAAGCACCGAACCGTCATCTTCCAGCTGAGGAACGGCCTTTCCATAGAGTGAGCGGATTGTGCCATCGCTGAATTTCACCCGGTACTCATGTTGCCATACCGACAGGTTTTTGGCCGATGCCTGAATGGTAGCCGCCACTTCGGCATAGTCATCGGGATGAAGATTTGCAAAAACCGCTGATGCATCTTCGCGTACCTGTTCAGGGCTTACCCGGTAAACCTCGTTGATGGCTGCACTGGCATAAGGAAAACAGGAGGTGCCGTCGGGCCTCAGTCGATACTGGTAGACGACACCGGGCACGATACTGGCAATTTTCACCAAACGATTAAGAATCTCCTGCTGAATGGCCTCCGCCTGCTTGCGATCGGTGATGTCAAGCGAAATAGCTCCAAGGGAGGGCGATTCACCCTCCCGGGGGATTACAAATTTTCGCGTTTCATAATGGTGCACTTTCCCGTCGGGCTGAATGATGCTTTCCTCAATTCTCTGATAGCCCATCTTCATCAACTTCAAATCATCAGCCATTAACTTTTTTCCGAATTCGTTGGGAAAAACATCGTACATGGTTTTTCCCAGCCATGCCGAAGCGCCCACGGCGTTATCCATATACTTGTTCACAAACTGAGTTCTGCCTTCCTTGTCTTTAAAAAAAACCATGGCAGGTAAATAATCCATGAACAGGGAAAACCTTTTTTCGCTCTCTTTCAGCTCCATCGTTATACTGAATGAACTCAGGTTTGCAAATAATTACGCCTGAATTAATTGAAAATTG
>JBAXVX010000050.1:0-15117 GCA_037128705.1 Bacteroidota bacterium | reverse complement strand
TATGCGAATGTCTGGCTTACAAACACCATAGTAAAAATTGACCCTTCCACCGGAATAATAAAAGGTATCCTGGATCTGACAACCCTCGCGAAGAAAGCCGAAAATGAATATCCGGGATCCATGGAAATGAACGGGATCGCTTATGATTCTGTTTCTGGGAATATTAAAATAACCGGGAAACTATGGCCAAGGGTATTCGAGATCAGGCTCACAGGGATCAGCAATTCAACAGACTTACTGGTTTCCCATACCGGGTCAGAAAATAATATAATTTCTCCGGCAGGCCCGCCGCTGAGAACTCTGGCCACCAAATCACCTTTTACCAGTCATCGCATCAATGGCCTTTGACAGGGAAACGAGACTTGCTTTGAATGGAATTGGCGGGTAAATCTTCCAGTTCCTCAATAAAATCAACCACTTTGAGATAATCTGGAATGATTCTAAAGTTAGATAATTGGTCAGAGTAGTGTACTGAAACGGATTCCCCACTTAAATCAGTGGGGAATTTTTTTTTACATCTTCGGAAACCCTTGATAATTCTAACGTGACATGAAACAATTGATTGACATCCGGAGTTAGATATTGTCGATTTTCCGGATTATACAAAAATCCACTCGGAAACACCAGTCTTTGGATTTTCTTCTTCACATCAATACTCCCATTTACCCAGTATTCACTCACATTTTGAATAAAATTGACTGTCTTATTTAGATTGTTTTTAAAGTTAGATGTGTCAATTTCGGGAATCTGATGTTTTTCCTTTATATCATATATTTCGGCATTAATCTTGGTCAACATTCGCTGTATAATTCTTCTGAAATTTTACCAAGAGCAAACATCACCATTGCAGATGGCACCATACTCGGAGGTGCGACCGGTGTTTCTAAAAGTCTCACCAAGCCTGGGCAGGCTTACCTCGGGGTTCCGGAGCTGGAAGTTTCAAAATTCAGGAGATCGACCGTGTTGTTCCGAAACCTGCCGGAATTGGCAGCCAGGATTGACAAACTGGAAAAATCGCGGAATATAAATGAGTCTAAGAGTAATTAACCTCCTCCCGGTTTTTTAATCCAATGACTGATAACTGTTAACAACTCATTAACGGTAAATGGTTTAGATAGAAAATCATCCAGCCCCTGACCCAGTATTCGCTCTTTCTCTTCTTTGGTTGAGTATCCTGTCACAGCTATAATGGGCACTGAACTATAATTTTTCATGGACCTGATTTCTTTTGTTGCTTGGATTCCATCCATATCAGACCCGAGGTTAATATCCATCAATATTAAATCGTAATCATTCTGACGAGCACATCTAACAGCCTCCTTTCCTGAAGTCGCGATATCAGCATTGAATTTTTTCCCCAGGTAAAGTAAAACCAATTCAACATTGGCTTCGTTGTCCTCGACTACAAGCACTTTTACAGGACTTTCGGTCTTTGAGTTTATACGTTCATGGGAATTAATGACATTGATTCCAGTTTGCTCAACTGTTGTTAGCGATCCGTGAAGTATTTGCCAGGTTTTAAAGACCAGAGTAAAAACAGAACCTGAACCTAATTCTGATTCTACCTGAATTTCACCACCCAGCAGACTTGCAAATCGATTGGATAAGGTCAGTCCAAGACCCGTACCTTCATAATTTCGGCCAAAACCTTCACTCACTTGGCGGAATGCCTGAAAGATAATATCTAACTGTCCTTTTTCTATCCCTATTCCTGTATCCCTGACCTTAAATTCAATTTTTTCTCCTCCATTTTCGAACCCTTTCTGAAGTGTTATCCATACACACCCCGAATGGGTGAATTTAATAGCGTTATCGATCAGAAAGAAAAGAATGTCTTTGAGCATAGCCTTATCAGAGGTCAGGATTACATCTTTTTCGATGGTTTCCCTGATTTCAATACTTTTAACATCAGCCCTGGGTTTGAAATAGACAAGCATTTCCTTTACAAGTTCACTGAAATTGCAGATCGCATAGGTCGGCTTCAGGTTTTCAGCTTCAAGCTGGGACAATTTAAGCATGGAGGTGAAGGTATGAAGCAGCCTGTGGCCAAGCAGGACAATGGTATTGACCATTTTCCGATGTTTAGGATCATTGACCGTCTCGGTTAAAATTTCTCCAAAACCAAGGATGCCATTCAGCGGTGTACGGAATTCGTGGCTTATATTTAAAAGCAGAGCCGTTTTCAACCGGTCACTTTCCTCGGCTTTGTCTTTGGCAACCAGAAGTTCAGTCTCGGCTCTTTTACGTTGTACTTCCTCATTGGCAATTTTCATGGCAAAGGAGATATTCGCTGCCATTTCATCGAATAGTGCCAGTTCTTCCTCATCAAAAAAATTCGCTACCGGTGCATACAAATTTAATGTGCCCATGAATTTAGTTTCAATCACGAAGGGAAAAACTGCACTGGAAAAGTAGCCATTACTTAAAGCATTGATTCGCCATGGTGCCATCCTGGGATCACTTGAAATATCATTTGAAACACTATGACTCCCAGTTCTCATTGCAGTTGCGGTTGGTCCTTGCCCCCGTTCTTTGTCGGACATGGTGATCTGAAGCCGTTCAAGGTAATCTCCGGTCACGCCGGCACTTGATACAGGTGTTACCTGTCCGGTAAGTGGATTCATCAATCCAACCCATGCCATACGAAACCCGCCTTTTTCAACAGATATTTTACAAACTTCGTCAAATAACTCCTGTGTTGAGCGACCCCGTATGATCGCGCGGTTTACCTCACTTAGCAGTGCATAGGTCCTGTTGAGTTTGCGAAGAAGTGCATCAGATTGCTTACGCTGAGTAATGTCCCGAACGATACCCAGCAGTCCGGTGATTTTTCCGTCATTCATCTGAGGGGTTGCAAGCACCTCTCCCGCAAAATAGTCTCCCGATTTTTTTCGTATCCTGAGTTCAACCGCATTGTCAGTTTTCCCATTCAGGAGACTTGCAATTCGTTCTGAAGCCAAAGGGATATCCTCCTCACAAATAAGGTCAGTAATGGGTTTCCCGATCCATTCCTTTACATTCCACCCGGTTATATGTTCAAATGATTTGTTTAACGACACCAGCAGACCCTGGGGTGAAATGGAAAAAATGACATCGCGGACCTGTTCAATTAAATTTTGAAAATGTTCAATATTTAATTCAGGTGCATCATTTTTTGTCACTTCCATAAAGGCTAAGCTATATGGTTAAGGTGGTTGGCCAGGGTGTACAATTTAAAAAAAACAAAATCGATCTCCAGATGAGCAAATATACTTAAATTAATTAATAATTAAACATGTTTTCAGGATGCTACTGCTGAGAAAGCGGACGAGGTTTTTGATCCTCCTTCAAAGATCAGAAAAATTTACACTCCTCTCAACCGTCACCTCGAAAAATAAAAACCACGTAAATAACGGATCTACAGTGTTTAATATCCAGTTAATGGGAATGGGAGAAAATCCCTCACCTTTTAGGCAAGGGTGGTTTAATTTTGATTGTTTGTGTCCTGGAACAGGAGCATGGGAAAAGGGGGAGATAAAAGGGAAAAAGGCAATGATTGATGCTCTTAAAATGGCGGTACATTATGAAATCATTACAACACATTACCATTGATTGATTTACAGTCAGTTGAAATCATAAATTCGAAAAGTTAGATATTGGAATTTATGTTTGTGGAAAAACAAGAAAGACAGGCAATTACCTGTCTTCCTTGTTTTCTGAAACAACCGTATTAATCAATAATTCCCCGGTTCTGGCTTGGTTTCACTTAACAAGTTCCATGGGCGGCTGTTTCCATGTACCATTTATTGCTTCTTCCTTCGGCCAGTAAAGTCGCATCACGGCCATGAACGGCCCTTTCGGAGCAGGGAGCCAGTTGGAGCCCTTATTTTTTCCCGGTGATTCGTTCTGGATGAAAATGGTAATTCCACCGTCAGCATCCCGTTTAATGGTTGGAAGCATTGGGGAATTTATGAGGTAACGGTTGATGGGGTTGGCTACAAGCAGACTCGATGGTAATTCATACATGGTAACCGACCAGAAGGCATTAACCGGAGGTAATTGTTCAGCTTTGAAGTGAAGGGTATACCGGTTCTTTGCACCATCAAGATTCTGTCCTGAAGTGGAAAGGCCGATGGTTTTGACCATCTAAGGCCAGTGCATATTGACCACTCCTATTCATTGATTCTTAAAAGGTTGAAGTAGTCAGTAAAAACCGGCGAAAGGTAGTCAATGTGACCGGCCTGTCCATAATCCGGCTAATGATATTCTGATTAAAAGATTTTTCGTTTTCACAAAATTTAATTTATGTCGTTTTAACCCGTTCATTTCACCTTTCACTATATCGCTATTTTATTTCGTCAATTCAACAAAGGTTTGCTGTGTTCCATACATCGGTATCCTCTTGATATCCTTTCCGGTAAAATCGAGCCGGGTCAGATCGATTTTGCGCAATGTCGGATTCTCGTAGGTTTTAAAATAGAGTATCCGGTTGGTCAGGTCGCGAAAGGTGACCCACTGGGTTGATTCGTTGGATACTACCTTGCCTGTTGCATCCTTGTCGACTATTATCCCGAAAGGGATGGAGAAGGTGTTGATCACATGCTGGCAGAGGTTGAGATTGGTTTGAGCGTCGGGCTGTTGCGTGACGAACTTCTCGAACATGGCCAGCCTTACAAACCGGCTGGGAGGCGTGTAATCGCCCGGGATTCCCAGCATTCCGTCACCATGGCCGGTGGGGCTGAATGAGAACGTGCCTGCTTTTACCGGGATCGGGTTCACGTTATCGAGACCGATATATTGCCGCAGGTTGGTAAAGTGCCAGGGCAGGGAGGGTGAGTTGGTCATGATCCCCAGCGTGTTGTCGTAGATGTTGCACAACCCTTTGTCGTACTCCACCACGATGCATCCGCCGCTGGCGTCGTATACGATAAAGTGCACGGTCATCGCCATCTTCAATTTGGAGGGATCGGAGTAAAAGAAAACCTTCACCTGCGAGGTTGCCGCCCGCACCTCATCCACTGTGCTGAAATTGCCCAGCACCCAGTCGGAGTACATTGCCTGCGCCAGCGCATTGGCGCTGTCGGCAGGAGCCACGCTCTGGTACTGCATATCGCTTTCGTACCAGAGCACGCTCACCGCCAGTCCCTTTTCATTCATCCCGTCGCTCACGCCGAAATTCATTCCCAGATTGGCAATGCCGGCGTAACCGAATTTTGAGGCCCATGTCAACCCCGTTTTACTAACAGGCGACGGACTGAGAAAAGGTGTGTTTCTGGGAACCACGATCAGATCGTACCCCAGGTTTAACCCGAACTCCATCGATCGGGCAATGGTGATGTTGCCATCTTTGGCCTTCATGCGGAAGATGGTGCAGGCCTGCGTGGCTGAAATCGCGATGAACTGCAGCGCGATGGCCGGCAGGAAAAGGAATAGAAATGAAGTGATGCAGGGAAATATTGTAGATGTTTTCATGGGAAAAAGCTATTTGCTTAACAGGTAAAATCCTGTATAAATAAACTGAAATGCAGTGCTCATCTGAATAGAGCAAGGCGGTGCGCTGATGTTATGAGTTTGGTAAACATACTGAAATGAAGGAGAATAAGTTGTATTCCGTTTTATTCCTGTGTTACCATTCATTCCAAAGCACCAGTAGTTCAATAAATTGTTATAATGGTCGCTGTTTCTCAGGCTACCGTCCGAAGACCAGGTCCCGTTATTATAGATTTCGTAAATATTGGTTCCCATGGTCACCCAGAGATCACTTCCTCCGGTTCCGGCAAAATTGTACATTGAGCTGTACAAACCCCAGGCTACCAAATCTGAACCAACAAGGTTTGCCGGGTCGCTTATTGCCTGCATATTATAATAAATCAGGTCATAGGCAATATAATAATAGCCGGTACTGACTGCATTTCCGTACATTTCCATCATGCCGCAGGAATTAGTCGGGTATGCGAAGGTCACACCAGCATTACCATGAGGATACAGCTCATCATTTTTATCGGTTGTTGAAACCTGTGGTGATGGAACCTTTTTTCCTGAAAATCCAACTGTATTATAAAGATTGCAGGTAAAATTATCAGTATGCTGCCAGCCTTCCTGATTGAAATTTGACATGTAAAGATAACCCCATTGCCAGTTTACAGAAAAGTAACCGAATTGCATGGTGTTTGACTGCGTGCTGGATGAGGTTGGAGGTTGGTCAGGGTCTGCCGGATTATAAAACATCGTTTGCACGTATCCCACGATGGGTGTCCAGTGAGCCCAGGGAAAATACATGTTGCCATTATCCGGAATGGTGACCTGGATCTGACCTGTATGCCAGCCGCCATCAGCCGAGCCCAGGGTTCCGCAACGGAAAGCAGTCCAGTTATTGTCAGCTCCGCATTTTGCGGTGCTTCCGGCTCCCCAATAGGTGTATGGGATCTGACTTGCAATCGGAGTCGCACCTACCGACCTTGTTACTGTTTGGCCGTAGTTGCTGAAACTCAGATTGAACTGAGTCATATACGAGAAGTTTCCGTTAGAATAATTATAAGGGGTTAGAATATAGCCGCACATAACAGGGTAGTTTAATCCCAATCCATCATAAATCATGTTGGCTAATAACTGGGCTCTTGCAAGCACATGAATAAAAACATTGTCAGGTGCAAGTCCTGCATTCCTGTACCCCATGTCATACTGAAACCTTGCTGACGTCCGGTAGTCTGAGATATTGGCGACAAGGTAATCAACCGCATATAAAAATGCGCTCACCTCGCCTTGAATAACAGGTGCAAATTTGGTATTGTAGTCTGTTTTTGCAATGGTCCCGGTAGTGTCGTTGAAATTGTCGATATTGATAATCATCGTTTCTGCATTTGATTGATATTGCAGAATGTTAATGAAATACCCTTCGAGCATTTTATAGTACTGCATGGCCTGGGCAGAATCAAGCACTTGTCCTTTTGCCTTGGCTGCCAGGGTTTGCGCAAATTGAGAAAATATTCCCGTATTCCCGCTCAAATTGATCAGACCGGCAACGTTTGACAAGTCGCTCCATACTTTTAATGAATTGGCATTTGTTGCAAACTGGGCAACATTTGCAACTGCTTCATTCATCAATTGTATGGAATCGGCATTCTGCGGATTCCTTTCATACGATGCAGATGCGTCTACAAAATCTATATAAGAGGTCCATGCACCTGGATTGGCAAACCACATATTGTTAATTTCAGTTAAATATGGCTTAATGTTTTCAGCTGATAACAAGGTTGTCATAAAGTCAATTTCGCCTAAAATTGCATTGCCATACTGGTTTACTTCTTTGGTTAGCAGTGTAAGCTGGTTTGAGATATTACCCAACTCGTTATCGATTTTTGCGAACTCATGCTCGGTGTGCACGTAATCATAAACTTCCCAAAGGTTTTTGCCCAATTTTTTTAATGGGTTAGGCACTTCCGGTACATCTTCTCCTACAAGGCCGCGATTGATGAGCCGGGAAGAATAGCCTGGAAATCTCATTCCGTTGTTCTTTTCATAATCTGTCATGAAATGTAGAGTTCTGGGAACAAATGCATTCGGTGTTGCGGGAGGTGAAGGGGGTGTTGGCGGTGGCGGTGGCGCTGGCGTGTCATCCTTTTTCTTGCATGCCATCACAACAATGATCATGAGTGTAAGCAGGAATCCCGCCGACATAATCTTTCTGAGTAAGGTTTTTGTTTTCATAGAAATTGAATTAAGGAATATATTTTTAATGTCATCTTTTATTCACCATTCCAATATTTCTCTATTTCTCTATTTCCTTTGCGGGAACTGGATGCTTAATCCTGCAAAAAGCTGAAATTCGGGTTCACCAACACCGTAATGAAACACGGTGTATTGGGGTTCCAGACCTATTGAAATTACTGTGTGGTTGATCAGGATCACTTTCCCTATACCGAGGCCGAAGGGAATGGTATAGGTTCCGTTTACCAGGTCGAAATTCCAGATGGCGGTACCTTTGAGGGTAAACCCTTTCCCGATCTGGAAAACGTAGAAAGGCTGGAAATCAAGCTGACTGGTTTCGCTGCGGGTTGTAGTCCCTGCATACGACATCTGCCAGGTGAGCAGGCTCCCCAGCAGGTAAGTCTCACCCAGTTTTACAATTACAGCCGCCAGCCCCGCCTGCCATTTCTCTGTGCCAAGTTCCGGCCGGCTGGCTGTCGGGAAAGAGAGTTGCGGCCCGATGCCAAAGTCGATGGATGACGTGGGTTTCGTAAGTAAAAACGCCACGAACATATTGATGTCGCTTAAACCCGATACCGCATCATTGCCTGTGGCAGTTGGCGGCAGTGTATTCACCGGAATGGTTGCTCTGAAGATCATGTGTGGCGTTACCACCACTGGGCGGATCATGAAGGAGTTGAAGGAGCATCCCGGCGCCCCGTACAATGAAGGGGCATAGTAGTTCTGAAAACCAATCGAATTATTCCGGGCCAGCGGATTGTTGGCGGCATTCACCTGTGCGCCGGTGAGGGCAGCCGGCGGCGGTTTGCTCTCCTGGGCCAGGGAGAGGAGCGGAGTAAGGCAGAGGATGAGGAGAAGGTATTTCATGGTTCATTTTCAGGTTCAGGGTCAATAAGCCCCGCTTACCTTCAAACAAAGTCAGCGTGGACTTAATTACTTGTTAAATACTTTTCACTTTTGAAAAATATTGTACGTGCCATTATATGCAACTGCCATAAAAGCATTGGCATGAACATTTAAGGGTACTTCGGAAATGTTTGTTGCATTGTATATGTATTCGACCGAAGGTTGGTAATCGGTGCCGGTTGTCATTGTTGATGAACCCGTGAAGTAAATGTAGGTTCCAACACTTTCGGTTCTCCCTATTAGGATATTACCGTTTGACTGGTAGGAATTACCCGCACCATTAAAGAAATTCATACCTGTACCGAGTCTGGATAACATGTAGTTATCGGATTTTCCATAGTTGTCGAAAAATATGCTGGATGCTCCGTACATAGTCATTGTTCCACCTCCTATATTGGGAAGGTTGCTAGCACTGCCCGCCATGTTGACATACAACATATCTCCGAGGATGTAATAGTAAGCTGTGCCGACCGTAGTCCCCGAATAATTCATCGAGCTGCTATTACTGTAAGGTAAATTGAATCCACTGGTAGAATGTTGGTAAAAATTTCCCTGTTTGTCTGTCGTTCCCATGACAGGGGGCCGTTGAGCAGGGTTCGAGAAATTACCCATGAAAAGCAACGTGGGCCTCTGACTGTAAGGCCCTGTCATAGTCAGGTAGAGATAACCCCAGTTCCAACGGGCAGAAAAATATGCGAACTGCATTGTACAGGTACTTGTTTTGACAGGCGAAGTCTCGTCCGGGTTTTGAGGATTGTAAAACAAGGGGGTTACTTTACCCTGAACAGTAACTTTATGGGTCCAGGGATAATTAACATCGCCATTATCAACCAATAAAATCGTTTGAGCCGAACTCCCCCAGCCGCCATCAGCTATGCCCATTTTCCCGAATCTGTATACATTCCAGTGATTGTCTGCAGAACAGACTGCAGTGCTGCCGGTTATCCATGCAGTATATGGAAACTGGCTTCCAATCCGACTCCTCCATTTTTAGTGTTAGTTGCGGTAGACGAAAGATTTTTCCCGGCTATAGAAAAGGTAATGCTATCAACAACACTACCATGTTCGATTGCGTAGTTCTTAGGTGTTATCACCGTACCGCACATAACCGGGTAATTTAAACCCAGAGCATCATAATACAGATTGGCAAGGAATTGCGCCCTGGCTAGAATATGGATAAACAGATTGTCGGGTTTTAACCCTGTTTGAACATACTGGAGATCGGCAAGTGCATTGGCTGTTGACCGATAATCGTTCAGGTTTATTGCCAGATACCCAACGGCAGAGAAATAGGCGTCAATCTCCTGCTTAATATTCTTCTGAAAGGTGCCTGTGTAATATAAATTGGCCTGGTAACCCGAAGTGTCATAAAAATTGCATGCATTTGACCACACTGTAACACATTGAAACTGATAGTTGACTATCTGTAGAAAATAATTTTCCAGTAACAAATAAGCTTTCATCATAGAAGCGGAATCGTTTAACCCCAATGGGGTCACCTTTTGAAGCAGGAGGTTTGCATAGGTTGTGAGCGCATTAGTTTGAGAACCTCCGACATTAGGGCATATCTGTGCATTCAATTGTTCCGACCATGTACAGACGTCATACCCACTGGCCTTGTTAAACACATTGTTTGCAAATGTTCTGGCATAGCCGGTATCGATGTTCATCTGCTGCTGTGTTATCTGGCCTGCCTGGTATTTTCGGCCTTCCATCGGAAAGTAACCAAAACCATTATGGGTTGTTGAATCCATCACTCCGTTGATGTTCGTGATGTAGCCACTAATAACGCCACCAGTCATGAACTGTTCCAGTTCCGAAACATCCACACTTAGTTGAGCTGCCAGGGCTGCCATTTGTTGTTGCAATTGCGATATCTGGCCCTCTATCTCCTTTATGCCATCATCGATCTGGTCAAAGCGCTTTTCGGTATGTATGTAATCGTGAACCTCCCACAGGGTTTTTCCAATTGCTTTCAAGGGATTCGGTATTTCCGGGTCCTCTCCGCCGACAATGCCTCTTCCAAACCTGTTAATGATATGCCCCGGGAAATCAAGGTGGTTGGCAATTTCATAATCCGACATCATTTGAAGCGGTTTGTTTGAAAACACATCCGGGGTGGCTGGAGGTGTGGGACCCGGGGTTGGCGGGGTTGGCGTATCATCCTTTTTCTTGCAGGAAATCACAACGATTAGCATCAGCGCCATCAGCATCGCTAAACGCACAATTCTTCCGGGTAGGTTTTTTGTTTTCATGGGAATTAATTTTTAGATTTCAAGTTTCGGGTCTCAAGTTGACAACCTGCAACATCTCAATGTGTCGGAGCCGGTTTATCTATAAAGCTGTAAAACAATACAAAGGGGGTACCGGAAAATTCAGGCAAGCTGTAAAATCGGCTTTCAGGACAGCTAATCACCTGAATCTGATGCACTAAATAATAAATTTATAAAGTTGAAAAGGATTCTTCCGGTAGAAACCGGAGACCAGTTTTGCATATTTAATAGTAAAATCGCGTATAGTAATCGCGAAAACGCGTGTACAACAATCAGGTTTCCTTCTCATAATGGGTTTCTTGTTGCAAATTGTACTATTATTCTCCTATATATCTTTACCAATCAAAGTCGCCTTTGGTATGCGAGTTTCTACTGCGAGCTTAGCCAAAATCAATCATGGCATGACCTCATGTCTGTGTTCTTAAAGTCCTTTTTCAGGACAAGTTGCTTTGGTCAATTTGTTAACGGGGTTATAAGCCACCACAAAAATAGCCGACCTTTACGCTTTAATTTTGTGACAGGTGTTGGTCAGGCCGGACACACTGACTCCTATTCGCCGATTTTGACTGATCACTTCAACATTTTAACAATCAATGAGTAGGAGTGTCAATTTACAAAGGCCTGAGATGGTCATAACCATCGGCTTGTCCAATATGCATAACAGGGCACTTGAAATGAACGGAACACTGACGCTTACATCCCGGCCCGGAATGGGACCTCGGTTAAACTAATTCTGCCCCTGTAAATACGATGATTGCCTTATTCCGGAGGTTATTGACAGTTATTAAATTTGCATTATGAAGGTCGCTTTAGCCGAAGACAATCCTCATCTTGCCGGGGCGACCGGTTATCTTTTAAAGGACGAAAAGCCGGGCAGAATACTTGAAGCTCTGAATGAAGCCTTTGAAGGAGGCGCTCCTATGTCGCCTGCCATTGCAAACAAAACACTTCAGATCATCAGGGGGAAAAGTGCAATGCCGGAGCAGGGGAATATCGAGTTTGACCTGACAAAACGGGAACTTGAGATTCTTCAGCAGATATCGACCGGAAACAGCTACCAGAGCATAGCCGCCAAGCTGTTCATAAGCTCAAAAACAGTAAGCAAACATATCGAGAATATCTACCTGAAATTACAGGTGCATAATAAGCTTGACGCGGTTAAAATTGCCCAGCAGAACAAACTACTTTAAAATCCACGTTTTCGGGAGGGCGGATATTCCTCCGCCGGTATACCGCTCAATGATAGTCAAATAAAAGAACAGGAGGAATCAGCAGCAGACATCCCAGGATCAGGAAAATAAGTGACAAAGGCAGCATAAACCTGACCCATTTATCATAAGGAATTTTCCCGATGGCCAGGATTCCCATGGTTACACCGCTGGTCGGAAAAATGCTGGTAAATAGCCCGTCTCCAAGCTGGAAAGCCAGGACGGCTGTTTGGCGGGTGATACCGATCAGATCGGCCAGGGGTGCCATCAGGGGCATGGTCAGGGCAGCCTGGCCCGAACCTGATGGAACAAAGAAATTCATAAAGCCCTGGAATACGAACATCATTTGAACTGAAACAACCTTGGGGAACTGATCCATGGTTCCTGCAATACCTGCAAGAATGGTGTCAATGATCTTTCCATCAGTGGCAATGATCAGCATCCCGCGGGTAAGACCGATGACGAAAGCCGCAGTCATCATGTCGCGGGCCCCATCGAGAAAAGCAGCCACAGTAACATGGGAATTCAGCCGGTAAACCAATGCCGTAAGGACTCCCATAAACACGAACAATCCGGCAATTTCATTGATATACCAGTCCCAGAGATTGACTCCGACGATGAGCATCACGATGGAGGAAAAGAAGATGATCAGTACCAGCTTTCTTTTCAATGTTAAGGCAAGATCTTCGGCAGAATGATAGTCTTTATGATCTCTTTTTTGGTCAATCTCATAAACCAGGCTTTTTTCCGGGTTCTTTTCGATCCTCCGTGCATAGAGCATGACAAAGATAATGGCGGTGGTCATAAGCACAAGCCAGACCACGATACGGTATTCCCAGCCGCTGAATATGGGGATCTCCGAGATGCCCTGGGCGATGCCAATGGTGAAAGGGTTGCTGAATGCACCTGCAAAACCTGATGCAGCCCCCAGAAAGGGCATGGCGATTCCTGTAAGTGAATCATACCCCATGGCCATAGCCAGCGGGATGGTGATCAGGACAAAGACCATGACCTCTTCAGCCATGCCGAATGAAGCGCCGCCCAATGAAAAAAGGAACATGATTATGGGAATGATGAATCTCTTGATGGCCGGATTTTTACGCGTAGCCTCAAGGACACGGGCCAGCCCGGAATTGATTGCTCCCGTTTTGCTGACGATCCCGAATGCACCACCGATAAGCAGCACCAGGGCTATGATCTGTGATGCCGACATCATGCCTTTGATGGGTGCTGTGAACAGCTCTATAAATCCCTGGGGGTGCGGGTCAACCTTGTGGTAGGTTCCAGGAACCACAACCAGCCTGCCGTGATAATCCTGACGATCAAACTGCCCTGACGGGATGATCCAGGTCAGAATCAGAAAAAGGATCAGGATAACAGCTATAATGATCAGTGTGTGCGGCATCTTTTTCTTTTCCATGTTCCGGATTGCTAAAAAGGTGAAGGAAGCTGGCGCAAATTTATCTTAATTTTTACTTTCCATGTTGAGAGGTAATAGTTTATTTGGATATAGTTATATTTGCATTAACGGAAGTCAAACCTGTAAATTAAGTCCTTGCATGCAGGTCATGGCATCCATTCCGATCCACAATCATCTTGTATAATGTGCAGATCCTTCCTCTTGTTATTTTTTCTATGGTTTTCATCGTTAACCATTCAGGCACAGACCACCTCCAGCCCTGTTCCTGCTCCTGTAAAGCATGATTTTGAAGGGATCCTTTCATTCCTCTCCTCCGACTGGATGGAGGGTCGTGAAACGGGTACGCGGGGCGCTTCAATGGCGGCAGACTATATAGCTTCGATGATGCAACTCAGTGGTTTAATGCCATCCGGTGACCTGGAAATAAAGAGCAGCCAGGGATCTCCTGAAAAACCAGCTCAGACCTTTTTTCAGAGTTTTAAAATGGTCCGATGCCATGTTGAAAAATCTTCCCTTGAATTGATCAGGGATGCTGAAAAGGGAGAACCTGTAATCATGTTCGCTCCCGGTACTGATTTTATCGTTGACCCCGTTCCCTTCGGCAGGGAAGCTGAGGCAGCTGTTGTATTTGCCGGTTACGGAATTGAAGCCCCGGCCAAGGGTTATAATGATTACACGGGTACTGATGTCAGAAACAAGGTCGTCGTGGTTGTCGATGGGTATCCCGGTCACGCGGATACTACCTCGCTGGCCTGGAAAAAGCTGGGCAGATCCTTTGAGGATGACTACGCGACCATCAGGAAGAAACTCAAACTTGCAGAAAGACACGGAGCGGCAGCTGTGGTTTTTATCGACCCCCATGTTTTGAACAGCAAAATAAATGAACCCACTTCCGGAGACAGAGAGGATGAAAATTTTCGTCATTATTTACCCGGCGATACCGGGAAGCTGAAAATACCCTGTTTCACCCTGGGAGCAGATGCAATTTTGCAGCTCCTGGATGGTACCGGGATCGACCTGTCGGGATTTGAAAAAAAGGCAGCCAGCGACCTTTTGACTGCCTCCCGCTCCATGCAGGACAAAAAACTCAGGTTTTCGGTTGCTGTCAGATCCGAAGAGGTGATGATCCGGAATGTCATTGGAATGATCCAGGGCATTGACACAACGAGGAACATCATCATCGGGGGGCATTATGATCATTTGGGTGTAAGGAAAGGCCAGGTGTTCAACGGGGCTGATGACAACGCTTCCGGTGTGGCGGGAATGCTCGCCCTGGCTAAGGCATGGTCTTCTCATCCCGGAAAACCCCCGTGTAATATCATTTTTGCCGCCTGGATCGGGGAGGAGAGAGGAAAGCTGGGGAGCACCTGGTTTGCCATGCATTCACGGCTGGTTCCAAGGCAGGTTTCCCTGGTCATCAACATGGATATGATTTCTCGGAGTGCTCCGGAAGACACGGGAAGGATAGGACTTAGCATCGGAACTATGACTGTAAATGAAGATCTGAGATCCCTCGCAAAAAATGTAAATTCAAAACTTGCGCATCCGTTTGTTCTTGAACTCTGGGACGTGACCGGCGCTTCAGGAAGTGATTACCGGCCATTTTCCGACCGGAAAGTTCCAA
>JBAXVX010000005.1:0-164530 GCA_037128705.1 Bacteroidota bacterium | reverse complement strand
TTTGGCAAACTAGCCGCCGCGTTTATTTATTTGATTTTTAACCCTTGATTCACATAATTCATAAATCATTCACTTAATAATCAAGTTATGGCACTGCACGAGAAAGAAAAAATCATTGCTAAGATGGATGAGGACATTTATGCCTCAACCGATTTACGGATAAGTGTTCCCAAGTTCAAAATTCCGGAAAAAGAAAGCAAAAGTGAAGATGTATATTCTATTATCCATGATGAGCTGATGATAGATGGAAATTCCAGGTTGAACCTGGCAACATTTTGTTCCACCTGGCTTGATGAGGGAATTCATAAGCTGATGGATGAATGCCTGGATAAAAACATGATCGACAAGGATGAATATCCGCAAACCGCTGCGATTGAAGAGCGCTGTGTTCATATGCTGGCCGACTTGTGGAATGCTCCTAAAAGTAAAAATACGATCGGATGCTCTACGACTGGTTCGAGTGAAGCGGCTATGTGCGGCGGATTGGCCATGAAATGGCGCTGGCGCGAAAAAATGAAAGCTGCCGGGAAGGACAGCTCAAAACCAAACCTGGTAACAGGTCCGGTTCAGGTATGCTGGGAAAAATTTGCCCGTTATTTTGATGTCGAGATACGACAGATCCCTATGGAACAGGGGCGTTTGCTGATGAATGCCGAGGAGGTCCTGAAACGCTGCGACGAGAATACCATTGGCGTTGTCCCAACCCTGGGGGTTACATTTACCTGCCAGTACGAGGATGTAAAATCAATCAATGATGCACTGGATGAACTGCAGAGAAAAACCGGGCTGGATATTCCCATCCATGTGGATGGTGCCAGCGGTGGTTTTGTGGCTCCCTTCCTCCATCCCGACCTCGTCTGGGATTTCAGGTTACCCCGGGTAAAATCGATCAATACCTCCGGTCACAAATTCGGATTATCCCCCCTCGGGGTTGGCTGGGTCATCTGGCGTGAAAAATCGGACCTGCCCGAAGGATTGGTTTTCAATGTCAATTACCTGGGAGGCAACATGCCCACCTTTGCACTCAATTTCTCAAGACCCGGCGGCCAGATCATTGCCCAGTATTACAATTTCCTCCGCCTGGGGAAAGAGGGATACCGGAGGATTCAGCAGGCCTGTGCCGACCATGCTTCCTATATTGCCGGCAAAATCGAAAAGATGAAGGTCTTTGAAATTATCTATAACGGACAGGGTGCGCTGCCCGGGGCCTGCTGGACTCTGAAAAAAGATGCCAACGTCGGTTTCACCCTGTATGATCTGTCCGACCGCCTGCGCAGCAGGGGCTGGCAGATTGCCTCCTACTCCATGCCTGAAAACCGGGAAGACCTGGTTGTGCAAAGGGTTCTGATACGTCACGGGTTCAGTCATGACATGGCCGATCTTCTGATTGAGGATTTCAAACGTGCCCTTGATTGGTTTGAAAAACACCCGGTCATCAACATCAAGGGGATCAACGAGGAAAAAGGCTTTAATCACAACTAAAATAAAATAAAAATATAAAATGGAACCGACAAAAAACGTTAACATGACAACAACCCGCCTGGTCTTCATGACAGGCGCTGCCGTGTTCAGTCTTCGGGGATTATCTTTTATGGCAATCGAAGAAATGACCATGTTTTTCTATGTATTATTCGGAACAGTACTTTTCCTTGTTCCGGCATCCATGGTTTCGGCCGAGCTGGGTGGCGCTTTCGGGAGTGTTGGCGGGGGAGTTTATACCTGGGTGAAAGAGGCGTTTCATAAAAAACTGGGATTTCTCGCCATCTGGCTGCAATGGATACAAAATGTGGTGTATTACCCCATTTTACTGGGATTTGCAGCCTCCATCATCGCCTACATGATCGGGAAACCTGAATTAAGCAACAATGGCACCTACGTTGGAATTTTCTGCATCGTGGTGTATTGGATTTCAACCGTCATTACCCTGAACGGGTCACAGCTGATGTCAAAAATTGCCAGTTATGGATTCCTTCTGGGAACCATCATTCCGGGTGCTGCTTTAATTCTTTTCACACTAATCTATATGGCCATGGGAAATCCCCTGGCATTTCTGCATCCATCGGCGGTCGACACCACCAATGCCTATATCATGGAGGGGATCACCTACCCGCGTTGGTTTCCCCATATTACAAGCCTTGACAATGTTACCTTCCTGGCCGCTGTCATCCTGATTTTCGCCGGGATTGAAGTCCAGGCAGTACATGCCAACGAATTAAAAAATCCATCCAAACAATTTCCGAAAGTGCTCTTTTTTGCCGCTGCGCTGATTTTCGTTCTCCAGATATTGGGATCACTGGCCGTTGCAGTTGTTCTGCCTGAAAGCAAGATCACATTACAATCAGGTTTGATGCAGACTTTTGAGAACCTCTTCATCAGCATGGGGATGAAATGGATGCTTCCGGTTATCTGTGTCCTGATGGCCTTTGGGGTCCTTGGCAGCGTGATCTCCTGGATTGCGGGTCCGAGCCGCGGACTGTTATGGACCGCAAAAGATGGATTGCTGCCCCCGGCGCTGGCGAAAGTCAACAAAAAAGGGATTCAGCAAAACATTCTCATCATCCAGGGGTTGATTGTCACCCTGCTTGCCTCCATCTATTTTATCATACCCAACGTAGGCGTCGCTTTCTTTTTACTGGGCGCTTTAACCATCGGGCTATACCTGATCATGTACATGTTCATGTATGCAGCGGGTATCAAGCTGCGTTATACCCAACCCGACCTGGCGCGGTCATTCAAAGTTCCGGGAGGGATTGCCGGGATGTGGGCCTTTGCAGGGATCGGTTTCCTGGCGGTATTGTTTGCCTTTATCGTATCCTTTTTTCCGCCTTCGCAGCTTCCGGTTGGAAGTCCGCTCGAATACGTGGGACTGGTCCTTGGAGGCACGGTTCTTTTTACCATACTGCCATTTTTAATTACCCTGGGTAAAAAATAATATTTATCAAAATCATGAAAACATTCCGAACGTCGTGTATTCTTGTTTTCATCCTCGCCTTTACCGGCCTGAAGGCACAGGACCAGGATTATAAAGTGTTGAGTGTACGGATGAATGCCCTGGAGAAAAAGGTCTCCATTGAAGATTCACTGTATCATGTGCTGTTGCACAACGACCTGCCGAATTCAAGAAATGAAGTTGAAAAACAATCCTACTCGGGGTTTGTGATTTCCAGTATCAAAGGGGTGGTCCTGAATATCGGCGGTTTCGTTGAAGCAGACCTGATGCATGATTTGAATCCGCTGGAAGACAAATCTTCGTTCACGACTTCAACCATCGTGATGGATCCTACACCCGGCTCACAGAACGTTACCAGCTTCAGCGTAAGGCCTTCCCGTATTTCATTCAAGGGAAGCAGCACTGACAACAGTTTTTCTGCTTTGCTGGAGTTTGATTTTGAAGGAAGCAACGGGGCAACGACCCCCCGGCTGAGGCATGCCTACATAACCTATAAAAGCTGGAGTGCGGGGAAGTACTGGAGCAACTTCATGGATAGCGACAACAATCCGGAAATCCTTGACTTTGAAGGACCCAATGCGACCATTTCCCTCCGCCAGATACAGGTCAGGTACAGCTTCAAGGCCGGCAAATCCAATATGATGGCCGTTTCCCTGGAGGCGCCCGGCGCTGAGATAACAGTTCCGGCTTCCTGGAGCTCAAAAAACGTGTACCCTGATCTGACATTCAGTTTCACACACCAGTTCTGGCAGGGAACAAGCCATTTGCGGGTTGCCGCGCTGGCACACCCGATCACCTGGCTCGATGCGAACGGTGTTGAAAAGAACACCCTGGGAGGGGCTGTGAATTTTACGGCCAGCATCCAGGTTACCAAGCTGGACAATATCAACCTGCAGGCAACAGCGGGTACCGGTTTTGGTAAATACAACAACGACCTGGGTGGCCTGGGATATGATGCATTCCAAAGGAAATGTGATACTACCAAATTATCTACGGCGAACCAGGTGAATCTCTTTGCCTATTATAACCATTGGTGGACGCCCAGGCTGAGCTCGGCCCTGGGAGGTGGCTATTTGGATATGCTTGACACCAGAGCGATCACGGATGCAAATACCATTAAATCCACCAGCTATGCTTCCACCAACCTGATTTATTATCCCAACGATCATTTCAAGTTTGGTCTTGAAGTGCTTTATGGCAAAAGAAAAGATATGGATGACAAAACAAGGGAGACTTTCCGGTTTCAGTTCACCATGTTTGCCAAGATCTGACCGTATCGCCGCCTTGTTTGCGATGAAGCCGTGTGACAGGCAGTGTCACCTTTGTAAAATGCCAGGTTGGTGGTTCATATCCACCCCTGGAGTTTGTAATAGGCCAGTGCCATATATTCCCTGAGTACGAGGAGTTCGTACTCGAGGTGAACCCAGAACTCATAGCGGATGGTAATGTTCCTCCCAACGTCGGGGACCCATCCCCTGGCGCCAAGTTTGCGGGCATTGAAGTTCAGGTTCGACTCGATGGTCTTCTCAAAGGCAGGGACCCCGTCAACCTTCAGGAACCCGGCCTTTCTGAAAGTAAGCACGGCGCGGTAGAGATGTTCGGGGGAGGTGACCAGGAGCAGTGACGAATGACGAGTGACGAATGACGAATCAGGTGACACGTGACGCGTGACGCGTGACGATTCAATATCCGATATTATTTTAAAGACGTTAAGTGCCTCGGCCCGGGTATTGGTGCCTGAATCTTCAAGGAAGATTCGATCACCGGCAACGCCGCGCAACTCCATCTCCTGCTTCATCTGGTTCACCGAACTGAGGCTGTCCTTTGATTCACCCGGAAGGGCAATGATCACACGGGCACGGGTAAAGTGGTTGGCCACCCTGGACGCATACCAGCATCGCATCAGTCCCGATTCACTGGGCATCCCGCCTCCGCCCAGCACCACGATGTAATCGGGCGGGCGATGAATGCCGGCCTTTTTGACCCCCATCCCGTACCATATCCAGAAGGGTGCTGAAGTAAAAGCCATGATGATCATCACGGTAAAAAAGAGACCGGTGATGATCAACATGGTAGCGGCAATTTTCCTGACTCTTCTCATGAAACAACCTGATCGGTTGACCAAAGGTAAATAATTCGGCAGTTATCCGATTTTCGCACGGACGATCGATGAAATCTCATGCACTGGGATCCGTTCCTGCAGCATCGTGTCGCGGTCGCGGATGGTAACAGTGTTGTCTTCAAGCGTCTGGTGGTCGATGGTAATGCAAAAGGGCGTGCCCAGTGCATCCATGCGGCGGTAACGGCGGCCTATGGTATCCTTTTCCTCATAGTAGCAGCGAAAATCGTTCTTCACCACATCCATGATCTCGCGTGCCTTTTCGGGCAGGCCGTCCTTTTTGGTCAATGGCAAAACGGCCAGTTTGATGGGGGCCAGCTTTGCAGGAATCCCCAGCACCACACGTTCGCTTCCATCTTCCAGCTTTTCTTCGCGGTAAGCGTGACCCAGGATGGCGAGGAAGGTACGGTCGAGGCCAATAGAGGTCTCTACTACGTATGGCACATAACTTTCATTTGCCTCTGTGTCGAAGTACTGGAGCTTTTTCCCTGAATATTGCTGGTGAGCGCTCAGGTCAAAATCGGTCCGGCTGTGGATCCCTTCCAGTTCCTTGAACCCGATGGGGAATTCAAATTCGATATCGGCAGCGGCATTGGCGTAATGGGCCAGTTTTTCGTGGTTGTGGAAACGGTATTTCGAGGCGGGAAGTCCCAGTGAAAGATGCCATTTCATGCGTTCTTCCTTCCAGAATTCATACCATTTCAGCTCTTCACCCGGTTTGACAAAGAACTGCATCTCCATCTGTTCAAATTCGCGCATGCGGAACAGGAATTGCCTTGCCACGATCTCGTTACGGAAGGCCTTACCGATCTGTGCAATGCCAAACGGGATCTTCATGCGGGCCGATTTCTGCACATTCAGGAAGTTGACAAAAATCCCCTGGGCTGTTTCAGGCCGGAGATAAACCACGTTGGCATCCTCATTCACCGATCCCATCTGGGTCGAGAACATGAGGTTGAACTGCCGTACGTCGGTCCAGTTCTTGGTTCCGCTGATGGGGCATACGATGCCAGCTTCCTCAATCAATAATTTGATATCAGCCAGGTCATCCTTGCCCAGGGAGGCATAGAACCGGCTTTTGATCGCATCAATCTTGTCCTGGTACTCTTTTACCCGGGGATTGGTGTCACGGTACATCTTTTCATCGAATGACTCACCAAAACGGCCGCGGGCTTTTTCCACCTCTTTCTGGATCTTATCCTCAATTTTCTGAAGATGGTCCTCCACCAGCACATCCGCACGGTATCGCTTTTTCGAATCACGGTTATCGATCATCGGGTCGCTGAAGGCATCCACATGTCCCGAAGCTTTCCATACCGTGGGATGCATGAAAATGGCGCAATCAAGCCCCACAATGTTTTCGTGGAACTGGGTCATCCAGCGCCACCAGTATTCCTTGATGTTGTTCTTGAGTTCAACGCCAAAGGGACCGTAATCATACACGGCGCTCAGTCCGTCGTAGATTTCGCTGGAGGGGAAAACAAAGCCGTATTCCTTGGCGTGGGATATGATTTTTTTAAAGAGTTCCTCGTTGTTGGCCATAATAATGCTGATTTTGGGCCACAAAGGTAGGAAAAAGGAACTTAGTTTTTAATGCACCGGACGGAGAGTGCACTGGGTTGATACTCCTCGTACATGGTCACTTCACTGGTCCGGTACTCAAGGTATACTGCGACAGCTGTTCCCTTGGAGATGATCTCGGAAGACCAGTAGTAACCCTCCCTGTAAAGGTCATGCCATTGCTTGGCCATGAAATCGTAGTAACCCCCGGGAAAAGCTGAAAAACCGCTGAAGTTGGTAGCTCCGACATTGGGATTTTGCCAGTTCAGGGTAGATTTGAGTTTTCCCCCGGCCTCCGAATTCATGCCAAGGTACCGGATGAGGTTCTTCCAGTCCTGGCTGGATGGGACATGCCATCCGGCCGGACAGATTCCCTGGGCTCCTGAGGCCTGGGTATAGCCCATCAGTTCATTCCACTGGTAAAGACCACCCCAGTAATCACACTGGGTGAAATTGTTGCCATAGCAATACTTTTCGATGATGCCGTCATCCTGCTCCTTCTGGATCTGGCTTTCATCTGTCCACTTTCCGATATTCAGGTTGTCGCTCATCCAGCATTGCTGCCCGATCTTCACCGTATGGTAAACCTGGCCCCCGTAATCCAGGAGCCCGCAGGATAAGCTGTCAGGTGGAGCTGTTTCAGGCGTGCCGGTTGCGGCCTGTTCCGGGCGTTCACTTTTCTGGGCGAATACACCTTGCCGGCCATGCAGGATGAATACCATCAATGCCATGGCCGTTAAAATAATTTTCATAATCCGGTGATTTAGGAAATGTCATACCAAGGTATGAACAAAACACGCAGGTTATTCCAGGTGAGCCACGTTTTTTTTCTCTGTGGTAAAATCATACCGCACCTTTCCCTGCCGCACCGTCACTTGACCAGGATGTTGATCCCATGAAACGTCGATGTGGCGCGACTTTGCCACATTGACCAGGGTGATGGCCTTCTCCATGCCATCGCCCCGTTCAAAGTTGACCACCTCGTCGGGCAGGGCCAGGCGGTTGCCATCGTATATTGACTCGCCGGGCCAGGATTGCAACCGCGAATAAACAGCTGCAATATCCATGTCCAGAAAATATTCAACAGAGACCGGGTTGCGCTCAAATGCAGCTTTAACAAAGGGTTTCCATTCGCACGAATCCATATACCGTCCGGCATAAAAGGCTAGGTCGGCGATAACGGAGGCCGGTTCCGATTGACGAATAGATGAGAGATAGGTTATGATCTCTTGGCGGGTTTGGTCGGGAGATATTTTGATCGGCCGGGCTGATGTAAACTCTTTCTTTGCCGAAGGCAAATGGGGTACGGTATGGACAAATTTTTTCAGGTCGGTAAAAAATTCTTCCCTGCTCCCGAGCCCCGGGAAGTTTAGTTTCAATGCTTCGATGAATCCCTGACAGGATGTTGGGTTGAATATCTCATCTTCACTGTAAATTCTGAACCGGTGGTCGATCGGCTGGAGGTAAAGATCCTCCTCATCCATTTCACAATAGAGTTTCCGGCCTGTTTTATCGCCAAGACGGTTTTTGCTGCCATGTTCATATCCAAAAGCTTTTTCGAGCTGAATAAAGCGTTCGGTCCCCTGGCATTTGAAACACAACTGGAAAAGTTTCTGATGACGGCTGTAATCACGCAAAAAGTTCATAAAGACCTCGAAATCAATCGTCGTTTCAAGGAATTTCGACAATTTCTCGCGAAACAGGTGATATTCCTGCTCATTGATGGTGGCTTCGGGATACATGGAATGGATCCAGCCGGTATTGTGGGCGACGTAGGTTACCTGTTCGTGTTCCAGGGCGCGGCGGGCAAGTGCCGACAGTTCGGTCCCATTGTACCACATCGATTTGGTAACGATGCGGCGGTTGTTGGTCAGCACCCCTTCATCGACCATCACAAAATTCTGAGAATGGAGCGGGGTTCCCATCAGGAAAATCTTTTCGAGCGGAACCTCTGCCACGATGAAAAGAGCGGCTGCATATAAACAGGCCAGCGATACGCATTCCCCGGCGCCGGCCTGGTGGTTGGGCTTGAACCGGAAGGCATTCATAGCCTCCACCGTCTCCGTTTTCCAGTAGGGGATGATATCGGAATCAAACTTATCGAGTCCGAAATGACGGCGAATGTCCATGTCGAAATAGTACTTATCCCCCTCGTAGCCAAAGAGGGCATTGGATTTCGAGAGCATGTCAATATCGACAAAATCGCTGAATCGGCTGATCTCTGTCTGCTTGTCGGTGAGTCCCCAGGTTTCGAGATCGAGGTTGAAGTTGTAATGATCCATTACAAATTGTTTCACCCGGTGGATCTTCTTCAGGGGTCCCATCCGGGTGATCCCTTCGAACCATGGGTCGCTGCGCCATTTCCAGATTTCGGGCGACATGATGTTAGCCAATACCAGGGCATACAACAGATCAGGAAATATGAAGATCTCCATGTCGCTCAGGGTGAAGGCGGAACTATATTTTTCGAGTTTTTTTTTATCCATTATTTTTAGGGTTGAAGCGAAGCCATGCCAGGCAAAGGAAATTACCAATGACCAATTACCAATTACCAATTATCTTGCCACCCTGCTACCTTGTCACTTTGTCACCCTGTTACCTTGTCACCCTGTTACCTTGTCACCTTTTTTCGGGGTGCAAAGATACGAAGAATCGACAGGAATGAATTTATGCGGGATGCCCTCCTTTTTCACCATTTATCTGCCGGCGCTTTATTTGGCCTCAACAGCATTGGAATTTTTTTTACATTTGCTAGACAAATTCAAACATTATGTACTACTCCGGACAAGAAATCGTTGAGATCGCCGTAAGGATTGAAGAAAACGGCAATGAATTTTACAATGCTGCAGCCGATATGATCAGGGAAGACACCGAAATCAAGCGGTTGTTCCACGACCTGGCAGAAAAGGAAATTGTTCACATCGCCGTATTCCAGAAACTGGCAGAAAAGTTCGATGCTGAAAGTTTTGATTTCAGCACTGAAGATGCCTCGGCCTATATCAACCATCTTGCCGAATCGCATATTTTCGGAAAACCGGATTCCGGAACCGCCCTGGCCAAAAAGTTAAAGACACCGAAGGAGGGTCTTGAAGCTGCATTTAAGTTTGAGAATGACAGTGTTGCCTTTTATACCGAACTGCTCAAATATACCCGCAGCGATTCAAAGCGCCTGGTGCAGCAGATCATTGATGAGGAGAAGGAGCACGCAGGGGAAATTGAAAAGTTTCTATAAAATTCCCATCACCAGAAACGGGAGCAGCCCTATCAGAATGACCATCAGGGTCATGAACATCAGGTGAACTTTATAGGGCATCTCCACCGTCAGCTTCACCTCGTTTGATTCCTTCAGGTACATAGCCATGATGGGTTTGAAATAATAGGCTACGCTGATGGCCGAACCGGCGATGGCCACAATTACCAGCCATATCAATCCCTTTTCCAATGCTGCCGTAAACAGGTAATATTTGGCCATAAAGCCTGCCAGCGGAGGAATTCCCGTAAGCGAAAGCATCGATATCGTCAGACAAAAGGCCTCCAGCGGATTGGTTTTCACCAGCCCGTTGAGGGAACTGAAGTAATCATTCCCGTGTGCTTCGCGGATCAGGATCAGGATACCGAAAGCCGTGATGGTGGCAATGGAATAGGATAGGGTGTAAAGCAACAGGGCGTTGTCTGACATGGGACTGAAAGCCACCACGGCCAGCATCATGTATCCTGAATGGCTGATGCTCGAATAGGCCAGCATGCGCTTCAGGTTAGGCTGGTATATCCCGGTGAAGTTGCCAAGTAATATGGTGAGAACCGCCAGTATCCAGATGGTGGTTTCCCACGCACCATGAATCCCATGAAAGGTATGGGTGAAAAAACGGAACATGGCCACGATGGAGGCGGTTTTCACCACGGTCGCCATAAAGGCTGTAAGCAGGGTTGGGGTACCTTCATAGACGTCGGGGGCCCAGAAATGAAAAGGAACAATGGCAATTTTAAAGGCCAGCCCGATAAGCAGAAGGAACAACCCGGCAAGGAACATGGGCGGATAGGTTCCGGCACAGGCGCTTACGTAAACTGAGATCGTATGAAGGTCAAATGAACCCGTTGAACCGTAAATCAGGGCGATCCCGAACAGCAGGAACCCTGAAAGAAAGGATCCGAGCAGAAAATACTTGAGGGTGGCCTCATTGGAGGTGATGGCCTCCTTGTGACTTCCGGCGAGCACATAGAGTGCGATGGAAAGTGTTTCAATGCCCAGGAAAAGTATGATGAGATTCCCATAGGAGGTCATCATGACCGCACCCACCAGGGCAAAGATCATCACCCCGTAAATATCGTCGAGCGGACGCACTACACCCCGGTAATAGTGAGCGGCAAGTGAAAATATCAGGAAGGTCGAAAAGATCAGCACCGCACTGAAAGCCACCGCGGTGTTGTCGACGATCAGCATTTGGTGATAATAGGATCTGAAGCTGTTCCAGTCAAGGATGGTCAATACCATCGAGAGTACCAGTCCCGCCAGGATCACAGGCAGCAGCCATGATTGTTTTTTCATGATCCCGAGAAAGAGGACCAGGATGCCGAGGATGGTCAAAGATATTATGGTAGTCATGAGATGAATGACAAATGACAAATGACGAATGACGAATGATGAGAGACGACGAACTGGTGATTCTGTATTTTAATCATACTGTTTTTATTACTTGGTGAAATTCAATATCTGCATCACATCGGGTAAGGCCACATTCAGGAAGAGGCCGGGGAACAGACCAATCCAGAAGACCATCACAACCAAAGGAACCAGGGCAGCCATTTCGGGCCAGGTCAGATCCCGGATATTTTCGGTGAATTCGTTGACTTTCCCCAGCATGGTTCGCTGGTACATCCAGAGCATGTAAACGGCGCTGAGGATGATCGTCAGCCCGGCAACTGCAGCAAACACAACGGAATATTCAAATATCCCCAGAAGCAACAGAAATTCGCCGACAAACCCGTTGGTCAGCGGCAGGGCAACGCTGGCCAGCAGCATGATCATGAAGAAGATGGCCAGGCGGGGCGCCTTCAGGGCAATTCCACCCAGGTCGCCGATGTTACGGCTTCCTGCCCTCTGTTCGATATAGTCGATGATGATGAACATCCCGACGATGTTGATCCCGTGCGACACCATCTGGATCACCACCCCCTGCATGGCATAAGTGGTCAGGGTAAAGAGCCCGGCCGCAATCAACCCGACATGGGCGATTGAAGCGTAGGCAACCAGCCTTTTCATGTCATTCTGCCGGATGGCGATGAGCGACGCATACAGGATCCCGGTGATGGCCAGGATCATGGCAACCACTCCCCATTGGTGCAGGGCATCATGGCAGATGGGGATCATCCAGCGGATCATCCCGTAAATTCCCATTTTCAGCATGATCCCGGCCAGCAGCATGCTCCCGGCGGGCGGTGAGGCGGCATAGGTGTCAGGCTGCCAGGTGTGGAAAGGAAAGATGGGAATTTTGATTGCAAAGGCCAGGAAAAAGGCCAGGAAGACCCATGTTTGTTCCCCTGTATCCAGTTTTACTGCGTAAAGCCACTGAAAATCAAAAGAGTGCGGCATGGGGGTTTTGAAATAGAGATAGATCAGGGCAACCAGCATCAACAGGCTTCCTGTGAAAGTGTAGATGAAGAACTTAAAGGTGATCCGGATGCGGTCATTTCCGCCCCATACCGCACAGATGAAGTAGGCCGGAATGAGCGCCAGCTCCCAGAAAATGTAAAAGACCAATCCGTCGAAGGAGGTGAAAACCCCGATGAGGGCCATTTCCATGAGAAAGATCAGGCTGTAAAAGGCAGCAGGTCGCTGGTAGGAATGCCTGAAGGAGGACAGGATGATGACCGGAAGCAAAAAGGTGGTCAGCATGACCAGCAAGAGGCTGATGCCATCCATACCAAACTTTAGGGTGACGCCCAGGGACTCTATCCAGCCGGCAGAAAACAGCAGGTTGCAATGGCAGGAGGTCTTAAACTGGATGAAGGCGGCCACGCCGACGCCAAATTCGATCAGCGATCCGGCCAGGGAGAATTGTCTGATGGCTTTTTCCCCTTTCACCACAAGGAGGATCAGCGAGAGGGCCAGCGGAAGCAATATGAGCAGGATTGTGAGCATAGGTCAGGTAAGGATATTAAAAAACAGGATCAGGATGATCCCGAGGATCATCATAAACATATAAAAACCAACATTGCCCGACTGGACAAAACGCACCGTGCTCCCGGTCCATATTACCATCTGACCTACCCCGTTCACGATGCGGTCGATGAAGCGGAGTTCAACCACATGATGCAGGAACCGTGACAGCCAAAGCGCAGGTTTAACAAACAGCACATCGTACAATTCGTCTATATAGTACTTCCCTGAAACCAACCGGACAAGGATGGATCGTAGTTCACCATCGGGATGCAATCCCTTTTCCTGTTTCACATAACGGTCGTAGGCCCACCAGATCGTCACGAGACAGGCTGCCAGTGTAACGGCCATCAGCATCCATTCGGCGGAATGGGACAGCGCTGCCGTCTTGGGTGACATGGAAGCCGCATCGGCAAAAACAGGGGCCAGGAATCCGGTAAGCCCGTTTCCTCCGCCGAAGAGGGCCGGGATGTTGAGCAGTCCGCCCGCAGCAGCCAGAACGGCCAGGATGATCAGCGGAATGGTCATCACCGCCGGGGATTCATGCAGGTGATTTTGTTGCTCCGCGGTTCCCCTGAAATCCCGGAAAAATGTCAGGTAAAGGAGCCTGAACATGTAAAAGGCCGTCATGACCGCCCCGATGAGCAGGACCAGCCAGATGACATGGCCTGATTCAAATGCTTTGGCGAGGATCTCATCCTTGGAAAAGAATCCCGAAAGCGGCGGTATGCCTGCGATGGCCAGGGTGGCAATGAGGAAGGTCCAGTATGTTTTTGGAAGCCTGTTACGGAGGCCACCCATGTTGCGGATATCCTGTTCCCCTCCCATGGCATGGATCACACTCCCGGCAGCCAGGAAGAGCAGGGCTTTGAAGAAGGCATGGGTGGTTAAGTGGAACATGGCTCCTGTAAAGGCTCCGACGCTGAGGCCGGCAAACATATACCCAAGCTGGCTGATGGTGGAATAAGCCAGAATTTTCTTGATATCATTCTGAAAAATAGCGATGGATGCGGCAAAGATTGCCGTGGCCAGGGCCGTGATTCCGATGATCTCCATGGTGGCAGGTGAAAGCACATACAGGATGTTGGAACGTGCGATCATATAAACCCCGGCAGTGACCATGGTTGCCGCATGGATGAGTGCTGAAACCGGCGTTGGTCCAGCCATTGCATCGGGCAGCCACGTGTACAGCGGGATCTGTGCGCTTTTCCCAACTGCTCCGATGAATAAAAGCAAAGTTATGGCAACCAGATTGCCGTTTCCGGAGGTCATTCCTTTGGCCTGTAAAAATATATTCTGGTAGCTGAGACTCTGGAAGGTGGTGAAGAGCAGGAACATCCCCAGCAGGAAGCCCAGGTCGCCGATGCGGTTCATGATAAAGGCCTTTTTGGCTGCGTTGTTGTAGTCATGGTTTTTAAACCAGAATCCAATCAGCAGGTATGAACAAAGCCCCACCCCTTCCCATCCGATGAACATGATGGGATAGCTGGCGCCCATGACCAGCACAAGCATGAAAAAAACAAAGAGGTTCATGTAGGCAAAGAACCGGTTATAGCCAGGATCCTCCCTCATATACCCGACCGAATAAACATGGATGAGAAACCCGACGCCGGTAACGACAAGCAGCATCAGGACTGAAAGCGGGTCGATCAGGAAGGAAAAGGAAATGTCGAGAGAACCGATGGAAATCCAGGGGAATAGGGTGTACACGGTTGATTGGGGAAACAGGGATGACTGTGAACCGGCCTGCTGGGTAAGCTGGATGAAGGTGATGATGGATAAAATAAATGATGCGAGGATTGTTCCCGGGCCAACAATGGATGTGACTTTTCTGGGAATGGATTGAAACCCCAGTCCCAGGAAAAGAAACCCAAGAAGCGGCAGCAACGGTATGAGTATCAATATTAACTTCATTTACGATTTTATTACTTCATCACTCCATTACCTCATTACTTCATTACTTTGTCACCCTGTCACCTTGTTACTTTAATACCTTGTCACCATTTCAGTTTATTCAGCACGTCAATATCAATCGAATGTGTGGTCCGGTAAATGAGTACCACGATCGCCAGACCGATGGCCACTTCAGCTGCTGCCACCACCATGATGAAAAAAACGAAGATCTGGCCAGCCGGATCGTTCATGTAGGCTGAGAATGCAGCCAGCAGCAAGTTGATGGAATTGATCATCAGCTCGATCGACATCAGGATAACCAGTGCGTTTCGTTTGATCAGAACCCCAAAAACGCCGATACAGAACAACACCGAGCAGAAGATGAGGTAGTAGTGGATCGGGATGATTGACAGAGTTGACATCTATTAAAAGGTTATTTAAATATTCTGTTAAATCTGCTCCTTCTTTCCCAAAAGCACCGCACCAACCATGGCTGTCAGGAACAGTACCGACGACAGTTCAAAGGGTAAAAGGTAATCATGATACAATATTTTACCGAGATTCTTGACAAGGCCGATCTGGGTGAGTCCCGGGTCGATGGCCGATTGAATGTCGTACTTACGGAAAACACCAACCAGCGTGAGCATCAGCATTCCGCTGGCAATGAAGGCCATGATTTTCACCCACATCGGTTTTGGTGACCGCTCATCCTTGTTCAGGTTCAGCAACATCACGGTAAAGAGAAAAAGCACCATGATGGCCCCGGCGTAAACGATCACATGGACCACCGCCAGGAACTGTGCATTCAGGAGTATATAATGTCCGGCAATGGCAAAAAAGGTCATGGTAAGGAACAGCACTGAATGGATCGGCTTTTTCGAAGCCAGCACCATCACTGCCGAAAACAGGGCCATGATGCTCAGGAAGTGAAAAATGTAGTGTGTAAACATGTTTGACCTTTGATCTGAAATTTGGTTATTTATTGTGTTTATACCGTTTATCTTTTTTAAACTCCAGCACCTCCGGGGTTTGACGTTTTGAAATATCGATCCTTTTTGCCGGATTCATCGGTTCCACCAGCTCATCCTTGCCAAAGATGAATTTGTCGCGTACATAATCAGCCTTCACCATCTCCCTGGTAAGGAAAATTGCCTCTTTGGGGCAGGCCTCCTCACAATCGCCGCAGAAAATGCACCGGAGCATGTTGATTTCATAAACAGCTGCATATTTTTCCTCTCGGTAAAGATTCTCCTCTCCGGGTTTTCGTTCGGCCGCGATCATGGTGATGGCTTCAGCCGGGCATGCAACCGCACATAGTCCGCAGGCAGTGCAGCGTTCCCGTCCTTCATCATCCCGTTTCAAAACATGTTTTCCCCGGTATATTTCCGAAAATTCCCGGGTCACTTCGGGATACTGAACGGTGGTCTTTTTACGAAACAGATGCCCGAATGTAATCCGCATCCCGCCTGCGATGGCCGGGAGATAGATCCTCTCCCAGAAATTCATCCGCTTGTTGGATACTATTTTGGACCTGGTTGTTAAGGTTTTCATTTGTTCAGCAATATTACGACTCCTGTAATTACCACGTTCAAGATCGCCAGCGGAATCAATGATTTCCACCCAAGCCGCATCAGCTGATCGTAACGGAAACGAGGCAGGGTCCACCGGATCCACATGTAGATAAAACCAAAAAAGGTGATTTTGGTAAAGAGTACCATGAAACTGACCAGGGCAAACACGTTGGTGGAGAGCCCGAGTTTATCCAATCCCGGGAAATAATAACCGCCCAGAAAGAGGGTTGCCATCACTGCCCCGGAGATGAACATGTTGATGTATTCGGAAAAAAGGTAAAACCCCAGCTTCATGCTGCTGTATTCAGTATGGTATCCCCCCACCAGCTCGGTTTCACATTCAGGCAGATCGAAGGGGGAGCGGTTGGTTTCGGCAAAGGCGCATATCAGAAATATCAGGAATCCCAAAGGCTGATAAAAAATATTCCAGTTGAAGCCCTGCTGCTGCGCCACAATTTCGCGCATGCTGAGCGATCCGGTCATCATCACGATGGTGATGATCGACAAACTCATGGCCAGTTCATAGCTGATCATCTGGGATGAAGCCCTGACTGCACCAAGCAATGCATACTTGTTGTTCGAGGCCCATCCCCCGATCATGATGCCATACACGCCAATGGAAACAATGGCGAAGATATAGAGGATCCCGATGTTGATATCAGCAACCTGAAGGGCATAGGTTTCTCCATTGATCACGAGGTCGGGTCCCCAGGGGATCACCGCACTGGTAAGCAGGGCAACGAACATGGTGAGTGAGGGTCCCAGGATGTATAGGAATTTGTCTGCGGATTGGGGCATGAACTCCTCCTTGAAAAACAGCTTGACGCCATCGGCCAGCGGCTGCAGCAATCCCCACGGACCTGCACGGTTGGGGCCATGCCTGTCCTGAAACCACCCGGCCACCTTGCGTTCGATGAGTGTGGAATACATCGCAACCAGCAGGCTGAGCACCAGGATGACGCTGGCAAGTATGGTCTTGTATATGATTTGTGTTACCATCTGTTTATTTAAACTCAGAATTCCTGTGGTTCCATCTCTCCCTCAATGGGTTTAATGATCGACTGCTTCTTCACCTTTTCATAGTGATTGGCTGAAATTACGGACTGACGGCTGATGTGGCGCGGTCCTTCGATCACCCAATCAGCCGGATCCTTCTTTTCAAAGCGGCATTCATTGCAGATAAAAGCTTCCAGTTCACCGAACTGATCCTTCCGCCCGGTGATCCGGTAGATCTCCTTCCCAAACATCCAGGCGGTGACTTCACCTGAACACTTCGTGCATTCGCGGTGAGCATTCACCGGCTTCAGGAACCAGACCCGGCTTTTAAAACGGGATGTCTTATCCGTCAGCGCCCCTACCGGGCAAACATCGATGATATTTCCCGAGAAATCATTTGTAACGGCATTCTGAATAAAGGTGCCTATTTCCGTAACATCCCCGCGGTATAGCACACCGTGAAGCCGCTGATCGGTCAGCTGATCAGCCACATAAACACACCGGTAACAAAGGATGCACCGGTTCATATGCAGTTTGATCCTGTTGCCGACATCGGTCATGGGGAATTCACGGCGCTCTTCATCTGAGCCCGTCTCCGCCATTCCGAATTCAAAGCTCAGATCCTGCAGATCACATTCCCCGGCCTGGTCGCAAACAGGGCAATCGAGCGGGTGGTTGAGGAGAAGGAATTCAACGATTCCTTTCCTGGCGTCGATGACTTCTGGCGAGGTACGATTTTCGACCACCATGCCATCCTGCACCGGGGTGCTGCATGATGCAACCAATTTCGGCATCGGGCGCGGATCTTTGGCAGAGGATTGTGAAACCCTCACCAGGCAGGTACGGCATTTTCCACCGGTGCCCTTCAGCTTCGAATAGTAGCACATGGCCGGTGGGACGACCTTCCCCCCGATCTTCCGCGCCGCCTGGAGGATGGTGGTTCCATCTTCAACTTCAACCAGGATGTTATCAATCGTTACTTTTATCATTGGCTTACGAGTACATTATTCCTGTTTCCCGATCCGGCCTCAATTTTTAAAGCACCGTGATGAATGTTTTTAACCACTTCGGGGTGTTCAACATGATATTCAAACTCCTGCCTGAAATGCCTGATTGCACTGGCAACGGGCCAGGCTGCTGCATCACCCAGCGGACAGATCGTGTGGCCCTCAATGTTTTTAGCTACCCGGACAAGGAGGTCGATATCCGACATTTTGCCCTGGCCATGTTCAAGCCGGTAAAGAACCTTTTCCATCCAGCCGGTACCTTCACGGCAGGGGGAACATTGACCACAGGACTCATGGGCATAAAAACGGGTGAGGTTCCATGTGTTGCGCACGATGCAGGCATCTTCATCGAATACGATAAATCCGCCTGAACCAAGCATAGTTCCTGTAGCAAAATCACCATCGGTCATAGATTCATAAGTGAGCAATCGTTGTTCCCCTCTGGCTGTGTTCAGGATCAGGTCGGCCGGAAGTATGGGCACCGACGATCCGCCGGGAATCACTGCCTTCAGATATTTATCTCCGGCAATGCCACCGCAGTATTCAGGGTTATAGATAAAATCTTCAACCGGAAGACCAAATTCAATCTCATAGACGCCGGGATGGTTGATGTTCCCGCAAGCCGATATCAGCTTTGTTCCCGTACTCTTTCCCTTCCCTATTTTGGAGTAGGCTTCCCCTCCCATACTGATAATGGGACCTATTGTGGCCAATGTCTCTACGTTGTTGACCACGGTCGGGCATCCATATAATCCCTTGAATGCCGGGAAAGGCGGTTTGATACGGGGATTGCCGCGCTTGCCTTCCAGTGATTCGAGCAGGGCCGTCTCTTCCCCGCAGATGTAAGCACCCGCTCCGGGATGAACAAAGATGTTCAGGGAAAAATCCGTTCCCAGGATACGATCGCCGAGGAACCCATGCTGGTGGGCCTCCCGGATGGCATTTTCAAGAATTCCGACCAGGTATTTGAACTCTCCGCGGATATAGATGTAACAGGTCCGAACCCCAAGCGCATAGCTGGAAATGATAAGTCCTTCGATCAACAGATGGGGGAGATGTTCCATGAGGTAGCGGTCCTTGAAGGTTCCCGGCTCACTTTCATCGGCATTGCAAATAAGATAACGGGGATTATCCGATTTCCTGTCGAGAAAGGTCCACTTCAGTCCTGTCGGAAAACCGGCTCCACCCCTTCCGCGGAGACCTGACCTGGTAACCTCTGCACCCACCTGTGAAGGCGTCATCTCCAGCAGCGCCTTCTCCATGGAAGAATAGCCCCCGTTGGCACGGTAGACATCAAATCCCCGGATCCCCGGTATGTCAATTTTCGCTAAAAGAATTTTTCCACCCATGCCGAATCGTCCGGATTATCTTTATTTGCCGATTTCCTAAGCTCATCAATCAGGTTACCCACCATTGCAGGGGTCAGCCTTTCATAAAACTCCGTGTTTACCTGCATCACAGGACTTGTTCCGCAGGAACCGAGACACTCCACCTCTTTAAGGGAAAATAAACCATCTGGGGTGGTTTCTCCTGTATTGATCTGAAGGATTTCCTGCAGATGTTCCAGGATTTTTTCGCCTCCCGCAATCGCACACGGACCGGTATGACACACTTCGATTACATATTTTCCGACTTTATCCAGGTAAAACATTGAATAAAATGTGGCAACTTCATAAACTTCAATGGGTTGAATGCCAAGCAGTGAAGCTACATAATCCATGATATCGACTGTGAGATGGCCCCCAAACTCCTCCTGTGCGATATGCAGAATGGGCAGTAAGGCCGATTTCTGCCTGCCTTCAGGATATCGGGCGATCAGGTTCTGAACCCTGGCCATGATCTCCGGTGAAAAAGCAACCGGTCTGCCCTCTCTGCTGAATTGCCTGTGGTATATTATAGGATTGTTTTCCATATTGTTACGCATCTAATTCCCCTGCTATCACATTCATACTGCTCATGGTCAGGATCGCATCCGAAAGAACGCCTCCACGGATCATCTCAGGGTAAGCCTGGTAATAGATGAAGCCGGGTCTGCGGAAATGTAGCCTGAATGGCGTTCTTCCCCCATCACTAACCAGGTAAAACCCCAACTCCCCATTCCCGCCTTCAACTGAATGGTAGACCTCCCCTACCGGGACATCGATTTCTCCCATTACAATTTTAAAATGCCATATGAGGGCCTCCATATTGGAGTAGACTGCCTCTTTTGGGGGGAGGTAAAACTGTGGAACATCCATATGAAAGTCGCCTTCCGGCAGGTTTTCCAGGGCATTCTTCACCAGTTTGAGGCTTTGCCATAATTCCTCCTGTCTTACACAGAACCGGTCGTAAGTGTCCCCCTGTGTTCCAACCGGAATGGTGAAATCAAAGTCGTCGTAACTGCTGTAGGGACTGGTCACCCTCACATCGTAATCAACACCGGCAGCGCGCAGGTTTGGGCCGGTAAATCCATAGTTCATGGCTCTTTCTCCACTGATTGGCCCGACGCCGATGGTACGATCCATGAAAATGCGGTTGCGCATCAGCAGTTTTTCGAATTCCTGCAGAACTTTAGGCAGGTGATCGAGGAATTCCCTTATTTTCTTAATGGCCAAAGGAGACAAATCACGTTCAAATCCCCCAATTCGTCCCATATTAGTCGTCAACCGTGCTCCCGAAACCTCTTCATATATTTCGTAAACCTTTTCCCGTTCCTGGAAAACGTATATAAAACCCGTAAGTGCGCCGCTATCGACCCCGATGACACTGTTGCATATCAGGTGGTCAGTGATCCGGGCCAGCTCCATCAGGATGATCCGCAGGTAATCGATGCGCTTGCTGGTCTTGATGCCAAGCAGTTTCTCCACGGTCATATGCCACCCGATGTTGTTAATGGGGGAGGAACAATAATTCAGGCGGTCGGTGAGCGGTGTGATCTGGTAAAAGGGTCGGTGTTCCGCAATCTTTTCAAAGGCACGGTGGATATATCCGATGGTTTGCACGGCATCAATGATCTTTTCACCATCCATGGTCAGCACGTTCTGGAAAATCCCATGCGTGGCCGGATGTGTCGGACCCAGGTTCAGCGTAGTATATTGCCTGTCTCTGTCTTCCATTTTACCTTATCACCCTGTTGCCTTGTTACCCTGTTGCCTTGTTACCCTGTTACCTTGTTACCTTGTTACCTTGTTACCTTGTTACCCTGTTACCTTGTTACCCTGTTACCCTGTTACCCTGTTACTTTTTTTACCTTCCAAAAAACCTGTCATCCTTATCATCCCGGGTCGGGTCCTCCAGCGGATATTCCTTGCGCATGGGGAAAAAATCCATATATTCTACATTCAAAATTCGTTTCAGGTTTGGATGTCCTTCAAATTCAATCCCGTAAAAATCAAAGGTTTCACGTTCCATCCAGTTGGCCGTAGCAAACAGATCGGTGACAGTGGCAACCTTCGGGTGATTTACCGTGATGAAGGTCTTGACACGGACACGTTTCGCTTCAGCCAGGTTATGGAGATGGTAAATTACGCCCAGCGGCAATCCGCGGTCGGGATAATGAATGCCGCACAGATCTGTCAAAAAACCGAACTGCAGCTGGTCGTCCTCCTTCAGAAACCGGATCACATCATGGATCATCGGGCTTGCAACGGTAAAGGACAAAATATCCGAAGTGGTATCCATCTTCAGTATATCCTGGCCAAAAGCCTTGTACAATTTATCGATGATAAACGAATTCTCCATCTATGTTACCTTGTTACCCTGTCACCCTGTTACCCTGTTACTTTAAAATTCCATATCCCGCCAGCAACTCCATATATTCATCCGAATACCGACGTCGGAGCGCTTCCTTCCCCACCAGGTCCTGTATCTTCCTGAAGCCATCGATGATCTGTTCGGGACGTGGCGGACATCCGGGGACATAGACGTCGACCGGAACCACCTTGTCGATCCCCTGAAGCACGCTGTAGGAGTCGAATATCCCGCCGCTTGAGGCGCATGCTCCCACCGCAATCACCCAACGGGGTTCTGCCATCTGGATGTAGACCTGCTGGATCACCGGGCCCATCTTTTTAGCAATCGTACCCATAACCATCAGAAGGTCGGCCTGACGCGGGCTGAAACTCAGCCGTTCGGCTCCGAAACGACCCAGGTCATAATGTGCACCCATGGTTGCCATAAACTCAATGCCGCAACAGGATGTGGCAAATGGCAATGGCCAGATAGAGTTCTTCCGGGCCAGTCCAACCACTTTATCCAGTGTGGTGGCAAAAATACCCGGAGCGGTGTACCCATCGGGCGGATCAACTTTATTATATGCCACTGTTTCCATCTGCATTCCAACTATCCGAGCTATTCAAAGCGTTTTCAAATATTTAATGATGAATTTCGGTCCTGCTCCCTTATCCGATCCTAATCTTCCCAGTTCAAGGCACCTTTCTTTATAATGTACCAAAACCCGAAAAGCAGGAAGCCCAGGAATAAAAACATTTCCCATAAACCATCCCATCCGGTCTCCTTGAAATTGATCGCCCAGGGATAAAAGAAAATGATTTCCACGTCGAACAACACAAAGAGGATGGCGATCAGAAAATATTTAACAGAAAATGGAAAACGCGCATTGCCTTTCTCCTCTATTCCGCATTCAAAATTCTGGTCCTTCCGCACGGTGTGGAATTTTTTTCGCTTTCCTCCAATGAAATGGGTTGCCAGCATTGTAACCACAACGAAGCCAAGGGCGACAACCGATTGTACCAGTACGGGAAAATAGTCGGTGGGCACAAATACTTTTTCCATTATTTAGAATTATTCTTTACAAAGATAATTATTTTTTTTAAAAATGGCCTGAGACCCTACTTAAAAATGAGAGAATTCCTAACTTTGTTCCATGAATGCCATGCCACTCGTTATTGCTGCCATCGCTATCTTTGCACTGGCCTACCGATTTTATTTCAGTTTTATCTCAGCCAAAGTACTTACCCTCGACCCTGCCCGGGCAACCCCATCCACCCTGTTGTTCGATAACCGCGATTACGTTCCCATGAAGAAATGGATCGTATTCGGCCATCATTTTGCGGCCATTGCGGGAGCCGGGCCGCTGGTCGGACCTGTTCTGGCCTGTCAGTTCGGCTACTTTCCCGGTTTCGTGTGGATGATCGTAGGGGCCGTCATGGCCGGATCGGTGCATGATATGGTGATCCTGACTGCCTCCGTGCGTCACAACGGGAAGTCATTGGCTGCCATTGCCAGGGCCGAAATCGGGAAGGCCTCCAGCGGAATAACAGCCTCTGTAGCCACCTTCGTCATTATCATCATTGCCATTGCTGGCCTGGGGCTCGTGGTGGTCAATGCGCTGGCCGAATCAAGCTGGGGGACCTTCACCATTGCAGCAACGATTCCGATTGCCATCCTGATGGGTGTCTGGATGTTCAAATTCAGAAAGCACAAAACAGCAGAAGCCACCGGTATCGGGGTTGTTCTGCTATCGGCGGCCGTCATTTTCGGAAAATACATCCCGGATTCCCCTTTCGCCTCCTGGTTCGATTATCCCCCAAAAACACTTGCCCTGCTGCTTGCAGGCTACGGATTTTTTGCCTCGGTGCTGCCGGTATGGCTGCTTCTTTCACCCCGCGACTATCTCAGCTCCATCATGAAACTGGGGGTCATTGCCATGCTGGCAGTTGGGATCATCGTGGTGGCTCCCGACCTGAAGATGCCAGCCTTTACCTCCTTCATCCGCGGTGGCGGACCCATCATCCCGGGAACCCTGTTTCCTTACCTGTTTATCACCATTGCCTGCGGAGCCATCTCCGGTTTTCATGCCCTGATCGCCTCAGGAACCACGCCCAAGATGATCATGACCGAGAGTCACATACGCCCGATTGCCGTCGGCGCGATGCTCTCCGAAGGACTTGTCAGTATCATGGCCCTTATTGCCGCTGCCAGCCTGTTGCCCATGGATTATTTCCTGATCAATGTCCCGGCCGAAAAGCTTGCTCACTTCCTTCCTCAGCTAAAGGCCATGGGCTTTACCGCCTCCGACCTGCCCAACCTCGAAGCCCAGGTTGGCGAATCGATCACCGGACGTACCGGGGGTGCCGTTTCCCTGGCTGTAGGCATGGCGCAGATATTTTCCTCCATCCCGGGACTGAAATCCCTGATGTCCTACTGGTACCACTTCGCCATCATGTTCGAGGCGCTCTTCATTCTTACAACCATCGATGCAGGCACCCGGGTGGCGCGATTCATTCTCCAGGAACTGCTGGGTAAATTTTATAAACCTTTTGGAAAAACAGACTGGCTTCCGGGAAACCTGATCGCCAGCGCCATCGTGGTGTTCTTCTGGGGGTATTTCATCTATACCGGAAGTGTTTCCACCATCTGGCCCATGTTTGGTTCTGCCAATCAACTGCTTGCAACCATAGCCCTTACCATCGGCACATCTTACATCATCAACCAGGGAAAGATCCGGTATGCCTGGGTCACCCTTATTCCGCTCACGTTTGTAGGGATAACCACCTTTGTGGCGGGGATAATGAACATGATAGGGATCTATATCCCCCAGATGAGTTCCGATAAAATGTATGTTCAGGGGTCGATCAACCTGGCCCTGACCCTGGTCATCATGCTTTCGGTGATCATTATTATGAAAGATGCCATTCCCGGATGGTTAAAGGCCCGGAAGGAATACCAATTAAGCAAGAGGGTGATAAACACATAGGAAATTCCTGGTGCTGGCTCATCAGGGAGCCACCGAAAGTCCTTTGATCTCAGAAAGTTTCATATCTGTTTCTGCTGGAGTTCCATGATGGCTGTAACGATAACGGCCAATCCCAAGGCCTGGAACAAAATCGATCAAGGTCTCATCAGGTAATGTTGAAAAGCGTAAGGTAAACTGATCAATCGGCTTGTTCATCTCCCTGATCCCGATGGAGGATGGGTCAAAGATACTTTTTCCCGTTACCTGCCAGTAATAGTTGCTGTCGGACCTGGTGAGCTGGAAAGTTTCGCCAAAAGAATTTCCCAACTGAAGGGGCAGTTGAAGCATCAGTTCCTGTTCCTCCACGAGTCCTGCCAGATTATCACCCGGATCGGCCAAACGAGTCCGGACACTGTCGAGCCTCTTGCCCTCCAGCCGGTAATAACGTTCATTCCCAACGACAAGCAAACCCCAGGTTGAAGTCTTCCATCCGGAACCATCCATAGGATCAGACGGATAACCCTGGATTTCGGCAAACAACAGGCTGCCCTGACGGGTCACCTTTTTGATCTCCATCTCCACTTTTACCAGCTGATTGTTGCATTGTCCCTGGTAAATCCAGGTGGTTCCCTCTTGCAGCGGCCAGGGATCCCGGGAGGCTTCCTGATTTTTGGTGCGGGCACAACACCAGAGCAGCATGGCAATGAAGACCAGGGATATATACCTTCTATTCAACATGGATTTGGTAGTTTGTCATGAATATTCAAATGTACAACATATGCCTGGAAATAACATAATTTGATGAAAATGTCGAATTCTTGATACTTTTGCGGGGCATCTCCTCATTATGAAAATTCAAACACTGACCTTCATGGCATTGGGGATCATGCAGCTCTTTGCTGCAGGGGATCTCCTGTCTCAGAATTTTGTAACTATTCATCCCCAGGATCCACCTGAAAAGATCGTGAAACAAGCTGCACATGTTTGTCCGAGCGAGCGGCAGGCGGCATGGCAGGAACTTGAATTTACGGTGTTCATCCATTTCGGGATGAACACCTTTACCAACCGGGAATGGGGTGTAAAAGGAACCCCGGCATCCGTTTTCAACCCGACAGCCCTCGACGCGGACCAGTGGGTGAAAACTGCCAGGATGGCCGGTGCGAAGCTGCTGATCATGGTGGCCAAACATCATGACGGATTTTGCCTGTGGCCAAGTAAGTTCACGGATTATTCTGTGAAAAATTCACCCTGGAAGGGCGGAAAGGGAGATGTAATCGCTGAAGTTGCCACTGCATGCAGGAAGAACGGGATCAAATTCGGGATCTATTTGTCGCCATGGGATATCGCCTCCCCTCTTTATGGAACAGATGACTACAACACGCATTTCAAAAACCAGCTTACGGAACTGCTCACCCTCTATGGGCCGGTTGATGAGGTTTGGTTTGACGGCGCCTGCGGGGAGGGACCTAACGGGAAACGACAGATTTACGACTGGCAGGAATATTACAATACCATCCGGAAACTGCAGCCCCAGGCGGTCATTGCCGTTATGGGCCCTGATGTCAGGTGGGTGGGAACTGAATCGGGCTATGGCCGCGAAACCGAATGGAGCGTGGTTCCCCTGGCAGCCGGATCAACCGACAGCATTGCTGCACATTCACAACAAAACGGGTTGAAAGATGGGACCTTTTTACCACCCGGAGATATGATGGAAGAGGATCTCGGCAGCCGGGAGAAAATAACCAGGGCAAAAAACCTGATCTGGTATCCGTCGGAGGTGGATGTTTCGATCCGTCCGGGATGGTTTTACCATGCTGAACAGGATACGCTGGTAAAAACCCCGGAAAAACTGGTTGACATCTGGTACAGTTCTGTTGGCCGGAATTCAGTGCTTCTGCTCAACCTGCCTCCCGACCGGCGCGGACTGATCCACAAAAATGATGTAGCCGCACTGAAAGGAATGAAGAAAATACTCGATGCCACATTCGGTCATGACCTCGCAGAAAAAGCCATAACCACCATGGCCGATTCGGTCATCCTGGTGGAACTCCCATCCCCCGTGACGTTCGACCGGGCCATGCTCTGTGAAAAGTTCCGGAACGGGCAAAGAGTTGAGTCGTTCAGGTTGGAGGCATGGAATGGCAAATCCTGGCAGGAGGTGATTAAAGGAACAACCATCGGGTATAAACGGCTGCTTCAGTTCCCACCCGTAAAATCAGCCAGGGTCAGGCTTCGTATCCTCTCGTCAAGGGATGTTCCCGAAATTTTACGAATCGGTTTATTTAAGGCCCCGTGACAAGGAATTGCGGTGGTTTCCGGTGTTTAGTTCCCTGTTCATAGGCAAAGGCGATTTCAAGCAGGATGGGTTCACTCCAGGCCCTGCCGAAAAATGAGACGCCAACAGGCAGGCCGTCAATGAACCCCATGGGAACCGTGATGGCCGGGTAGCCTGATATGGCTGCCGGGGATGAACTTCCTCCCAGGAAGAGGTCACCGTCAACCAAATCGGTTTTCCAGGCAGGGGCCCCGGTTGGAGCTATAATGGCATCCAGCTTATTCTCATTCATCAATTTGTCGATTCCCTTTTCCCGGGTTCCCTTCAGCATAACCTCCAGGTTTTTTTTATATTCCGGGGAATCAAGTCCGCCTTTCGCCTCCGCCTCCTCCAGCAATTTCTGGTCGAAATATCTCAATTCGACGGAATCCTTTTTATTGAAGGCGATCAGATCAGCCATGCTTTTTACCGGGGCCTTCTCTCCAAGACTCTGAAAATACCTGTTCAATCCATCCTTGAATTCGAAAAGCATGACTTCGAAGGATGCTTTTTCAATCGCGGGATCGAAGGGCTCCTTTAGTTCTATAACCTCGGCCCCCTGGCTTTTCAACCAGGTGATGGTCTGATCCATGAGCAAATCAACCTTGGGATGAAAACCCATCGACTCTTTTAAAAGGCCGATGCGTTTTCCTTTAAGACCATCCGCCTTTAAAAATCGGGTGTAATCGGTTTGAAAATTCCCTGCAGAGGCTAAAGTTTTCGTATCGGCCGGATCAACACCCGTCAATGAACCAAGGCAGATGGCTACGTCGGTCACCGTGCGCCCCATTGGGCCAGGCGTATCCTGCGTAAAGGAGATGGGGATAATGCCTGAACGGCTGATCAGCCCAACCGTGGGTTTGAGGCCCACAATGCCGTTGTTGTTCGACGGACAAACGATCGAGCCGTTGGTTTCGGTCCCAATGGCCAGGACACACAGGTTGGCCGATACGGCCACCCCCGACCCGGAGCTGGATCCGCAGGGATTCCGGTCAAGAATGTAGGGATTTTTAGTCTGTCCGCCTACCCCGCTCCATCCACTGGAGGATATCTTGGAACGGAAGTTGGCCCATTCACTCAGATTGACCTTTCCGATGATGACCGCACCCGCTTCTCTCAGCTTTTTCGCCACCCAGCTGTCATTCTCCGGATAGGAATTCCTCAGTGCCGCTGAACCAGCCGTTACCGGCATTTTATCGTGGGTATCGATGTTGTCTTTCAGCAGCACGGGGATCCCGTGCAGGGCCCCCCTTGACTTACCCGCAGCGAGCTCTTTGTCAAGCTGGATGGCAATTTCCAGGGCATCGGGATTGAGGACCAGAACGGAGTTGAGTTTTGGTCCGTTTTTGTCGATTGAATCGATGCGTCCAAGGTACTGCTTAACAACATCCTCAATGGTGAACCTGCCATCCTTGTACCCTTGCTGAAGTTCAGCTATTGTAATTTCATCCAGTGACATTTTTGCTGCTGCCTCTTTCCCGTTTTTTACACCCTGCTGACAGGAAAACAGGACTAAGAGGAATAAAGAAACCAGGGTTGTGACTATGATCCGGCGCACCGGCCTGACGAATTCGGGCTTTCCCTTCATGGTTTTCATCGCAGTAAAATTAAAGTTTCTATTAAAATTAAACACTTTGGTCACGCGTCACGCGTCACTTGTCACGCTTTTACGTCATGCGTCACGAACAACTCCTCCAGATAATGCATCTTTATCCCGAACAACTCCTTGATCGCCCGGATCTGCTCAAGGCCCTTTTTCATGACGGCAGGTTTCCCGGGGATTTTCAGGCCCACGATCATCACATTTTTCGGCGTATGTTCTGTGGATATAAATTCAAATACCTTTGTTTTATACCCGTGGGCCTCCATGACCAGGGCGCGCAGGCCATCCGTAATGATTTCGGCCTGGCGCTCTTCAAGAATGCCATGTTTCAGGATTCCCTTCAGTTCGTTTTTAACATCCAGTTCCTTCCGGATCTGCTTGTGGCAGCATGGAGCGCAGACTATCAGGGATGCTCCGGAGTTAATCCCCCTGAAAATAGCGTCATCCGTGGCAGTATCACAGGCATGTAACGCTATGAGAATGTCAATTTTCGCCAGTTCGGCCTCCCCGATGTTTCCCGTGATGAATTTCAGATGGGTAAAGGCAGCCTTCCCGGCAATGTCGTTGCAGATTTTCACAAGCTCTTTCCTTGATTCCACGCCGGTCATCACCGGTGTTTTTCCAAGAGCAGCGGTCAGATAATCGTAGAGGGCAAAGGTGAGGTAACCCTTTCCCGATCCCATATCGGCCACATGAAAACCAACGGGCAAATCGAGTTCCCTGATAAAGGGTTCCAGCAGTTCGATGTAACGGTTCACCTGGAGATACTTGTCGGTCATCTCCTTCCTCAGTTCAAAATTAGAATTCAGGATTCCCAGTTCGCGGAGATAGATGTTGTTTTCCGTAGCAATAACCCGTTCCTTCCGGCGGTCGTGGCTGAAATCAGCAAGCTGTTTCATTGCAGGCTGGTTTGACCTTATTTTCACCTTTCCCCGGTCAGTAATCAGCAAACGCAGGGTCTCCTTTTCAGAGAACAGGTCGGCATTTAAAAAGTCATCCTCCAGTGATTTCCTGATCAGGATCAAGGCCTCTCCGGGATCATAATTCTTCGTGGTATCCTTTGTTTTATATCGATACACGAAATTCAGCCTGGCCCCTTTTTTAATTTCAATGATGGTCATGACGATACTTTTCAGGTCGGAGGAATGATCACGCTGGCTGCTGATCACCAGTTTGATCAGTTCCTTGCTGCTGATCAGGGATTGGATTTTTTCAATGAAAAGGTTGAATTGCTGATTTACCATGATGTTTTCTATACAGGAACGGGTGAAATTAAAAGTCCGGATTCAGATTCATAACAAAGCTAATGGATTTTTAAAGAATTGATTATATTCACCTCAAATTTAACCCGATGAAAGATCTTTCCCCGCTGTCCCGGCGTATTGGTGTCATTTCGACGCTTATTCCACTGCTCCTTTTCATGTTCGCAGTGTCAGTCCTGGCCGGTCCGTCGCTTCCTGACACCCTGCGTAAACGGCCATCGGTAGGACTTGTACTCAGTGGCGGGGGCGCCAAAGGTTTTGCCTATGTCGGGTTGCTCAGGGTGATCCAGGAGGCGGGCCTGCGAATCGATTACATCGGCGGATCGAGCATCGGCAGCATCATCGGCGGGTTATATGCCATTGGATATCATCCCGACACCATTGCCAAACTGATCAGGAGTCAGAACTGGAATGATCTCCTCAAGGACGTTACCGATCGGAAATATGTTGCTTATGAAGAAAAGGTGATCGGGGAGAAAACTGTTGTAAGTCTCCCGCTGAAAAACAAAAAATTTGGTCTCAGCTCCATGTACCAGGGACAGGAGATCAACCTGCTTCTCGACAGGTTTTTTTCACCTGCCTATAAAATCAACGATTTCAATGACCTTCAGACTCCCTTTTTGTGCATCGGCACAAACCTTTTTACCGGGGAGGCCGTCGTCCTGAACAAAGGCTACCTGCCCATGGCCATTCGCTCCAGCATGTCAATTCCGGGTTATTTCGAACCGACCGATTATATGGGTTATTACCTTGTTGATGGCGGGGTGGTGAACAACTACCCGGTAAAACAGGTAAAAGAGATGGGTGCCCAGATCATTATCGGGGGCGACGTTCAGTCGGGTCTTTCAAAAACCCGGGAAGAACTTTCTTCCATTCCCGCCATTCTCGACCAGATCACATCATTTGCAAGGATCCGCGCCAATGAGATTGGGGACAGTCTTACCGATCTTAAGGTTCGGATCAAGCTGAATTACGGGATGATGGATTTCGAGAAATATGACTCCATCATGGCGGTTGGTGAACGGGTCGCACGCGCACACTTTAAAGAGATCAAAGCCCTTGCTGACTCCCTGAATGCCATCGAATTCAAGCCGTTGAAAAGTTACAATACCACTCCGGTGACCTCCTTCAAGGTCGACAGCCTGATCGTTCGCGGGAATAAAAAAATGCGGGACAGTTATTTCAAGAGCATCTTTGGAAGCTACCTGCACAGGAAGGTGTCGATGGATGAGTTGCAGAAGGATATCCGGCTTACCTACGGCTCGGGGTATTTTAAACGGGTTTCGTATGAAATGGAATACAAGGAGGGCAAAACAAACCTGGTGATCAATGCGGTGGAGGGAGGTCCGGGGGAGGTTTCGGCTGGCGTGCATTACGACACCGATTACGGAATTATCTTAACCCTGGGCGGAACATTCCGCAACGTGCTCGGAAACAATTCCAAACTGTTCGCCGAGCTGAATGTTGCGGTAAATCCACGGATCAGGGCAATCTATATGCTCGGGCTGGGTGGAAAAGCGGCGCTTGGGGTTAGTGGTGAATTCTATACTTTTCAGGTTGACACCTATGATAAAGAGAGCAAGACCAACCTTTTTAATTTAACAAACTACAAAGCCTCGCTCTATTTCAACTACAACTTCCGGAACATGGTCAATCTGAAAGCAGGATTTGATTATGAATATTTCCGGTTCAGGCAGGATATCGTGATCGACAGCAGCTATCTTCCCTTTGCAAATTTTTCGAGTTACGGGAGTGTTTTTGTATACCTGAATGCCGATACCCGCGACAAAGTCTGCTATCCTACATCCGGCATCAAGGCGGTCCTGAAGGCTGAATATGTCATGCCCTTTTCGCAGAACTGGTCACAGCAACTGTTTACAAATTCAGCCATCATCAGCCTGAAATTTGACCAGAACTTCCGGTTATCGCGCCGGTTTGTTTTACAGCCGGGAATATTCGCCGGTGCCACGCTCAATTATACCGGAAAACCTCCCATTCAGCACCTGTTCGGGCTGGGGGGACTGGCGCCCGACAATTATATTGAATCCATCGTTCCCTTCACCGGGCTGCATTTCATCCAGGAATTCGGCTCCTACGCCCTGGTTGGCCGGTTGAAGCTTCAATGCAATGTTTACAATAAATTATACCTGACCCTTCGTGCCGATGCGGGGGGCAATGAATCTAAATTTGATCAGCTTTTTACCGGCCGCAATTTCCTCTTCGGCTATGGCGTTACAGCCGGGTACGACAGTTTCATCGGACCATTGGAACTATCGCTCATGAGCTCCAACCTGAATCCGGGCCTGATGCTGTTTCTGAACCTGGGATATTGGTTTTAATTTTATGCAGGAAACTCTGCCAGTGCGAATTTTTTTAATTATCTTTGAATTACAATCCTCATTGCAATGATTCCAGTCAAGAAGCTACTGGGGCTTTCTTTAGGTGTTATCGCAGTATTATTCCTGCTTTCCGGGGAAGGCTGCAAAAAAAAGGAGCCGGTCACCCTTCCCGATCCTGTTTTACCAACTGTTACCACCAGTCAGGTCACTGAAATAACTACCACAACGGCCAGCTGCGGGGGAGAGGTCACTACCGACGGGGGAGCCCCGGTTACAGGCCGCGGAATCTGCTGGAGAACAGGCCAAACGCCAACGATCCTCGACTATAAAACCATTGATGGCACCGGGACAGGCAGCTATACCAGTTTTATCACCGGTCTCGATTCGAATACGACCTACTATGTCAGGGCCTATGCCACCAACAGCGCCGGAACCGCATACGGAGATACCGTCTCGTTTACAAGACTGATTCCTGATTCGATTGTTTATACAGAGATCAACCCTGAAATCCTTATTAGACCCGTGAGAACCTGGGACCCTCCGAACCTTCAGTACGACTGCAGGCAACCTGTGCCATGGGACTCATCGGCCCATTATGATATTGACGCTGACAATGACGGAACCTTTGATTTCAGGGTTAACAGCCAAACCTGGTACGAATTTCACAGTGCCGGCATGCCCTGCATGAATTTCATGCGTTATTCCGACATTTCAGCGCTTGGCGCAACAAATTCCGTGGCGGTTAATAATCTGATCGGCCATTGTGCCGACGTAATCCCCCCTGAACAACCTGTTTCGGATATGCTTATGTATTCTGACCATGCAGAAACGGTGAGGGTTTACTGGAAATCCTGGAGTTGTAATGAGGAGTGTACCAATGGAGATAATTATTTTGGATTCAGAATGAAAAAGGGCTCCGGTTATATCTATGGCTGGATCCTGATGAGTTTAAACCAAACTGAATTCCAATGGACCATAAAAGGATTTGCCATTAACAAGAGTCTCAACAGGAAAATCGTGGCGGGACAAACACAGTAACAGGTCGGGTTGAAAGTACCTGGTAGAGGTAGCTTGCATCGATTTCAGTCTGACGATTTTTATTTTTCAAGTCGAAAAGATTCGATTGTTTCATTCACTGATCTTCACCAGTTCAAGCACGGTTTTCCAGTTCCTGGTCGTTGCCATCACCTTCAGCTTTTTCTCATAAAAGGTATTGCTGAGTTTTGTGTTCCCATACCCGTTGGGGCAGAACAGGTAAATTGATCTGCCGCTGATATAAAACTCATCAGGCAAATATTCATCGTGCCCAATGGTTTCAGTAAGGGAATGTTCCGGCTCAGCGGATAAAATGGTAACATGAAGACGGGCGATATCTTCTCCCCTTTGGCGGATGAATGGATTGTGTTCCGAGATGCTTCTCAGTTCCTCCTTCCCAAGAACAATTACAGGAACCTCAAAGCCGAAGGTTTTCAGGATCGCTGCCGAGATGGTTTTCTCCAGGTTTCCGGCTTCCGGAGCGTTGCTTTCGAAAACGACATTCCCGCTTTGGATGTAGGTTCTCACATTCCTGAAATCCAGACCTACGTACATTTCCTGCAGGGATTTCATTTTTATCAGTTTCTGGCCGCTAACATTGATGCCGCGTAAAATGGAAATGTAGGTTTTCATGAAGCTACAGACTTTTCAACGCCATCACAAACGGATAGATCATCCCGGCAATCAGGAGCAGCAGGAGAAAAGGGCGGTTTATATTCTGCCATTTGTAGTTTTTCCGTTTGATCGCATCCACCGCATGGTTCAATGCTGAAAAAAAGAAAAAAAAGATAAAGGTCATAAATATGGTCAGCTCGGCTTTGATGCCCCATTTGATAAACCAGATCAGAACCGCGATGACCGCATAGGACAGCAAAGCAATCGCCGACTGAGTCTGGTAGTTGCTGCCGACCTCGAACCCCTTCGCTTCGGCTGATTCCCTGGCAAAAAACAACCCCTCAATGCCCGACAGGCCTGAAATGGCTACAATGATCAAAGGGATCATAAAATGCAGCTGGGCAACCGGGTCATAAAAGCCCTGTTCAAAACCGATGTTGTATCCAAAATAGAAGGCCAGGAAAACAATCACCATTCTGAGGATGTCCATTATCTTTACGATCATCGCGTGGAATTTTAGTAAGATTCAATTGTTACTTTCCTGGAAGTCTTAAAACCAGGTGCCCTTTTTATATTTTACATATTCATCCCCGAATTTTTCTTCCAGGACCCGTTCCTCGTTCCTGATTCTTTTCCTTTGCAGCAATATCAAACCACACCAGAGAATCAGCAGATAGAAATTATGAATAAAAACAATCACACCGACCAGAAATGCCAATCCGAAATAATAAATGGGATGTCGTAACTTCTTATAAAGTCCGCCGGTTACCAGCTTATTCGCAGCTGCGGATATCTGAAATGAACTTCCCAGCTGGATGCGGGCTATGGTAAATAAAACCAGCGAGGGTATCATCAGGAGGATCCCGAGATAGGTGTAAATGGTTAACTCAGGCCCGGTCGAGAAATACCACAGGATCAACAACGGGGAGAAAACAAGGGCAATGATCAGGGTCAGGTAGTTTAGCAGGTTGTTTTTCATTTTATCTTTTGAACAGTTTTAAAGTTTCGGCCATTTTCACATTTTTAACCCTGAGGAAATAGATCCCCGATGGAAGATCCCGGATATCAATCTGTGTTTTAAGACCCGTAATCTCCATTTCCTTTAAGACACGGCCCTGCAGATCTGTTAATGTAAACCTTGTTATCCATGAATTAAGAGCCGACTCTATGCTGATCGACTCACTTGCCGGGTTGGGATAAATTTTGAAATGGGTCGGATCAGCTGAAGTTTCATCGATTCCCACACCTCCGCCATTGATGGTCTTGAGGATGGTGCCGTTTTCGCCAACAGCGTAACCTGTATCGGCCTTCGGGAAATAAACAGCATACAACGCTTTTGATGTCCCCGAAGTCAAACCTACCCAGCTGGTTCCGCCATCCGTGGTTTTCAGAATTATGCCATCTCCAAACCCGCCCACGGCATAACCAGTATTGACATCGGTGAAAAATACCGATTGCAGGGAATTTCCGGTTCCCGACTCCAGGCTTGTCCATTCTGCTCCTCCATTGATGGTCTTCAGTATGGTTCCATGCATCGGATTTATGCTTTCACCCACCGCATAACCTACGTTTTCCTGCGGAAAATAGACGGAAAATAATACTCCGCCGGTGCTGCCCTCATGCTGAATGATCCACTCGGTGCCTCCATTCACGGTTTTGAGGATGATGTCTCCGCCGCCGACTGCATAGCCGGTATTGGCATCGGTAAAATAAACGGAATAAAGGGAAGAGAAGGTTCCCGAAGGTCGGCTGCTCCAAAGATTTCCTCCGTCGGTGGTCTTCATGATGGTGCCATACTCCCCGACTGCATATCCGGTATTTGAATCAGTAAAGAAGACCGAATTCAAATAATTTGTTGTCCCGGCGAACTGACCTGTCCAGAGCGCTCCTCCGTTGGTGGTTTTTAAAATTTTACCGCCTGTGCTACCTCCCCCTGCTGCGTATCCCGTATTTGCGTCAGTAAAAAAAACCGACTTCAGTGAATAGGCAACATCTGAATTCTGAAATGTCCAATGTGCACCTCCGTCAATGGTCTTCAAAATGGTCCCCTCGCTGCCGGCAACATAACCGATATCGGTATTGGCAAAGGAAACCGCGTATAAATAACTTCCTGTTCCAGATTGCTGTTGTGTCCAGTCCTGTCCGTTTGCAACGCCGAAAACGAACAATGAAACAATTAAAATGTAAAGATTTTTCATGGTCTGTTTTATTTCAGGAATATCCGAATAGGTCCCAATGTTGAGGAATTGGAATAACGGTGATCAAATTTAAAAAATATTCACGACATTTTATTCCGTTTACATTTCTGCTGCTTCATGATAGGAAAAACGAAAATCGTTTATCTCTGCGGTATAGCTTGTTTACCTGGTAACCGGGGTGGTTGATATTTCCATGACTGCCCGGTCAAGAACCGCATCCCTCCCGCGGAGGTAATCATCCATGGTTTGTTTCACTTCAATGTCGGGCTTGATCCCGGTGTTCACAAACCGCTTGCCGCTTATGGGAAAACAGATCCGCCGGGTGCAGATCCGTGCATATCCTCCGCCTGGCAGACCATTTATAACAAGGGGAGAGCCGGTCGAACCCCCTGTTTCTTCCCCTACAAAGCGGGGCCGTCCCGGAACTTCGTACAGGTTAACCAGAAAATCTTCTGCAGCTGAAAAGGTATACCGGCCAATCAGGATTATCACCGGACATGTTATTCTCCTGAGTGTGTCAGGAACAGGGACTGTATCAGGCTTCTCAAAACGATAGGCTTTATTTAAAAAGTAATCTTTGTATTCCTCCTGCCAGTTCCCATTGGCCTTCTTTACCCCGTCGTTGATTCTCGTTTCCCATCCATAATTCAGGAAAAAGTTCCCTTGAGTCAGGTATCTCTGCAGATGCCATGCAACCTCTGTTGAACCGCCTCCGTTTTTCCGGAGGTCGATGATCAGTCCCTTTGCATTATACAGCTCCTTGGCAATCCTGTCAAATTCTTCCATGGCCTCTTTTTCCGGCATAAACCGGTTAAAGCTCACGAAGGCAACCTGGTTGTCCATCCATTTGAAATCGACCACGTTTCTCGAATACTCAGGGACCGTGCCCCAGTTCCGGTCATTCTTTGTGCGAATCTCCTCCCCGTTCCGCTGAAGCTCAATGTTTACAATTGTACCATCGCGTTTTTTTATCGTAGCCCTGAAGGGATGGTCTTTGAAATCACTCTGGATATCATAAATCGCCTGCATCCACATATGCTGTTCGGTGGAGGCGGAAATATAGGGGAAGATATCCCTTTCAAGATATTGTATTGTAGGAAGATGGTCTATTTCTGTTATTTCTGCACCTACCCAGGTTGAATCCTGCCCCGGCATCTGACGAACCGCCGTAATGTAAACTTTATGGTCAAAGTCTTTAAGAGAAACCGGGATGTAATCCGTGTACCTGTAAAATTGCCCGTTGGAACCAACCTGTGTGTGCCCGTCATGCAGGGATGCCATAAACTTTTGTAAAAGCCGGTAATACTCGTAGTCATTCCTGGTTGCGGTTACTTGCGGAATATAGAATCTGTAGAGACTGTCCAGATTGAACCCCAGCCGGTCGATGTTCACAAAATTGTATTTTGTTTCAGACCACACCTGGCTGAACCAGTATAGTTTTTCCTCCCGGGTTATTTTATCGGGAAAATCCCTGATGCCAATGATCTCGGTATGGGCCGTGTCCTTTGAATTGAGCACAATGCTGAATTTTATCGTATCATTTTTTGATACCTGAAATGCAGCTGTGTCCATATCGGTCCGGAATATAACCTCATTTTTTTCCCGGGAACAATATACTTTCAGCCTGTCGGGATTTTCTTCAGGTGAGATCTTCCAGTCGGTTGGCCTGCCACCGATTAGAACGGTGATGTTTTTGGCGGCCGAATGCATGATTTTCTGGGACCGGGCCATCGGTCCTGAAGAAACAAGCAAAAATAAAATCAGGATTTTTTTCATGGGGTTTTCCTGGTTTTTCTTTTCCTGAGAAGGGCATTCAATACTGCTGCAATGAAAAGAATCACGAGCAAGATGGAGCTGGATCGCGAAATTTTCTCCCCGGCTGAATATACCCCGGGTTCAAACCGGAATTCGAGGTTATGTTTGCCGGCCGGAAGGACCATGGCACGTAAAACATAATCGGCACGGAGATGGGGCGCAGGGGCTCCGTCAACAAAGGCATTCCAGCCTTTGGGATACCAGATCTCTGAAAAGACCGCCAGCCTGTTGCTTTTGGCTGAGTACTGATAGCTGATCCTGTTGGGGGCATAGCTGGCTTCACGGATAAAATCGGAGGTGTCGTGCCCCGGCTGGCCCCGGGTCAATTCTGCACTGAACTTTTTGTCAACAACTGCCACTGAATCGGGCCGGAACCCGGTGAGTGCATTGAGTTCTGCATCGGCATTGTCTGCCAGTAAATAAGATTGAACAAACCAGGCATTGCCAAGTGCTGCCGGATTGTATCGTGCCACCGGGCTGCCTTTTTCATCGGCGACTATAAAATATTTCGTATTCAGCATGTTCAGCACCGCCATGTTTTGTTTGCTGATGTGATGTTCGATCAGCTCCTGGTAACGGCGCATCTTTACCCCGCTGTATCCCCCGATGGACTTATGAAAATAGGAGGTACTGGCATCGCTGAACGGGTCGACCGTAAGGTTGTATACCCTGAAGTTCGGATCCCGGTCCTGCAGGATCTGCTCGTCAGCCGGACCAGGCTGGAATGGCACTTCAGCCCTGTTCCGGGAGGTGAAACTGTCATTGTTAAGGTGGCGCTTGTTTACGGGGAACATGTCGGCAAGAAACAGGATGATCAAGCCCAGGTATGCATATTGCTTCCTGATTTTATCAAATAAAACACCCCAGAGCAGCAGTGCGGTAAGTGTGATAAATAGGAACCCCCTGAAGGCATCCATCCTGAGAAGGTTCTTCCGGTCATCCCGGATGGCCTGCATGAACCAGTCGGGCAGTTGTTTGGCCATCTCACTATCCCTGGGGCCGGTGAAATCAAGAAACATCCCCGGGAAAAGGGCGAAGAAAAGGGTGATCCCGCCCGAAAGGAAGAAGGCGATCTTCAGCGCCCTGAAGTTCCTTTCCCGGTCGGCCGTGTTTTCAAAAAACACCTTCAGTGCGATGATCCCAAGTAGTGGCATGGCAAATTCGGCAATGACAAGGGTCATGGTCACCGCCCTGAATTTATTATATCCAGGGACATAATGAATGAAGAGATCAGAGAACGCCATAAAGTTGTGGCCCCAGGCCAGGAGGATGGAGAGCAGGGTGGCCGACAGAAGCCACCAGCGGATAGGGCCCTTTACGATGAGGAGCCCCAGGAGGAAAAGGAAACAAACGATCGCCCCCACGTAGACCGGCCCGGCAGTACTGAACTGGTTCCCCCAGTAATTATACGGGACCGGCTGGTTGATGTACTGGCTGATGGTGCCGGGGTCGATGCCGTTGACCCGCATGGCGCTGACCACTTCCGATTTTTCACCCAGCGGGCTCACTGAAGCACCGCCCTGAAAACCAGGAATAAGCAGGGTCATCGTCTCCCCGATTCCATAGCTGTACTGGGTGATATAGTCCTTGTCAAGTCCGGCAGTTTTCACCGGCCCTGCTGTTGTCAGCTCTGATTTCCCGCGGATGGTGAACTTCCCGTATTCCCAGGTGGCCCAGAGGGTTGTGATGTTTGTGAGCACGGCAAAAAGGAGGGCAATGAGCAGCACGCCCACCGATTTGACAAACGGGGCGATCTCCCTGAACCTGACTGCATGAATAAGTTTAAAGAGGCCCAGCAGGAGTGCGATGACCGCCAGGTAGTAGGTGATCTGGGGATGGTTGGTTTTCACTTCGAGCGACAGGAAGATGGCCGTCATCAATCCGCCCCAGAGATAATGACGGCGGAAGGTCAGGATGAGACCTGCAATGACAGGCGCCATGTAGCCAATGGCATGAGCCTGCGAATTGTGACCAACCTCTATGATGATAAAAAAGAATGAAGAGAACCCGAATGCAATTGCCCCGGCAATAGAAAGCCATGGGTCGACCCGCATGGCGAGGAGCAGGATAAAAAAGCCGATGAGATACAGGAACATCAGGTTCGCAGGATGAGGCAGGCCAAGCGTCATCAGACCATCAAGGTACCCGATAAAGTTACCCTTGTAAACGGTGGAGACCTGGTACGCAGGCATACCACCGAACATGGAATTGGTCCATAAGGGCTCCTGACCTGTTTGTGCCCTGAAATCAGCAATCTCTTTTGACGCACCCAGGTGCTGTGCAATGTCGCTTTGCCAAAGCTTTTTCCCTTCGAGCAGGGGTGAAAGATAGATGATGGTTATTGACAGGAAAACAACCACTGCCACCCCATATGGAAGTATGGCCTTAAGATTGATGTTTTTCATATGCCCAAAAATACAAAATAAATCCAGCGGCACATCTGTCTTTTCAGTCCTCACAAGGGTCAAAGTTCGGGAAAGATGTGTCTCGTTTTTCGCCACGGTTATCGTCATTATTTCCATCTTTACCGAATTATTTTCCGCATGGCCGACGGATGGATTAGTTTTGCAAAACTCCAATCATCTGAAATAATCTGATTTTCCTATGCAAACCAAAATTTACTTTGTTACCACACTGTTCATTCTTCTTTCCTCCAGGGTATTTTCACAGGAGATCCTGCAATGGCACGGGACCGAACGAACCGGCATTTACCACGAAACGAATCTTTTGAAAAGCTGGCCTGAAGCAGGGCCGGCGCTGATCTGGGAGTGCGACAGCATCGGGAATGGATACGGTTCTCCCATCATCACTGCTTCTACCATTTATGTAAACGGGGAGATTGATACCATAAGCTATCTGTATGCGCTGTCCCGTTCAGGAAAATTCCTTTGGAAAGCGCCCATTGGAAAGGAATGGACATTGAATTACCCCGGAACGCGCAACACGCCGACATTTGTGAATGACATGATTTATGTAACTGCCGGCCTGGGAACAGTGGCCTGCCTGGATGCAAAATCAGGAAAGAAAGTGTGGTCGGTCGATATGGCAACCGACTTTCATGCACCAATGGTCCGGTTTGGATTTTCGGAATCGCTGGTTGTCAGCGGAGATGACGTTTATTGCTGCCCGGGAGGCACCGACACCAATGTGGTAGCCCTGGACCGTTTTACCGGAAAAATCAGGTGGATCTGCAAAGGGCTCGGACAGATGACATCCTACTGTTCACCGGCACTAATCCGGTTAGCCGACCGGGATATCCTGGTCACCTTCACCAAAAGCGCCCTGCTCGGAATTGATACCAAAGATGGAAAACTCCTGTGGTCGCACAAACAGGACAGTGAAGGAGATGTGCACATCAACACCCCGCTTTTTGAAGATGGATGCATTTACTATATCACCGGCGACGGGAACGGATCAGTTAAACTGAAACTGTCAGCAGACGGGAAGGAGATTACCGAAGTATGGAGAAACGGGGCCTGCGACAATACAATGGGAGGTTTTATCAAACTGAATGATTACATCTATACAGCCAGTTACGGCCGGAGATACTGGTATACACTTGATGCGAACACCGCCCAAATCGTCGATTCCGTGAAATTCGACAAAGGGGTCACCATTTATGCCGACAGCATGCTTTACTGCTACAATGAAAAAGGTCAACTGGGTCTCTTCAAACCAAACGGTCCCAAAATGGTGCCGGCGGGGTCGTTTAAGGTCACCCGTGGAACCAAGGCGCACTATGCACACCCGGTCATCTGCCAGGGAGTTATGTATGTCAGGCACGGACAATCGCTGATGGCTTATGATGTTAAAAGAAGGTAAAATAAATGATGCAGGCAATACAAATGAATGTAGAATCTTGAAATAATGGATATGAAAACAAGATCATCGCTGGTGTTTCTGATATTCACACTTATGCCGGGGTTGTTTGCACAGCAACTGACCCTGACCCAGATCCTGAACAATTATTACAAAGCGGGGAACTTTGATAAGCTTCAGAAAGTAAACTCCATCATCATGACCGGCAACATCGTCCAGCAGGATCTGATGCCTGTAAAAATTGTCCGGGTACGACCGGATAAGTATATGATGCAATTTGATGTTGCTGACCTGACCGCTTACCAGGTTTACGATGGGCACACTGCCTGGATGACAACCCCGTGGACAGGCAAAGCCGCACCACAGGTTATGCCGCCCGAACGGGCCACCGACCTGAAAAACAGGGCCGATATCGAAGGGGTGCTTTTCAACTGGAAAGAGAAGGGGCATTCTCCCGAACTTGCCGGCACCGATACCGTCGACGGCGTTATCGTTTATAAAATCAAGGTTACCCGGAAGGATGGCGGGATCGAATTCAATTTCATCGACCCCGCCGGATTCATGTTGAAGAAACGGCTCTCGTTCCGCAAGGTTGGTGGGAAGGAGATCCCGATTGAAAATTTCTACAGGGACTACCGAAAAGTAGAGGAAATTCCTTTCGCGTTCACCGTGGAAACCAATAACGGCGGACGTGTAAACGAGATCCAGTTTGATTCGGTGGAATTGAATAAACCGGTCGACCTGAATATCTTCACAATGCCGGAACCACAGTGATGCAGGCAAAGCTGTAAAGGATTCTCACTTTTTCACTCCCTGCATTCCAATTTCTTTCAGCAAAGGGCTAACCAGTGCCTCCGTGTAATTTGTATTGACCACATCCCAGTTAATGGCATTCAGTATGGCCGCAAGATAGTCACCACGCCTGTTTTGATATTTCAGATAGTAGGCATGTTCCCATACATCAATACAAAGGATGGGGATTCCTCTTTCAGGCGAAACATCCATAAGGGGATTATCCTGGTTTGGCGAAGAACAAACTGCCAGTTTTTTGTCGGTCGTAACATAAAGCCAGGCCCAGCCTGATCCAAATCGCGTGGCTCCTGCCTTATTCAACAGTTTTTTCAGACTGTCAACAGAGCCAAAGGTGCTGATCACCGCCTTTCCCAACTGGCTTGTGGAGTCAAAAGGGTGATCCAGCGCCAGGATAGCCCAGTACATGGAATGGTTATAGTGTCCGCCCGCATTATTCCGGATTCCCACATTCACCGTCCCTGCATGGAGCATAATTTCCTCCAGCGAATAATCCTCCTGCCCACTGCCTTTCACAAAAACATTGAGGTTTTTTACGTATGTGGCATGATGCTTCGAATAATGAATTTCCATTGTCGCGGCATCAATTACAGGCTCCATTGCATTGTAATTATAAGGTAATTTTGGCAGTTCGAAGGGATATTTCTGGGCTGAGATCATGGAGGTGAATCCCCCAATCATGATGATGACAGCAAGGGAAACACGGAGGGTGATTTTTTTCATACGGCTCAAAGATTTAAAAGCGCCTGGTCATAATTGACCTGCACCGGATTGTTGACAATTGAAATCCACTGTGATAATTATTTTTATTTGTTACAAAATAAATAATATTTTTCCAATAGGCATGTACTTTAAAATAATTTATGGGACAATGGAGGGCTGAAATATTAATTAAAATATTTAGAATCGTTCTCTATAAATTGATATTGTGAATTATAGCCCTCTAATGCTTAAATTTGCCACGCCGATACGAAAGCAACCAGTGAAAGTTGGATAACATTTTAGATTTATAATAAAATGTCAAAGTATACCCACATAACCTACCTCGCTATTTTAGCAATCATTGTTGTGGCAACTTTTGCTGCGATAGGGTATTTTGGTTTTTCCTATTACAAATTACCCATTGAAGAGCGGTTCTTTCATGCCGATCATCTGATCCTGAAGCCAAGCGGAATCTGGGGCCATGGATTGGGCATCATCGGGTCTTTTTTCATGCTGATCGGTGTTTTTGCCTATATGGCCAGGAAACGATTCAGGGCATTCACGCGGGTTGGCATATTGAAGCACTGGCTCGAATTTCATATTTTCCTCTGTTCCCTCGGCCCCATCCTTGTGCTTTATCATACCTCCTTTAAATTCGGAGGTCTCGTAGCCATCAGTTTCTGGAGCATGGTCGCAGTTTTCCTGAGCGGAATCATAGGCAGGTTTATCTATATTCAAATTCCCAGGACAATAGAAGGCCGGGAATTGAGTTTAAATGAAGTGCGGGAAATGAAAAGTAACATCGGTGATCACATTCAAAAACTGGTTTCCCTGGACGATGAGAGTTACAATATGATTGTCAATTCTACTAAAAAGCAGATCGAACTATATCAGCCAAATTTCCTCGTCCGCTATATCCGGAATCTTACGCGGGACATGGTAACCGTTCGTAACATTAAAGAGGTGCTTAAACGAAACAAAGTAAACAAAGCACAGCAAAAGCAGATACTCACCCTTGTGAAAAGCGATATTTCAATCAACAAAAGAATTGAAAGACTACAAACCATGCAGAATCTTTTTAAATACTGGCATGTTGCTCATTTACCCTTTGCGCTTGTAATGCTGATCATCATGGTCATTCACGTGGCAGTAACCATTACTTTTGGGTATCACTGGATCTTTTAACTATGGAATTACTTCTGGAAAAATTTGCTGCTTATTCAGTAGCGATCCTCTTCTGTGCAATCATTGTTATCATTTACCTGCGCAAACAGAGGCGGGAATCAAAACAGGTTGAGGCAAAGATAGCCATTGCGAAGCTGGAGGGTATGTATGAACCTGTCTCTCTTCATCCGGTTGTAGATGAAGGAAGTTGCATCAGGACGGGAGCCTGTATCGCGGCCTGCCCCGAAAAGGATATCCTGGGCATCAGGAATGGAAAAGCAACGACCATCAATGCTTCTCACTGTATCGGACACGGAGCCTGTTTTCATGCATGCCCCACCCAGGCGATCTCCCTGTGCATCGGGACTGAAAAACGCGGTGTAGACCTGCCCCATGTGAATCAAAATTTTGAAACCAATGTGGCCGGTATTTATATTGCCGGAGAACTGGGCGGCATGGGTTTGATTAAGAATGCCGTGGAACAGGGTCGCCAGGCAGTGGATAACATCGTGAAATCACTGAAGAAAAATCCCCATGCTGACTACGACCTGATCATCGTTGGTGCTGGACCTGCCGGAATATCCGCCTCTCTTAATGCAAAAAAACACAATCTCAGGTTCCTCACTGTTGACCAGGATACCCTGGGGGGAACAGTGTTTACCTTTCCGAGATCTAAAATCGTGATGACCTCGGCCATGGATGTCCCCCTGCATGGAAGAGTAAAGTTGTCGGAAACCAGCAAAACAGAACTCCTTGATTTCTGGAACACGGTTTTAACTAAAAACAGCATCTCCATCAAGGAGAATTGCAAAGTTGAGTCAATCGTGCAGGAAAACGGGTATTTCAAGGTCGAAAGTCTTCAGGAGGAGGTGTTTACCACCAGTGCGGTGCTGCTTTCCGTTGGAAGACGGGGAACACCGCGGAAACTGAATATCCCGGGGGAAACCATGGAAAAGGTGGCATACCGGCTCCTGGAGGCAGAAGAGATCAAGGGGAAAGATATCATGGTGGTTGGCGGAGGTGATTCTGCGATAGAGTCAGCCCTGTTGCTGGCCGGTCAGAACAAAGTGACCCTCACCTACCGCAGCGATGTTTTCAGCCGGTTAAAACCAAAGAACAGCGTAAAGATCAATGAAGCCATCGCGGAGGGGACTATCACCGCAATGCTGAACACCAACCCGGTCAGGATTGAAAAAGATTCTGTTACCATTGTAACCGGGGCTGAAAAGCAGGAAATACAACTTAAAAATGACCTGGTTTATATTTTTGCCGGAGGAGAACTTCCTATCCAGTTTTTACAGAAAGCGGGGATTATCATCACGAAAAAATTCGGGGAGGCTGTTTTAAAGCATAAATAGTGTTGTTGTGTATTCGAATAAAAAAATTATCAGGTTGGTAAGCAACTATAACAGCTGAAATTTGTCTTTATCTTGAAAAACTCAATTACATACATGAGGAAAGCATTCATTTTAAGTATACTGGGATATGCCCTCATGGTATGTAATGTTGCCAAAGCTCAGATCTCTCCGGGTGAATTGGCCAAGGTTCACACCCATCTAGAGGGAATGTCAAATTGCACCAAATGCCACATCCTGGGGCAAAAGGTCTCCAATCAAAAATGCCTGGATTGCCATATTGAACTGAAGGTCAGGGTTGAACTCCAGAAAGGGTATCATGCCTCCGCCGAAGTCAGGGGGAAAGAATGCATTAAATGTCACAGTGACCATCACGGATTAAATTTCCAGATCATCCGTTTTGAAAAGGAAAAATTTAACCATGACCTTGCAGGATTTAAATTATCGGGAGCGCACAGCAAAAAATTATGCATCGACTGCCATAAAGCAGAACATATCGCAGATCAGAAGATCAGGAAGAAAAAGTTCACCTACCTCGGACTTAATCCTGCCTGCCTCACCTGCCATACCGATTACCATCAGCAAACGCTTTCGGCAAACTGCCTTGAATGTCATGATTTTGAGAAGTTTAAGCCAGCTACAAAATTTGATCATGCCAGGGCGAAATTTCAACTTACCGGAAAACACCAGCAGGTAACATGCATCCAGTGTCATAAGATGGACACGAAAAACGGCCAGAAATTCCAGGAATTCAAGGGATTGAAGTTCGATAACTGTACCCCTTGTCACGTGGATGTGCACAACAACAAGTTCGGTTCGAATTGCATCCAGTGCCATACCGGGGAGTCATTCAGCGTGATCAAAGGCGTTCAGAATTTTGATCACAATAAAACGAATTTCAAGCTGGAAGGGAAACACCAGCTGGTTGAATGTAAACAGTGTCACAAAACAAAACTCACCAATGCCCTCAAGTTTGCCCATTGCACCGACTGCCATACGGATTATCATAAAGGTCAATTCGCAAAACAGGGCATCTCTCCCGACTGTTCGCAATGTCATACTGTAAAAGGATTTAAAGAATTTACCTATACCATCGTTCAGCACAACGAAGGTCCCTTCCCGCTGAAGGGAGCGCACCTTGCAACACCCTGTTTTGCCTGTCATCAAAAGGGGAAAACCTCAAAAGACACAACATGGAATTTCAGGCAGATCGGAAAACGCTGTGTTGATTGTCATGAGAATGTACATCTTGCGCTGATCAGTGAGAAATATTATCCCGGATCGAGTTGCGAAAGCTGCCATATCGAAAACAGGTGGAACATCATCCGGTTTGACCATAAAACCACCAGTTTTGAACTTCTGGGTGCTCATTCAAAGCTGACATGCCGCGACTGTCATTTCAAGAAGAACCAGGAGGGTGTTGTGGTTCAGAAGTTCACCGGACTTCAGACTTTATGTTCAAACTGCCATAAGGATGTTCACATGAAACAGTTTGAGATCAATGGGGTATCTGATTGTACCCGGTGCCACGACCTTGCACAATTCAAGCCCGCGTCGAGGTTTGATCACAATAAAACTCGTTTCCCCCTGGATGGAAAGCACAAGGATGTGGCCTGCAACAAATGTCACAAGACTGCACAGAACGAAGGACTGACTTATGTTCTTTACAAAATAAACGATTTCAAATGCGAAAACTGTCATCATTAATTTTGTTCCTGGTACTTTCTGTAAGCCTGTTCTCACAGAAATCCCCGCATGGAGACAGTTTTACTGTCAAATGCCTGGATTGCCACAATACCACCGGGTGGAAAATAGATATCAAAACACTCAAATTCGACCATGGTACGACAAAGTTTCCATTGGTTGGACAGCACCAGTCTGTTTCGTGCAAGTTGTGTCACACCACACTTGAATTTTCAAAAGCCGGCAAAGAGTGCATATCCTGTCATACCGACATCCATAACCAAACTGTGGGGCCCGATTGTTCCAGGTGCCATACCCCGGTTTCGTGGGTAGTGAATAATATTACCGATATCCATCAGCGAAGTCGTTTCCCACTGGTCGGGGCCCATGTAACGGCCGACTGCTATGCCTGCCATACGAATGCCTCTGCCAATCTTCTGCTTTTTGGCCCCCTCGGTATCGAATGTTTTGATTGTCATCAGAAAGATTATACAGCCACCACCAACCCAAATCATGTGACAGGCGGGTATTCAACCAATTGTACAGAGTGTCATAACATTTCCTCTTTTACATGGACCGGGGCGGGGATCAATCACAATTTCTTCCCACTCACCGGCGGCCATGATATTGCAAATTGCCAGGACTGCCACAAGACATCAGATTATTCGAGCACCTCCGCAGCCTGTATCTCCTGTCACCAGACCACCTACAACAATACAACCAATCCAAACCATGCCCAGCTTGGTTTTTCAACCATCTGTTCTGATTGTCATACCACCGAACCGGGCTGGAAACCTGCCGAATACAGGGATCATGATGCAAAGGACTTTCCCATCTATTCGGGAAAGCATAAAAAGGGTAATGCCTGGGACAACTGCACCCAATGCCATTTGAATCCTTCTAACTATTTAGAATACACCTGCATTGACTGCCATGATCACAACCAGCCCGACATGGGCAGTAAACATGGTGAGGTACAGGGATATGCTTATAACAGCCCGGCCTGTTATGCCTGTCATCCAACAGGAACCGCTGAAGGAACGTTTAACCACAGTACCTCTGTATTCCCGCTCACAGGCGCCCATCTTACAACTGATTGCCTGAAATGCCATACCCATGGTTTTCCAGGAACACCTACTGATTGTTTATCATGCCATACAGCAAACTACAGCAATTCGACCAACCCGAACCATGCTGCCATCAACATCCCAACCAACTGCGAAACCTGTCATACAACGCAACCAGGCTGGAAACCGGCCACCTTCCCGATCCACGATAATTACTATGTACTGGCCGGTGCGCACATTCCCATTGCCAATGAATGTGCCACCTGTCATAACGGGAATTATTCCAATCTGCCCAGGGCATGCTTTGTTTGCCATGCTGATAAATATAACCAATCGACCAATCCCAACCACATTACCGCGAATTTTCCCACAACCTGCGAAACCTGTCATTCGCAAACTGCCTGGACTCCGTCCAATTTTAATCACGACAATGTTTACCCGCTGACCGGGGCCCATGCGGCCATTGCCAATAATTGCTTTGCCTGCCATCAGGGTAGCTATGTCAATACTCCCAACACCTGCGTAGGATGTCACCTGGCAAATTTCAACGCCACAACCAATCCGAATCATGTTACCTCCAACTTCCCTACCACCTGCCAAACCTGTCATTCAACAACCGCATGGTCTCCATCAACCTTCAACCACAACAATGTTTATCCGCTTACCGGCGCCCATGCTACCATAGCAAGCAACTGTTTTGCCTGCCACCAGGGCAGTTATGTCAACACGCCCAATACCTGTGTCGGCTGTCACCTGCCGAATTTTAATGCATCGACCAACCCCAACCACGCAGCCATCAACATCCCGACAACCTGCGAAACCTGTCATACCACCAACCCAAACTGGACCCCGGCCACCTTCCCGATCCACAACAACTATTACGTACTGGCCGGAGCCCATGTGGCCATCGCGAACAACTGCGCCGTATGCCACAATGGTAATTACAACAGCACCCCCAATACATGCGTTGGATGCCACCTGGCCAATTACAACCAGACGACCAATCCAAACCACGCTTCTGCCCAGTTCCCGACCACCTGTACCAATTGCCATAATCAATCCGCGTGGGTTCCATCTACCTGGAACCACGATGCACTTTACTTCCCTATTTATTCAGGAAAGCATAACGGCCACTGGAATACCTGTGCCGACTGTCATCCAAATGCCTCAAATTATGCAGTGTTTACCTGCACCACCTCCTGTCACCCTCAAAATTCAACAAATAACGAACACCAGGGCGTTTCAGGCTACTCTTACAACAGCACCGCCTGTTATAACTGCCATCCGCGTGGCAGTGGTGGGAAAATGATGAATAACAGCTTTAAATCTGAATAACTGTAAAAGCATGAGATATATCCTTTCTTTCCTTGTTGTTTTTATGTCCGGCCATGTTATGGTGGGTCAAACCATGTATGAGAACAGGGAGGGAAAGGTATCCTATCTGACGACCCAGAATATATATGTGAAGTTCACCTCCACCGAACATATTGCCAAGGGAGACACCCTTTACACCAACCTTGAAGGGGTTCTTCTCCCGGTGCTGACCGTCCAGGAGATATCATCCATCTCCTGCGTCTGCACCCCCATTGCCGATCGGAAGTTTGCGGTTGCCGATGTGATCATCTCCAGGCAGCCTGTTGCAAAACAGGAAAAAACCGGGGATAAAAGTTCAGCATCAGCAACATCTGCCGTTGTTTTTACTAAGGATTCAACCGCCACCAAAAAAGAGCAGCCCAAATCCAAGAGCCAGCTGATCACCGGAAATATCTCGGCTGCAGCCTACCTGAATTTCTCAAACACCTCGGCCAACTCGCAAAGGATGAGGTATTCCTTCTCCCTGAATGCCCAGCGCATCGGCAATTCAAAACTCTCGGCCGAGGTCTATCTCGATTTCGTGCATAAGATCGGGGAATGGAACGTGGTTCAGGAGGACATTTTCAACGGGCTGAAGATATACAGCCTGGCCCTGAGCTATGAATTCAACGCACACCATAAGATCTGGTTCGGCCGAAGAATCAATCCCCGCATTTCAAATGCCGGTGCCGTGGACGGGCTCCAGTATGAACTCAAATCCGGCGCCTTTACCTTCGGGGTGATTGCCGGCACCAGACCCGATTACAAAAATTACAGCTTTAACCCCAATCTGCTCCAGTTCGGCGGATACATCGGACATGACCTGGTAACCAAAAAGGGGAATATGCAAACTTCGGTGGCCTTCATCCAGCAGATGAACAATGGGTTTACCGACCGCAGGTTTGCCTATTTCCAACACGCCAATGCCCTTTTGCGCAATCTCTATTTCTTCGGATCCGTCGAGGTGAGTTTATACAAGCAGGTAATGAACCCTGTGGATACCGTTCAGAAGGATACAACTTTCAAACAGGACAATTCGCCTACCCTGTCAAACCTCTATCTCTCACTGCGGTACCGGCCCATCAGGCAGCTGTCGTTGAGTGTATCCTACAGCGCCCTGCAAAACGTGATCTATTACGAAACCTATCCCAAAAACATCGTGGAAAGAATGCTCGAGCTGGCTACGGTGCAGGGGTTTATGTTCCAGGTAAACTACCAGCCCATCAAGTACCTTTCCATCGGCGTTCAGGCCGGGTACCGCGACAGCAAGCAGGATCCAAAACCAACAAAAAATCTTTATGGTTATGTGACTTACAGCCGGATTCCCGGTATCAATGTCTCTGCCACCCTTTCAGCCTCTGTATTGGAAACAAGTTATATCTCCGGAAGAATCTATGGCCTCGGCCTTTTCCGTGATCTCGTACCCGGAAAACTCTCGGCCGGGCTGGATTACAAATATATCAGTTACAAATTTGTCAGCGGTGAAACGCCCCTGGTGCAAAACACCGGCGAAGTTAACCTCACCTGGCGCATTATCAAGAAACTCTCCTGTGCTCTTTATGTTGAAGGAACGTTCGATAAAAATTCAATCTTTAACCGCGTTTACATCAACATCACCCAGCGATTTTAAACCGGAAATCCGGTTGATATCCTGAATTATTCACTGCCCTCCTTTTTTGGAGTAACTTGTCAAAACACCCACAGGACAATGGAAATGGTGTGCACTTTACAAATTAAAAGAGTTCAAATGAGAATATTGTTATCCATAATTCTGTCTTTGGTGTTTTCATTAAGCCTGTTTTCACAAAAATCGCCGCATGGAGACGGTTTTGCTGTAAACTGCATGGATTGCCATAACACCACAGGTTGGAAAATAGATCTCAAAACACTCTCATTCGACCACGGAACAACAAAGTTCCCATTGGTTGGACAGCACCAGTCTGTTTCGTGCAAACTGTGTCATACTTCACTGGAATTTTCAAAAGCAGGCAAAGAGTGTAATTCCTGTCATACCGACATCCATAATCAAACCGTGGGGCCAGAGTGTTCCAGATGCCATACCCCGGTTTCGTGGGTCGTGAATAATATTACAGAGATCCATCAGCGGAGTCGTTTCCCTCTGGTCGGGGCCCATGTAACGGCCGATTGCTATGCCTGCCATACGAATGCCTCTTCCAATCTCCTGCTTTTCGGTCCGCTTGGTATCGAGTGCATTGATTGTCATCAGAAGGATTATGCAGCCACCACCAACCCGAATCATCAGGCCGGTGGATTCTCTACAAATTGCACTGATTGTCACAACATGACTTCCATATCATGGACCGGGGCAGGGATCAATCACAATTTCTTTCCACTCACCGGTGGCCACGACATTAAAAATTGCCAGGATTGTCATAAGACCCCGGATTATGCAAGCACCTCCCCGCTCTGTATTTCATGCCACCAGACCAACTACAACAATACCACCAATCCAAGCCATACCCAGCTTGATTTTTCGACCAACTGTTCCGATTGTCATACAACAACGCCGGGATGGAAACCTGCTGAATACAGGGAGCATGATGCAAAATCATTTCCTATATATTCCGGGAAACACAACAAGGGAAAAGCATGGGATAATTGTACACAATGCCATCCCAATTCCACCAACTATATCCAATTTACATGCATTGATTGTCATGATCACAATCAATCCGACATGGACAATAAGCATCATGAAACCCAGGGATATGCGTATAACAGCCCGGCCTGTCTTGAATGTCATCCGACCGGTTCTGCCGAAGGATCATTTAATCACAGCACCTCTGCATTCCCTTTAACAGGGGCACATCTCACGACCGACTGTATTAAATGCCATGCTTCTGGTTATGCCGGTACCTCCACCATATGCAATAGCTGTCACAATACGGATTTTAATAAAACAACCAATCCGAACCACGCCCTGATCAATGTTCCTACTACCTGTGAAACCTGCCATACAACGCAGCCCGGCTGGAAACCTGCTGCTTTTCCCATCCATAGTAACTATTATGTGATTACCGGTGCACATATTCCCATCTCCAGTAATTGTGTTTCATGCCACAATGGCAATTACAATGCTACCCCCAGCACCTGTGTCGGATGCCACCTGACCAATTTCAATCAAACAACCAACCCAAACCATCCGTCTGCACAGTTTCCTACCAACTGCGAAATTTGTCATTCACAATCGGCCTGGACTCCATCCAACTTTAATCACAACAACGTGTATCCGCTCACCGGAGCCCATGCTGCCATTGCCAATAATTGTAATGCCTGCCATAAGGGGAGTTATATCAACACACCAAATACCTGTGTGGGCTGTCATCTTACAAATTTCAATGCAACGACAAATCCGAATCACATTACTTCCAACTTCCCGACAAATTGTGAAATATGTCATTCAAACACTGCTTGGGCTCCCTCCAACTTTAATCATAACAACGTGTATCCGCTCACCGGAGCCCATGCAACGATCGCGAATAATTGTTTTACTTGTCACCAGGGAAATTATATCACCACCCCCAATACCTGTGTGGGATGTCACCAGACCAATTATAACGGATCGACAAATCCAAACCATGCGGCCATCAGCATACCAACCACCTGCGAAACCTGTCATACCACCAACCCAAACTGGAACCCGGCTACATTCCCGATCCACAATAACTATTATCTACTTGCCGGGGCGCATGTTGCCATAGCCAGCAACTGTGTGGTATGCCACAACGGAAATTACAATAACACCCCCAGCACCTGTTATGGCTGTCACCAGGCAAACTTCAATCAAACGACCAATCCAAACCATGTGGCTGCACAGTTTCCAACCAGCTGCGAAACCTGTCATACTCAAACGGCATGGAACCCGTCCACATTCAACCATAACAACTCTTATCCGCTCACCGGGGGCCATGCAACCATTGCCAACAATTGCGTTGCCTGCCATAACGGAAATTATGTCAATCCACCCAATACCTGCGTCGGATGCCACACGCCCAATTATAATACCACCACCAACCCGAATCATTCGGCCATTAACATTCCAACCACCTGCGAAACCTGTCATACCACCAACCCAAACTGGAACCCGGCTACATTCCCGATCCACAATAACTATTATGTACTTGCCGGGGCGCATGTTGCCATAGCCAACAACTGCGTGGTATGCCACAACGGCAATTACAATAACACCCCCAACACCTGTTACGGCTGTCACCAGGCTAACTTCAATCAAACAACCAATCCAAACCATGTAACGGCACAGTTTCCGACCACCTGTGAAACATGCCATACGCAAACTGCCTGGATTCCTTCAACTTTTAACCATAACAACTATTATCCGCTCACGGGCGCACACGCAACCATTGCGAACAATTGCGTTCTCTGCCATAATGGAAATTACGTTAACCCGCCCAATACCTGCGTAGGATGTCACCTGGCAAATTTCAATGCCACAACAAACCCGAATCATATTACCTCCAACTTCCCTACTGATTGCCAAATATGTCATTCAACCACCGCATGGGTCCCATCAACGTTTAACCACAACAATGTGTACCCGCTCACAGGGGCCCATGCCACGATTGCAAACAATTGCTATGCATGCCACCAGGGAAATTATGTCAATACCCCCAATACCTGCGTTGGTTGCCACTTGCCAAATTTTAATGCAACGACCAACCCCAACCATGCGGCCATCAACATCCCGACAACCTGCGAAACATGCCACACCACCGACCCAAACTGGACCCCTGCCACCTTCCCGATCCACAATAACTATTATGTGCTGGCCGGAGCCCATATTGCCATTGCTAACAACTGCGTCGTCTGCCATAACGGCAATTACAACAACACCCCCAACACCTGCGTTGGTTGTCATTTGGCAAATTACAACCAAACAACCAATCCAAACCATGCTGCTGCACAGTTCCCAACCACCTGTACCACGTGTCATAATCAATCCGCATGGGTCCCCGCCACCTGGAACCATGATGTCCTCTACTTCCCGATTTATTCAGGAAAGCATAACGGCCACTGGAATAGCTGTACCGATTGTCATCCAAATGCCGCAAATTACGCGGTATTCACATGTACCACCTCCTGCCATTCCCAGTCATCGACCAACAGCCATCACAATGGTGTTCCGGGATACACCTATAACAGCACTGCCTGTTATAATTGCCATCCAACCGGAAATGCAGGGAAAATGATGAACAGCATCTTTAGATCTGAATAACCGATAAAATATGGACTATGCATTGCCTTTGCGCAACCGGATGATCCTGTATCCTGGCAGGAGTCCCCTCGCTGGCATTCCATGAGTCGTTTTTCCATGAATAATACTTATCTTTGTGCCCTCAAAATATATTAAAACACACATTTTTATGAATAGAAATAAGATAATCTTTATCATCGTATTATTGATTCTTGGGATATTTTTTGTTCTGACAACCTGCTACCGAAGTGGTGAAAAAAGCAAAGGAGCGACCCTTCCTCCAGGCACCCATGGTGTTGTGGTGACCGAGGTTATACAAACTTCAAATTATACCTACCTCCAGGTTGAAGAGAACAAAAACAATTTCTGGATTGCTATCGTTAAAATTGCCATCAAACAGGGTGATTCGCTCTATTATTCAAGGGCTTCTGAAATGAAAAATTTTTTAAGCAAGGAACTTGGGCGTACATTTCCCGCGATTTTTTTTGTTGAAGATCCAAGCAGTACACTGGCCACAGCCCCGGTAGCCACAACTCCTCAATTGACACCAGGAAAGGTGAAAATTGAGCGCTGGCCTGATATAAAGGTTGAAACCCCGAAAGGCGGCATTACCATCTCGGAATTGTACAAGAATAAACAAAACTACGCCGGAAAGCCGGTGATTATCCGGGGTAAGATTGTCCGGTATAACCAAGCCGTTATGCAAAAAAACTGGATTCATATCCAGGACGGGACCGATTTTTCTGATCATTTCGATCTGGCAGTGACTACACTTGACAGTCTTTCAGTTGGTAAAATGGTTACTTTCAAGGGCATCATCATACTGGACAAGGATTTTGGTTCAGGTTATAAATATGATGTTATCATGGAAGAGGCCAAAGCGAGCGATATCAAATAAGGATACACCCGAAGATCCTGTTTGGTAGGATTCAGGGTTTGGCGATATTCCTGATCATTCCCCTGAATATCAAACCGTGGAACGGGAGCATGCAGAACCAGTAAAGCCTTCCCCAGATTCCTTTTGGGCGGAAGGTAGCCGTTTGGTTCAGGATGTTTTCCCGGTCAATGTAAAATTCAAGCCAGGCTTCGCCGGGAAGTTTCATCTCGGCATAAAGCAGGAATCTCATCTCCTTTTTATCAGTATAAATGACCCTCCACAGATCGAGGGCATCTCCCGCTGTAATTTCCCCGGGGCTGGTTCTTCCCCTTTCAATGCCCACCCCACCGATCATTTTATCCATAAACCCCCTGATGTTCCACAACAGGTCGGCATAATACCATCCGTTTTCTCCGCCGATGGACCAGATCCTTTCCAGAGCTTTCCCGGTATCTGAAACTTTGCGTTTCCTGATATCCTTGTAACAGCCGTAGACCGGGACCTCGATAAGCCTGGATAAACCCTTTTCCAGCACAGGACTGGTCAGTGCATCTTTCCAGCTTGAGAGGACTTGTTGCTGTTCAATGCGGTCAAAAGCCAGTTCAATGGCTTTATCATAGGTGATGGGGACTATCCCAAGCATTTTTTCCAGGTCATTGTCTTTGCAAACCACCTCCACCTTCATACTGTTTACAAGATGATTGGCAAATGAAAAAGAGATGGGGGTGATAAAAGTCAGCCAGTAAGATGAAAGGTGGGGAGTCATGACAGGAACAACATAGATCCATCTCCTGAGCCCGCGGATTCTTGCAAACCGCAGCAGCATTTCCTTGTAAGTAAGCACATCAGGCCCCCCGATATCATAGCTTTTACCGAAGGTTTCCTGTTTCAGCATCACACCCGACAGGTACTGAACCACATTGCGGATCGCAATGGGCTGGCTTCTCGTACCGAGCCATCTTGGTGCGACCATCACAGGCAGTTTCTCAACCAGGTCACGGATGATTTCAAAGGAGGCACTTCCCGAACCGACGATGATCCCGGCTTTCAATGTTGTCAGTGAATAAACCTGGGAAGAGAGGATCTCCTCCACGTTTTTCCTCGAGGAAAGGTGTTTGGAAAGTTCCTTTTCATTTACGATTCCGCTCAGGTAAATGACCTGCTTTACCCGGGTTTTTTCCAACCGCATTTTAAAATTTGCTGCGGATGTGGCTTCCAGCTTTTCGAAACTTTTGTGGGAGGAGGCCATGGAATGAATCAGGTAAAAGGCCACATCAATGTCCTCCGGAATACGGTCCAGCTCCTTTGGCCTTAAAAAGTCCACTTCTACCACGCTCAAATGATCAGTATGAAATCTGCTTGCATCGAATCGGTTGGTATCCCTAACACAACATACAACTTCATGACCGGTTTCCAGTAAAACCGGCAGGAGTCGCTTGGCAATATACCCGGTGGCACCCGTAAGCAGGATCTTCATGATCGTCTGTTTTTATTGATAACAGGCAAAGATAGCCTATCTTTCATTCCAGAAACTGTTTAAGTTTTGGCGAATCATATCAGGGGAGCAGGGGGAGGAAGGGTGTCATGTTTTAGCCGGGCCCGATGGTATGGAAATGGAAAAGATGAGTTCGTCAAGGAATTTCCCGTTTTTGAAAAGCGCCTTTTCAAAACGGCCTTCAAGCTTCATCCCGGCTTTTTCAAGCACCCGTTGCGAGGCCAGGTTGGTTGAATAGGGCCGTGCAAATATCCGGGTGATATCGAAAGTTTGGAAGCCATAGGCTATGGTTTGCCTGACAGCCTCAGTTACAATTCCCTTTCCCCAGTAAGGTTCTGCCAGCCAATATCCCATTTCGGCATTTTTCCTGTGCACATCAGCCTGCGGGTATAACCCGATGGAACCACAGGCAATGCCCTCCACTTCAATGGCAAAAATCCGCTGCGGGCTTTCCGCTCCGAAGGTGGTTATGTAAGCAATGCCATCCTCTCTTTTATAGGGATGGGGAAATGCATCGGTCAGGTTGTCTGAAATTTTCTTATTGTTGGCGAAAACAACCAGGTTATCAAGGTCATTTAAAGTCCACCGACGAAGCTTGAATTGGATCATGTGAAGGAATTTAATGAGAAAAAACGGGGTCAGGATGTTTTTTTCTTACTCGATTTCGCTTTGGGATTGTATTCCATGGCCAGCCGGATGAAATATTCAAGGTCCTTGTCCATATCAATTCCTTCGGGTTCTACAAAAATAAAACCCTTCATGGGGCGGTGGGTAAAATCCATTTCACGACACCCCTTCCTGGCAAAAGCCTCTTCGCTTTTTTCGGGATCAATCCGGGCCATCATTTTCTCTTTTATAACGCCAACACACATTTTTTCATTCACCAGGAAGCAGATCCCACCCATCATTTTTTTATCCTCAAATGGAATGTCCAGCTCCCTGAATTTATGCCTGATCCGGTCGGCTAAATTTTCATCGTAAGCCATCGCTCTATTGTTTAAATGAAAATAATATTGCAAAGATATCGCTAAATTCCACAGAGTTCTTAATACCTTCGTGTCTGTAATTTTTGCTTATGAAACGATACATTACACGCCGGCAGGCCCTCAGGACCATGGGGCTCACCATTGGAGCTGCAGCACTAGGTTTCAAGGGATTTACACAGATCTCCGACAACGTTTATGAATATGGGCTCAACTTCGACGAGGTTTATCAACCCCTTGATAATCCCCTGAAGAGACCCATCACAGCCATCACCTGCGGGGCCGGAAGCAGGGGCAATACGTATGGAGATTACGTATCGAACTTTCCTGAACAGATATCCATTGTCGGGGTGGCAGAACCCATTGCGATCAGGAATGAACGGTACACAAAAAAACACAACATCCCTGAAGAAAACAGGTTCAAAACCTGGGAAGATGTGTTCAAAAAAACAAAGTTCGCTGATGTCATCATCATCACCATGCCCGATAATCTGCACTATGTGCCCTGCATGACGGCCCTGGAAATGGGATATGATGTGCTGCTTGAGAAACCCATGGCTCAAACCGCCCAGCAATGCAGGGACATCCTTGCCATGACCAAAAAGACCGGGAGAATTGTTGCGATATGTCACGTGTTGCGCTATTCTCCCTATTTCATCAAAATGAAAAAGCTGATTGAAGAGGGTGCCATCGGCGAGCTCGTAAGCATACAGCATATGGAGCCCATTGATCACATCCATATGTCGCACTCCTATGTTCGCGGAAACTGGCATGACTCAAAACAGACCACGCCGATTATCCTGGCCAAGAGTTGTCACGATCTCGACATCCTGCGCTGGATGATCGGAAAAAAGAGTACAAGCATTGCAGCCATGGGCGACCTGAAATGGTTCCGCAAAGAAAATGCACCGAAAGGCTCTACCGACCGCTGTATGAACGGATGTGTCCTTGAAGCTGAATGTCCCTATTCCGCCATGAAAATCTATTACCGTAAACGGGGATGGCTCTATGTTTTTGACCTTCCGGAGGAGAAAGAGAAACAAGGGGAGGCCATCCTCGAATACCTGCGCACGACCAACTATGGCCGTTGTGTATACAGGATGGAGAATGACCAGCCTGACCATTACATCGCCTCCATTCAGTTTGACGACCAGGTTACCGCCAACTTCTCCATGGAAGCTTTTACCTCATACATGGGTCGACGTACCCCGGTGATGGGATCGATGGGCGACATGGTCGGGGATATGGAAGAATTGACCATCAATGATTTCAGAACAGAGAAAAGCATTACCCTGGTACCGAAGGCGGAAGAGGTCGAGAATTATAAAAACAGCGGTCATGGCGGCGGAGATTGGCTCCTGATGCGTGATTTTGTGAAGGCCGTTGCCAATCAGGATCCAACATACCTGACCTCTACCATTGACCAGTCGATTGAAAGCCATTTGATGGGTTTTGCAGCTGAGGAGAGCCGTAAAACAGGTAAAATTGCTCCGGTTATTCTGTAACTGGCTCGTTCTGCCATTCTTTATTCCCCGACCTGTTGTTTATTATTTCAGCAAGTGACCATTGTCCTGCTTGTTCTGATCAAATTCCCCCTCCCACTTGGCGACCACAACCGTTGCCAGGCAGTTTCCGATTACATTGATGGAGGTGCGGGCCATATCCATTAATTCATCAATTCCGAGGATGATAAAGATGGGCCAGGTGGGGAGGCCGAAACTGGCTGCGGTACCCATAAGGATCACAAGGGAGGCACGGGGTACCGCTGCAACACCTTTGCTGGTCAGCATCAGGGTGAGCATCATGATGATCTGGGTTTCAAACGAGAGGTGAATTCCAGCCATGTTGGCTACAAAGATGGAGGCCATGGCCAGGTAGAGCGTTGTGCCATCCAGGTTAAAGGAGTAACCTGTCGGCATGACAAAAGAGACTATTTTCCGTGGGACTCCGAATTGTTCCATGTTTTCCATGGCACGCGGAAGGGCCGATTCGCTGCTGGTGGTTGCAAAGGCGATGGTAGCCGGTTCGGCGATGGCTTTGATGAACTTTACAATCGGGATCCGGGTGATCAGCATGATGGGCAGTAAAACCAACAGGATGAAGGCAGCCAGGGCAACGTAGAGCGTTGCCAGCAAAGTAAACAGGTTTACGAGGACATTGAGGCCCATATGGCCAACACTGAATGCTATGGCTGAGAAAACGGCAAAGGGGGCAAAAAGCATGATGATGTTGGTGAATTTGAACATCACGGCCGTGAGGGATTCTGTAAAGCGCAACATGGGGGCCCTGAATTGTTCCTTCACCATCGCCAGGGCTATTCCAAACAATATGCTGAAGACAACGATCTGCAATACCTGGCCTTCAGCGATAGCTTTTGCGATGTTCTCCGGAAAAATGTGCAGGATAACATCATGCCAGCTCTGGGAGGCTACGACCGGCAATGTGCCTTTGACCATTTCAGGCGGTATTACAACCCCCTTGCCGGCCCCGCTCAGATTGATGGCGGCCAGCCCAATGAAAAGCGCAATGGTTGATACCACTTCAAAATATACGATCGATTTCCATCCCATGCGGCCAACCTGCTTCAGATTGGCATGCCCGGCAATACCGGTAACCAGGGTGGCAAAAATAAGCGGGGCAATGATGGTTTTGACCAGGTGAATGAAAATCTGGCTGACAAGATTCAGCTCTTTGGCAACGACAGGTAAATCATATCCAAATTCAACCCCCGCCAGCATGCTGAAAAAAATCCAGGTGGTCAGTTTCTTTTTTGTGACGGCATACAGGAAAAAGGCAACCAGTGGAATCAGGCGAAGAATAATGAGAATCCAGCCGGTCAGCTGCAATCCAAAATAATGATCGGCCAGGTGGACGATAACTGCAATGGTGAAAGAGACGAAAAAGGTTGGGAGAATACGTTTCGGATCAAGCATGGGCTGAAGATCGTTGGATCAGGCGTAAAGATAAAAAAAATGCCGCACGATACGCTGAACCTGTGCCTATTTCAGCTTAATCAACCTTACCGTTTCAGTTCTTTTTCCATCAGATAACCGGCACAAGTAAAATCCGGCGGGCAGATCCATATCAGAGAAGTTCAAAGAATAGGTGCCTTCCGGCTGGTATTTATCAACCAGAGTCCTGATCTCTGCGCCGTACAGATTGCACACCGACATCTTCACGGAGCAGCCGGTCTGGATCTTATACTGGATGGTGGTGTGATCCCTGAATGGATTGGGGTAACATGACAGGGAAAGTGGTTCCTGTATCTCCTGTTTTTCACCTATCCCGACAATCGAAGGGATGATATGGGTATAGTAAACATCCTCTTCCCCGTTAAGGGTATTGGTCCAGGCGAGGTGGGCTCCTGCATCATCAGATACCATATCAAAATAATCCCCCATTTTATCCTGTTGCGGGTAACCAACATGAGGGTCGAACAGGTCAGAAATCTTTTTGTTGATCGACCAGGTTGTCCCCTGGTCATCTGAATAGCAATAATAGAGGGCCGAATTAAAGGAGCCGAAATCGGCATCGCGGGTATCCAGCCATGCAACATCAATCCGCCCGTTTGGCGCTACTGACATGACTCCAAACCACTGATAATTATAGTTACTGCCATCGGTGTTTATGCGTTTCGGGGCACCAAAGGTGAGCCCGCCATCAATACTTTTTGCAAACATTACATCTGCAGGATCAGGCGTTGACTGACGGGCAACGGAGGCCAGCACATAAACATTTCCATGTCCCGGTCCGTTGGATCGGTCAACATCTACACTCACCTGCCCAAGGATGCCGACTGGGTTTATGGGATCCTGCCCAACGATATACCCATCTACGTCGGCGATGGTTGGCAGACCCCATGCGATCACTGATCCGGGTGTTTGAGCATTGACAGATTTCGCCACGGTAAAGCCATCACCTGACCCGGCACCAGCAATATACAATTCTCCTGAGGGTCCTACGGCCATCGTTCCCCAGTATGGGCTGCCATTTACTGTCACGCAATTTTCGAAGCTTGATCCGGCATTGGCCGACCGGGTGAAAAAGCCGGGAAGGCATGAACTGTAATAGGAGGTCCAGAAGGAATAGATATTCCCGTTTCCCGGCCCGCCTGTCCGGTCAATGGTCATCCATTGTTTATCCCCACCATGGGCATCGGTTCCCAGATCCCAGGTAGCGCCACCGTCTGTACTTTTGAAAACCTGACAGGTATAGTTTACTCCATCCGTTGTAAGGCTGTTGTAGTAAAAATTCCCTGCTGCGTCAAAATCAAGCACAGGGTCTGAACGGAAGATTCCCGGCTCAATTTTTCCGGGAAATGTCCAGTTTTGTCCCCCATTGCTCGAAAAACCATATCCTGCCTGCCTGAAATTGTTGTTCACATCGTCGAATTGCCGCCATCCCATGACCATTCTGTCCGGATTGGTGGGGTCAACTGCGATGGATGGCTCATTGGCTGCATCACCAAGAATATTGTCTCCATTTACATCAACATTGACCTGGGCCGTGAAAAATCCCGGGGTTTCAAGCCGGGGTGCGGCTGAAGTTCTCCGGATTCCGGTTTTCGGCTCCATAAATTTTTGATCAGGAATTTCCTGATGCATCCTTGCTTTTTGATAGGCCGGAATACGAACATTCTGATTGAAAGCGATCAGCGGGCAAATCATCAGGATGGTTGCGAGAACCATTGCCTGGGGAATGAAATTTTTCATACTGCAAAATTACGTGTTTTTTGCATTCAAAGCTTTTAACATATTCCTTCTTTTCAGGGTAAAACCATCTGAAATCCTTTCCAGGTATTTTAATGAGAAAATTCGAATACCTTTGTATCAAATCCCACAATATGATCGCAGTACATTCGGTCTACCTTAAGCCCATAAAAGAGGTGGATAAATATCTCGACGCACACCGTTCATTTCTGAAAGACTACTATGCGATGGGGGTTATCGTCTGCTCCGGCCCGCAAATCCCGCGAACCGGAGGATTTATCCTGATGAACGCAAAAAGCAGGTCAGAAGCATTAGAAATAATGAAGAATGATCCCTATGTTATTGAAGGAGTTGCTGAATATTCATTTATAGAGTTTGAAGCGAGGAGTTTTGCCCCTGGGTTTGAGAAATTTATACAATCGTAACCCAGACCGGAACCCCTTACTGCAAATGAAACTACCCCCAGCTGTCCTGACCGGCCTGCTTTCCTTTTTTCTCCTGATAACCTTCCCGGCCTTTTCTCAGGATTTGGAAACCATCGCGAAACAAAAACCTTTTGAGATTCACGGAAATACTTCTCTGAACCTGATCGGGTACACGGTGAGTGGCATCGAACCGCGCCGGCAACCCTTTTCTTGGGTTCTTTCAGCCAACATAACTGCCAGCGTATACGGAATTCAACTTCCCTTTTCATTTACGATCAGCGACCAGCAGAAAAGTTATGCACAGCCCTTTAACCAGTTCGGATTAAGTCCCCGCTGGAAATGGATAACGGTTCACCTGGGTTACCGGAACGTCACCTTCTCGAATTTCACACTGGCCGGCAGAACCTTTCTCGGCGCCGGCGTCGAATTGAATCCCTCCATCTTCAGATTTGGATTTATTTACGGAAGGTTTGATCGTAAAACCAGCGACAACCCCGACATGGTCACCGATTCACTCCCCAACTTTAAAAGTACCGGGTTTGCCGTCAGACTTGGAGTGGGTACTGAGAAAAATTTCTTCGACCTGATCATGCTGCGTATCCGTGATGATTCAAGTTCGGTGGTTCAAACCGATTCAAGTGCTATCAGGACTCCCGAACAGAATGTGGTCGCAGGGTTCAACAGCCATTTTACCCTCTTTAAGCGGTTGACTCTTGAGCTGGAGGGAGCCCTAAGTGTATACACCACAAACACCGGTGCAGCTCCTTTCGACGAGGTTCAGAACAACAGTCTCCTTAAAAGCATTAACCGTTTTCTGGTTTTAAACCAGTCAACGGAATATTATTATGCAGCCCGCGCTGCCCTGCAGTACCAGGATAAAAACATCAAGGTGAAAATGGAATACCGGCGGGTCGAACCAAAATACCGCTCGATGGGAGCCTACTTTTTCAACAACGACCTGGAGAACCTTACGATCAGTCCCACCTTCGGGCTTTGGAAGAGGCGCATAATCCTCGGAGGGAGTATCGGTTTGCAGCGCGATAACCTGCGCGAAAGCAAGAAAGCCACTTCGATGAGAACGATCGGAAGTGGGCTGATATCCTTCAATCCTTCCTCCACCTTTGGACTCGATCTCAGTTACAGCAATTACGGCATGAGTCAGCGGTCAGGCCGGTTACCGCTGGTTGATTCCACAAAGGTTCGCCAGATAACCAATAACCTTTCGGTCATGCCCAGGCTGTTCTTCAGCAATGCAAGGTTAAGCCACATGGTCATGCTTACCTACCTGTGGATGAATCTCAATGACAAAAACCCATCCACATCCGATTACACAAAAATGGTAACCCATACGGCCCAGCTTACCTACAATATCAGCTGGCTCGAAAGCCGGTGGTCACTGATTACCGGCATCAACTATGTACGGGTGATTAATTTTGCCGGTGTAAGCAGTAACTATGGCATCACTGTCGGAGGGAGTAAAATCCTTCTGAAGGACAGACTGAACATCGGCCTCAATAACTCCCTGATGCGCAGCGATTATGCCGCTGAACAGGGTTGGGTGGCCAATGTAAACCTGAATGCGACTTACCAGATTACCGCCCATCACAATGTGCGGCTCAACGGTTATTATACTGGAAATTTTTTTCCGGGCAGTTCAACAGTCCCGTCGTTTAATGAATTTAAAGGAGACCTGATGTATGTGTACACTTTTTAATTCCCGCAAACCCTTTCCCGGAGGTATATTCGGGATTGTTGTCGGGGTGATGATCATGATCCAGGCTTTTGCCGGTACCCTGAGGGCCCAGCCCTATCCGGTGACTGTATCCATCGCCGTAACTCCACCATATACATCGAAAATCGACGACTACATCTCGCAACCCAACAAGGTGATGGCCATTTTAATCAACACCGGAACTTTTGCACGGCAGGTGTACGTTCAGGGCGTTATCACCGGCGAAGGGGGCATCCTGGTCAAAACCGATCCCACATGGAAGTCGCCCCAGTCAATCACGCTCCAGCCAGCCATTCCCTTTCGTATGAACCGTAACAATATTGAGCAGGTTTTCAATGGTGACCACATCATTTTCCAGGGAATCACCAAAAACGAACTGCTTTACGGGAACGGACTTCCCGAAGGAGATTACACCATCTGCCTGCGGGTTTTTGATTATACTACGGGCCAGGCTGTCTCAGCTGAAGAACCGCTTGGCTGCAGCAACAACTTCAACGTTACCGATCTCGAACCTCCCGTGGTGATCCGCCCTTCATGCGGGGATACCATTCTTGCTTCAATACCGCAAAATCTCCTGATCAACTGGACACGGCCACCCAACTGCCCTATCAACACCCAGTTCAACATAAAGATCATCGAAGTTCTCCCGGGCGACCGCAATATCAACGATGCGATGAGGTCAGCCACCCACCCATCTTTTTTTGAAAGAACGATCAATATGAGTTCCTATGCCTATGGCGCTGCCGATCCTGCCCTGGTTCCCGGAAAAAAATATGCATTTGCCATCACCGCGATCGACCCTGCCGGCAAGGCCAACTTCCGAAACAAAGGGATGAGCGAAGTATGCTGGTTCATCTACAAACAAAAATTGCCTGATACCAAATTTCTGCCGGATCCGGTGTTCCTTCCGCTACCAAAAGTTACCACGGTAAAAGGAAAACTGATCTATAAATATGAAGATGATGTAAGCCAGGGATCTTTCCCCCTGGCCGACGCAAACATTAAACTCGAAGTCCGTTACAAGCTGAAAGTAAAGGGTGTAGACCATTACCTTCACCGTACTCCTTACGGAGGATTTGCGCTTAACGACGGGGCGATGCTTGCCATCACCAAAACAGGCCCGACAGGATTATTTTCATTTAGCTATATCGGGAATGAACCGCTGGGGGAGATCGCTACAGACTTTATGGTTGAAGTTGACGGATATTACCAGACCGGTGATCTTTACAGGGACGGATTGATCGTGATTGAAAATCCGCATCATGAATTTTACCTGAATAACTTTATCGGTTATGTGGTCAATCCGGGAACCACTGTTGACATTGGTACCCTGGAAACACCTGTCCGCAGTTGCAAAATGACCATCCAGGTCAGATCGCCCTTTGCAAACATGAAAGAGGGCGAACAGGACGAGCTTTACAACAAGGTGAAAAACCTCCAGGGGGCCCAAGTCTACCTTTTAAGGAAACCCGATTTCAGCTACCATCTCTTTCCTGAAAAAGATGGTCTTCCGAAGCCAAACCCCGCTGAAACCATGAAAGGCATGAAGGTTATAGCAAAATCTGAATCGGACGCAAATGGGGAGGCGGTCTTCAACAATATTGTCTGGCATCACAATCCCAATTACACCTACTATGTTTATGTGCGGATGCGTGAATCGGATGAGAATAACTATGCCATGATTTCTGATGAACAGGGGGTCGGGAATATCCTGGATGAACCCATCCCGCTGGAGATGCGAAAGCCGTTTCCCGACAGACCTGACCCTTCGGCAGTCAGCGATTTTCCTGATTACTATGCCAACTTCGGGTACCTGAGTGTGGTAAAGGTGATCAGGATGTCAGTGCGTTTCCCGGCTGTTCTCGGACAGGTGATTGACGAAAAGGAAAACAAGCCGCTCAAGGGAGCAAAGGTGAAAATGATAGAATATTACAAAGCAGACAAATTGGATAAACTCGCCATCCCTCCCAGCATCGGTATTTATACCTATGACCGGGCCTCCTATTTTCAAGCATTGAATGGACTGAACTACAAGCTTATAACAAACAGTTGCCCATGTTCCCACTGGATGAATGCCGTGACTGAAACTCAGGCCGATGGCAAATTCATTTTCAACGACATTGCTTTTCTCTATTCCGGGACCCAGTACTATAACGGCGGAACGCACGATCTGAAAGGACCCACGCGATCCATTTTCGTATCCTGCGATGGGTATACTCCCTATTTTGGAGATGTAAAAGGTGGAACACCCCTGCGTATCGGAGAGAAATTCTATCTTCCTGTAATCCTTAAATCCGGTGCAGATATCAAAGGACGTATCATAGATGCTGAAACGAATAAGGGAGTCTTTGCCTATTTCAGGTTCCTTACTGATTCCATTGCTGCTCATACCAACAGCAACGGGGCATTCTCTGGCAAACCGGCACGAAAATTACCCAACCAGAAGCAGTACCTGGTGATTGAGGCTCAGGGTTACCAGACTGATACGGTAGCAGTAACGGTTTCAGACCCCCATACCGACCTGGGGGATATCCCCATTTACTCAAAAAAGCGGCGGTTATTGGTGCGTGTCATCGAGGAATATGCCTACAATGCCATTCCCTGGGCCCAGGTGGAAATTGTCGGAGTGACGGTTCCCTGCAATAAGAAGGAGGGGGATTTTTACGTAAAAACCTTATGCCCCCTTACGGGGCGGACCGATTCGAAAGGGATGGCGACATTTGGATTTGAAAATGCCGGTGATGACAACAACCAGTATTATACAGTGAAAATCACAATGCCTGACGACCAGCCAAAAAATTATGAAGCGGCCACCCGTTCGATCAAAATCCCCTATAGCGATAAACCGGTATATCTTGAAATAAAACTCCTCAAGGCCTCCTGTTTGTTCGGAACAGTTTATGCCGGTAAAACCGACAGTTCAGCCGTGCCGGGCGCCCTGGTATATGTCGAGACCTCCGGTTCCAGCGCTCCCGGTTCAGGACCCGTTACGGTAATCAGTACGACAACAGGACCTGACGGGAAATATCTTCTTCGCAATGTTCCCCTGCGTAATTATAAACAGGTCGTAAGGGCAGTGAAATCCAAATCACAGTTTGTGGGAGACTCCATCTGCCTGATCATAAATTCACCAAACACCGGATGTACCCAGGTCAACTTCCACCTAAAGGTTTACGACAATATGGATATAACCAACCTGATGGGTTTTCCGATGTATGTGACCAGCCTGAGGGAGACCGGAACCAACGGTCATGCCATAATAACCGGGTCGTTTTTCGGGATCCACAGCAACAAGGAGTTTTCGGTCAACCCGAACACCGAACTGCGTTTTGTAACCATCGAAATTGAGCCTTCCCCTACCCTGAAAAATAAAAGGAACATTCCGGTTTCCTCCCCGGTTTATCCTCCGGTGAAGACGCTTGAGAACTCAATGCCGGTAAAGGTTTACAATGCATTCGACGCCCTTGTTACCGATCAGAAAATCGGGATCGAGGTGGATAAAAGCACATCGACTGCGCTCTTCGGTGCCATCAAGGGAAAGGTTAAAATTAGCAACGTCAATTTTAATGTCACCGGATTCATTCTACCAGACGTCAACCTTGCCATGAATTCCGGGACCGATCCCGAAAAACTGAAAATCCATGTGCTGAACGGCGATTCCACGATCCTTTACCCGGTCAATATGGTAAATGGGTTTTATACATGCGATCCTGCCGGGAAAGCTTTGAAGTACAGTTTGCCCGGGTTTCAGAATGCTGCCGATGCCTCGCTTGTAAACTCCTTCCTGAAATCTGACCGGCTGGTGTTGAATACCAAACTCCGAACATCGATACCATCGGCTAATCCGCCTGGCAACCTATTAATTGACCTGGGCGATGTCGGATTCATGAAGAATAACTATAATGTAGTCAACGGAACCCAGCCCCTCTCAATGCCTTTGGGAGCATGGACCCTGCAAAGCAGTAACTGGAAACTGAGTTCCAGCGGACTCACATTGAATGCTGCTGTGATCAAAACGGGAATTGACGTTCGATGCGAAAATCTGCGCCTCAACTATTACGGTCTCGAAAGTGACAAGGCCATCGTACATATGGATACCCTCAGGCTCCTCGGGGTCAAAGAGATCTACCTTCCCACAACAAACAAAGGACTGCTTAAAGTCAATACCGGTGGAACACAGATCCAATGGCAGCTTTACGCGAGTACAGGTTCCGGATCTCCTGTTGCAGGCTTTATCCAGGGATTAACGGCCATGGAACCCGGCGACCGGATTAACTTTTCCTCCGTAAGGCTCTTCAGTGACGGATCACAGGCTTTCGTGATCAAGCCTTCACCGGTTAAGGTAAACCACCTGCTCTTTTTCACCCCCTATGAAGGAGGTCTGACAGTATTCAACAACTGGTTCAAGATTAGGGGAGAATATAACCTTGGATTTCCCAATGGAGATACTCCGCAGGACTATATGGCCGTAGGAAACTGCAAGTATGAACTCCAGGGGAATAATCTTGTTTACAGTATGGATAACCTGGATATTGTCAAATTCACTCACAAGAATCTGATCTGCCGTTATCCAACCACTGTTTTTACCGAAAATCTGTTCCTTGCACATGGTACAGTCGAGGAACCGGGTCAACTGGCCCCGGTCAAAACAACGCTGAGAAGAACACCCTCTATGACGAAAATAGAGGTCGATACCGGGGTTACCATTCCTTTCAGTGTTGATAAAGTGAAATATTTTAAAAATGTGACCGGCGATATGATGGTAACTCCTCAATATGCCTGGAACACCTTTTGGTTTGAAGGAGAGATGGTCGGGCTAAAGGCTATTTCGGAACAGCCCCAGCGGATGAAATTCATCGTTGATGGCACCATTCAAGCGACAGATCAGCAGATCTCCGTGTCCAATATCGGGAGTTTTCCCGGCATGAAATGGACCTATGATTTCCCCAATTCAAGGCTGACCGGCTCCTGCGATTTCAGCCAGAACCTCGGCGGGATCTCGGTGGATGGCCTGGCAACCTGTATCATGGATGTTCACGGATGGTATTTTCAGGCGGGCGGACAGATGACCATCCCCGGCATTGGAGGAGGCAATCTTTATGGCCTGTTCGGCGACTATGACGCTGTTCCTCCTGCACTCAATGCCGGATTCGGATCCTTCAAGTGCATCCCTTCATCTTTCCAGAACCATGTGAGTGGCTTCCTGATTTCAGCAGGAGTCAACAAGCCCATTGTTGATCCCATTACAATCTCGGCTGTGTTGCTGACCGTGGAAGCCGGCCTCGACCTAAGCCTGAATGCAAGGAGCTGGATGTCGTTCGATGAGGGGGGCACAACCTTTGGGATCGGTGTACTGGCCGAAGGAAATGCCTATTTCAACGGCAATTGCGAAGCAACCTGTTCATCGCTGAACGTGGGTGCGAATGCACAGTTTGGAATCAGTGGAACATATAATACTTCCGGCCTGTTCAACGTGGATGGCTGCTCCAGTCTCAGTCTTACCCTCAGAGGGGAACAATGTGTCGGTGCCATGGGTGTTTGTTGCGGTTCCTGCTGCCTGGGTGTCGATATTCTGGATGTTACACTTGGCGCCAATGTCCATTATGACAACAACAACGGGGTGAACATGAACCTGATTACAAGCAGTTGCAATACCCAGTGCCCGTAAATCACACGATTAAACTGATTATACAAACAGATAGCGCAATGAACACAATAAAATCCTATAGCCGACTGATCCTTTTCCCTATGTTTGTCCTGTATCTCGGACTCACTTCCTATAGTCAGGATAACGACTTTGTTCGTCCGGGACCCGGAGGGCTGTTTGTCGGCCTTGGAAATTCGGTTCCCTGCGGTGTGAAAACATCCGCGTACAAAATAGAACGGTCATCCAAAGGAGGGAACTGGAGCTTTTTAGCGGAGATTAAAACACCTTCTTTAATCGGAGATTTTCTCACCCAGGTTGATGTATACAAAGTCATGTTTCCCGGAAATTCGGCCCCCCCGAAAGAGGAACTCGAAAAGCTCTGGCAGAAGGCACACCAGTCGGGTGTATTTGAGCCGGCTGATTCCTGGGTGCTTTCGTTCCCCGTAAGGATGGCATTTGGAATGATGTACCTCGACAGGGAAACCAAGGAGAATGGAATGTATCTGTACCGGGTCACCGCAATGGGGACCTCGGGAGAAATGCTTGAACAACATGTTTCCGCTGAAGTCAAATGGCCTTTTATTCCGATTTTCGATACCATCAGGCTGTCCGGATTGGAACGTACTGCAAAACTTCTTTCACTGAAATGGAAATCGTTTGGAAAAAATCCGGCTCATGGATTTAGTGTGTTCTGTTTTGAAAATGAGAAACCCAGGTTGATGCCGGGCAGGTCGATCACCTATGCAAAAAACGACACCGCTTATTACCTTTATCAGGATACTTCCGCCCAAACACTGGCCATGAAAGGGCTGATGTGTTACATGGTACCTGCAGACAACTACGGGAACAAGGGCCGGGCCGGGACTGTGATCATGGCCAATGCAGCCGGGTTCCACCGCGTGTTTTTCAGGCGGAGCCATGCAGAAAAAGTGTCCGGGTATCTCGGTATCAAATTGACATGGAGACTTTCAGATCCCTCCTCTGTTAAGAAAATAGAGATTTATCGCAGTCTGGATTCCCAGAAAGATTTTAAGTTGATTACTACCATCCCTCCTTCCGATACATCCTTCATCGATCCCAATGTGATCCCCGATAAGGTTCAATATTACTACCTTCAAGCTTGTGGGGAATTTGATTTCCAGTCAGTCAGGAGCAATGTGTTTTTTGATTACGGAATGGATACCCGCCCACCGGTTACACCCGCAATCTTCAAAGCTGAAGGGGTTAAAAACGGGGCAGAACTTTACATTCTTCTGAATGATATCAATATGGCAGGAGTACGCATTTACAGGAGCAACGGCCTGACCGATTCACTGCTGGTTCTTGGCGACCTGGTCAGGAACGACAGCAACACCCTGGTTTTCCGTGATACCAGCATGGCTCTGAACGGGTATTATTACTATCAGTATGCCGTAAGATCGGAGAATACAAGTCATTTTCTCAGTGCATTTTCAAATACGGTATCGATACGACCCCTGAAAACCACCTTCCCTGATCCCCCGGTTGTCTTCAATGCATACCTCGACAATCAAAAAGTAAAACTATTCTGGCACAATGGCGAATCTTCCCAGAACATGATCCAGGGATACAGGCTTACCCGGACCGAATCGGATGGAAATAATAATGATGTAAAACCAGCCATCGGGCTTCCTTCAGAAGAGGCGGTGCTGACCCCGAATTTTTATACCGATTCCCTTGTTAAACCAGGCAAGACTTATACCTATCGGGTGCAAACTGTCGACATCTATAACGGCATCAGCCTGAATCCTGTGATATATACCATTGATATCCCGCTTGACCTTCCTATTCCACCGGCTGATCTGAAGGCCATCAATACACCAGAAGGCGCTGTGCTTGAATGGGGACCTGCAGTGTCGGAAAATTCCACCCTGTACCGGATTTACAGGTATCAGCGAGGGAGTGATCCTCAGGTAATCAAGCTTGTTGGAAAAGATGCGGTGACCTTTACCGATACGTCAGTTCAGAAAGGTCAGCTGTACTTCTATTACATCACAACCCTTGATAAAAAGGACACAGAGAGCGCGCCCTGCGGAGAGGTTGGGATTTACTATTGAGAAAAATCGATTAGAACTCGTCGGGCAGCCTCTTCAGCTGTTCGTTTGTGAATACAGGGCCATCCTTGCAAACATAGGTGGAGCCGATATTGCACCTGCCGCATTTTCCAAGCCCGCACTGCATTTTCATTTCCAGTGTGGTTATGATATCTTTATCGGCAAAACCAAGCTTAAGTAGCGACTGGATGGTGTATTTGATCATGATCGGGGGACCGCAGGTGATCACCTTGGTGTTTTCGATCACCGGCTTCACAACCTCTTCGAGGATTTTAGGCACAACCCCGACATGGGTGGTCCAGGTTTCTTCCGGTTTATCAATGGTGAGAACCACTTTCAGGCTTTTGTTATCCTGCCATTCCTTGATTTCATCCTTGTAACACAGATCAGCAGAAGTTCGGGCACCATAAAGGATGGTGAAATCCTTGTAATCGCTTCGGTTGTCAATACAATACTGAATGAGTGACCGCAAGGGAGCCAGGCCTATGCCACCAGCAACAAACAACAGGTTTTTTCCTTTGATATCTTCCAGGGGAAACCAATTCCCGAACGGACCGCGGATGCCTACTTCATCACCCTCTTCGAGGCTGGTATGGATATCGGCAGTCACAACGCCCGCCTTCTTGATGGAGCAGTCAAAATATCCTTTGCGGGTACCCGAGGATGCGATGCAAAAGGTACATTCGCCTGAGCCCAGGAGTGAGAATTCCACAAACTGACCGGGAAGAAAGGTGAATTTCTCCATCATCCCTTCGTCCCTGAATTTCAGGCGGTAGGTACGGATGTCGGGTGTTTCCTCGATGACTTTGTCAACCTTGCAGATCATCGGGACTAGAAGCTGTTCCATCTCAGAATTATTGAATTGTTGAATTTCTAAATACTAATTAAAAAATTATCCACCTTGTCACCCTGTTACCTTGTCACCCTGTTACCTTGTTACCCTGTTACCTTGTTACCCTGTCACCTGATTTACCACCTCAAAAATGCTGATGTTCACCGGACATGCAATTGTACATTTTCCACAACCCACGCAGAGATTTTCACCAAAGCGTTCCTTGTAGTAAACGAATTTATGCATCGCACGCTGCCTCCAGCGGCGGTACTTAGCCGGACGGGGATTGTGACCGCCTGCCATCAGGGTAAAATAGCCATTGTTGCAGGAGTCATAGCTTTTGTAGCGTACTCCGGTATCCTTTACCTTTTCATCGGAGATCTTGAAGCAATGGCAGGTCGGACAAACGAAGGCGCACGTGTTGCAGCTTATACAATTACCTGATACGTTTTCAAATTCAGGCGTGTCGAAGATCTTCGATAATTTTGCATTAACCTCCTGATAATCCATCTTAAGCCGGAAGGAGCCTGCAAAGGCTTCGTATTGCTTTTTCAGGCCGGGGGCTGCGGCTTCTTCCGTGACGCGTGACGCGTGACGCGTGACATCGGTTTTCAGGAGTTCTGCGCCTTTTTCAGTTCTTGACTTGATATAGACTTTATCTTCTGCACCATGGACAATAAGTACATCCATGGCATCGAGGTTCTCCAGGTCATAATCGAGCGAAGTGCAGAAACAATGGGTGTCGGCTTGATCGCAACGTGTGGAGATGATCAGGGTATTCTCCCGGCGTTTCTGATAATCCGTGTCGATGTAATCCCAGTTGTACACCTTATCAAGGACCTGCAAGGCACGGGCATCACAATGCTTGGCACCCAGGATAACCCGTTTGACCGCCAGTGGATCCTCATCCACCTCTGATACATCGGTTCCGGCACTGGTGGCCACATACTTCATCACCTTGGCCGTACGGGGGAAGAACAAGGGCTTGATGCTCTGGGTCTTCGCAATCGGCGACTCGGGGTTGCATTCTGAAAGGTGCGTCACCCGCTTAAAATCAAATTTGCCGAATTTTTCTACCGGGGCATAGGTTTCTCTAACGGCCATGATGGCTTCATAAAACTTCTGCAAGCCAGCTTTATCGGTAACAAATGTTTCAACGCTCATAAGTTCTGCTTCGGATTACATGATAAAATCATCTGGATCTTTCAGACTGTATTTGTAAAAGGCACCTCTGTCTTCGGGAATAACCCCAGCCATATGCTCCTGGAAATTCTCAAAGATCACACTTTCATTCTGTTTATGCAGCAGATGCAGCGGCAGGTGGCTCGGACAGGCTTTCTCGCAGTTACGGCAGTCAACACAACGGCCTGCCAGGTGAAGCGACCATGTCATCAGGGCATGGAAGGCAGCAGAGGTTGTATTGGCTCCGTTATAAAGGGTCGAGGTCTCCTGGTCAATGCAGCATTTTGCGCAGTAACACAAGGGGCACGAATGGCGGCATGCATTGCAGCGAATGCAGTTTTCGAATATCTCTTCAAAATAGGCGGCTCTTTCAGTAAGCGGCTTTTCAGCGAGTGCTGCAATATCCACATTCACCTTGTAGGGTCTCCTTCCAGCCGGGGTACCAAGCATTTCATCGCTCACAACGGCATCGGGAACTGTGCACTCCATGCAGTTCTGTATTTTCTGCCCGGCCTCATCCACGACTCCTTCGCAGCATATTCCGACTACATATAGGTTTTCACGTTTCACCTGATTTTCGGTAAGCATCAGGTTGAGTGAACGGCTGTCACACCCCTTTACCACCAATCCCACCCTTTTTTTGCGGGTATGATCGGTTTTAAGGTAATTTACCAGGTTGAATACCGATTTATCGGTGAACACCAGTTTGGACACATCCTGCGGGTCGGTAATCAGCACCGGAACCTGATTGTCGTCGAAACCGTTCATACGGTAACCAACGAACACATCGATCTTTCCTTCAGCAAAAAGCTTCGCCGCAATGTCCTGGATCTGTTTCGTATAGTTCATTTCTTTTCGAAATTTTCTTTTTTGTACAAATGAAGCGGGCCGAGTTTCTTTATGTCTTCGGTCACTTTGGCCACAACCTTCGCGAATTTGGGACCCTCAGCTGCCGAAACCCAGGAGAACTGAATCCTGTTTTCATGGAAACCTACGAAATTCAACAGTTTCTTAGTCACCAGGAAGCGGCGGCGGGCATAATAGTTCCCGCTGATGTAGTGGCAGTCACCCGGATGACATCCGGAAACAAGTACGCCATCGGCTGTGGTCTGCAGTGATTTGATCAGGAACCACGGATCAACCCTCGAGGAACAGGGCACCCTGATGATGCGGATGTTGGGAGGATACTGTATCCGGGATGTACCTGTGAGGTCCGATCCTGCATAGGAACACCAGTTGCACAATATGCCCATGATCACCGGTTCCCAGTTGGGAGGGGCAACCAATTCGGGCTTTTCAATGCTTACAAGTTGATCTTTTACTTCTGCTTCCATTAGATTGAAACTATCTCGTTAATGATTTGAGAATCAGTAAAGCCAGCAAGGGTGATGGCCATACTCCGGCAAACTGCCACACAGGAGCCGCAACCCTGGCAAACGCCTTCATTGATCTTTGCCACAGTGCGCAGATCCTTTGAACCATGTCCGACTGGTACATCATCGGTGACGATGGCGCCATAGGGACAAACCTTTACACAGTTCTGGCACCCGGAGCAATATTCGTTGCTAATGGTCGAAACCATCGGGTCCTTCTTCATGGTATCGCCGGCAAAGAGGCCGCAAACCTTGGCAGCACAAGCTGAAGCCTGTGATACGGTTTCTGGGATGTCCTTTGGGGCCTGGGTGCAACCTGCCAGGAAGATTCCTGCCTTGGCTGTTTCCACCGGGCGAAGCTTGGGGTGCGCTTCCGACAGGTAACCATATTTATCGTATGATATACCCAGTAAACGGGCAAGTTCCGGATTATCTTTCGGAGCGCTTACGGCAGTGGCCAGCACCACAAGGTCGGCTTCCACTTCAACGACCTGGCCGATCTGGGCATCTTCGCCGCGCACCATCAGTTTGTCGCCCTTCTTGTATATCTTTGAAACACGACCACGAAGGTATGTTGTGCCGGTGTCAACCTGGGCTTTCTTCACAAATTCTTCGTACCCTTTTCCTGCAGCACGGATGTCCATGTAAAATACATAGGCATGGGAATCGTGTACCTTATGATGCAGCAGGATGGTATGTTTGGTAGTGTACATGCAGCAGATTTTCGAGCAGTATTCGATACCTTTGGCTTCGTCGCGTGAGCCAACACACTTGATGAAAACAACATTTTTTGGCACCTTGCCGTCGGATGGGCGAAGAGGGATCCCGTTGGTAGGGCCGTTGGCCGATACCATGCGCTCAAATTCCAAAGAGGTGATGATGTCCTTGAAACGGCCTACTCCATATTCTTCATACGGCGTTGGATCCCACATATCGTATCCTGTAGCCACAACCACCGCCCCTATTTCGCGTTCGATGATCTCGTCCTGCATCTGGTAATCAATGGCACCTGGCAGACAAACTTTGGCGCAGATGCCGCATTTCCCTTTCTGTAACATGGTGCAATGTTCGGCATCGATGACCGGCTTGTTCGGAACTGCTTGCGGAAATGGCGTATAGATCGCCTTCCGCTTGTCGATGCCCATGTTGTACTCATTGGGAACCTTTACAGGACATTTCTGCCAGCAGGCGCCGCAACCGGTACAGGTTTTGAAATTCACATAGGATGCTTTCTTTTTGATCTTGACCTTGTAGTTGCCGACAAATCCTTGCAATTCAAGAACTTCTGCGTAAGGAATGAGTTCAATGTAGGGATGGGAGGCCACATCTACCATCTTGGGTGTGAGGATGCACTGGGCGCAGTCGAGGGTAGGAAAGGTCTCATCCAGCTGGGCCATTTTGCCGCCAATGGATGGGCTTTTCTCAACGAGTACGACAGGAATGCGGGCATCGGCAATATCGAGTGCAGCCTGGATGCCGGCAATTCCGCCGCCGATCACCAGGGCACGCTTGGTTACGGGTACCGAAATTTCATGCAATTGCTCATTGGCAATGGATTTGGCCACCGCCATGCGGCAGAGGTCCATGGCCTTCTCTGTGGCTGCTTTTTTATCCTTCTGATGAACCCAGGAGGAATGTTCGCGGATATTTGCCACCTCCAGCAGATATGGATTCATCCCGGCATCGGACAATGCCTTGCGGAAGGTTTTTTCATGCATCCTGGGTGAACAGGCTGCCACAACGATTGAAGTGAGTTTGTGCTGCACAATGGCATCGCGGATCAAACCCTGCCCCGGATCAGAGCACATGTATTTATATTCAATGGCGTACTTGACCTCCTTGATGCGTTTTACCTCCTCAACAACCTGGGGGACATCCACATAGTCGGCAATGTTTGCGCCGCAAAAACAGATGAAAACTCCTACTCTTGCCATTATTTAACCTCGCTTTCTGCTTGAACAGCTTTGATGGGTTTTTTGATTTTCTCAGGCACGGGTTCAACTTTTCCGATGTTCGCCAGCGCCCCTTCAACAGGAATGATATGCTTCGGGAACCTCAACTGATCGATCGGGTGACCAAATGCAAGGGCCATGAGTTGCGTAAAATAAAAAATAGGGATGTTGTATTTAATCCCCTGCAACTTTTCAATGTCGGGCTGGCGCATGTCGAGGTTAGACTGGCAAAGTGGACAGGCTACCACGATGGCGTGGGCACCGCTTTCCTTCGCCATTTCCAGGATCTTCCCACTCAGGTTTTCAACCACTTCGGTGTTGGAAATCGAAAAGGAGGCCCCGCAACATTCGGTTTTATAGTCAAATTCAGTGGCCGTAGCCCCCAGGGCTTCACAGATCTGATCCATCGAAACAGGGTATTCGGGTGAATCAAATTTGGTGATGTTTTTTGGACGGGTAAGAAGGCACCCGTAATAACAGGCAACCTTCAATCCAGTGAGGGGTTTGGTCACCTTGCTTTTTATGATTTCCAGTCCGATATCTTCGTAGGCGTATTGCAGCATCGATTTTATTTCAACGTTCCCCTGGTAGGTTCCCTCATCGACCACGGTGGTATTGATCCGTTTGGCCAGTTCGGGATTTCCATCCAAGTGCACCTTCGTCACCTTCATGCGCTGATAGCAGGATGCACAGGCAATTCCCATGGTGCTGTTTTCCAGCTTTTCTGCCAGTACCAGGTTACGTAAGGGAAGTGCTAAGGCCAGGTTCTCAGTCATCACATGGGCAGAGGTGGCACCGCAGCAGTTCCAGTCAGGAATGTCCTCCAGTTCCACATCCAGGGTTTTGAGTACCAGTTTGAGGGTACTGTCAAATTCCTCACTGGTACCATGTGCAGAACAACCCGGGAAATAGGTTAATTTCTTCATCGTCGGTCAGATTATTTATTCTTTTCCAGTTTTTCGGCAACTTCATACATGCGCTTGATGGCCTTTGCGCTTTTCAGTGGCTTAACGCCAAGGGGTATCTTCCCCTTGAGAAGGGCTTTGGGGGCCAGGTGCATATCTTTGAACAGGTTGCGTGTACGGATGTTGAACTCGGCCATCATGCGAAGTTCATAATTACGCCCGTACCGTTTGATCATGGCAAGGAAGATTTCATGGAATTTACGGATCTCCTTTACCTTTTTAGAATCGTTGATGTAATTCTCTTCGATGGCAAGGTGGCGGACCGCCTCCATAACCGCAGGAATATCGATTTCCCGCGGGCACCGGCCTGAACAGGCTGAACAGGTGAGGCAAAACCAATGGGAGTTTGCCATATAGCACTCATTTTTCAACCCCAGTTTGATCATCTGCATGATTTCGCGCGGTGGAAAATCCATGTATTGCGACACCGGACAGGTGCTTACACATTTGCCGCATTGATAACATTCAAGCACATTGGCGCCGCTCTTGACATTGACGGCCTCCAGAAATGTGTTTTTTCCCTGAGTTCCAAGTGTTATCATAGTAAATTTTGTATTGTTAATTAGTTAACAGGACAAAGTTACAAAAAGTTTTTTTTGGAAGTGTTCTAAATTATTGAATGAAGGCCATCAATGATTTAAACAGGTTTTAAATACAACAACTGATCTGGTAATGATATACACCAGAAACCATCGGCCAGTCTGCGGGTGGTTTTCAAATCCGGATGTTCAAAAAAAAGGCGAACCCGGATGGGCTCGCCTTGATTTTTGTCACACGTCACGTGTCACGTATCACGATTTCTATTGCAACGTAAATTTGATCGGTAAATTGAATTGTACACGAACAGGAACGCCGCGCTGTTTGCCGGGAACCCATTTGGGCATCGACTTTACAACCCGGATGGCCTCTTCGTCGCACCCGCCGCCGATACCACGGAGAACGCGGACATCGGTGATGGAGCCGTCAACTTCAACCACGAAGGTCACGAACACTTTACCCTGGATCCCCAATTCCTTGGCCTCTTCAGGATATTTGATGTTCTGCTGAAGGTAAGAAATACGGGCCTCTTCACCACCAGGATAACCTGGCTGCTCTTCCACAACGGTAAAAATTTCAGCCTGCTGCGGGGTTTCAATTACTTTGGGGCCTTCATCTTTTACTTCAACAACGACATCTTCGGTTGGAGCTTCAACATTGCCTTTTTTATTCAGATCATCCATGTTAGCCATACTTACTTCAATTGTTGTATCTTCTACAACAACAGGGGCCGTGAACTTAACTTTTTCAACCATGGCTTCGGGAGGAGGAGGAGGAGGAGGAGGCGGAGGTGCTTCTTCCTGCTTAATGTTTTCGATGGTTACACCAACCTCTTTTTCCTTTTCCCTGATCAGCCGTTCTTTATTGATATAGGCATTGATCAGTGGATAAGCCACAACAACTCCTATCAACAGAATACCGGCGATCAATGAGATGGTCACGAATCTCCTGTACTTTTTACGCAGGTAATATGACCCATACTCCTTGTTCCTGTTTTTGAAAACAATATCCTCCAGCGGTTCTACATGCTGTGTTTCAATTGCCATACACTATTTTTTTAACGTGTTAACCACAATATCTCTGATTATTTTGGAGCTGTTTTCAACATTTCCAGTTCTGTTGGCGATGGATCAACCACGGCATAACTGGCAATGTTGCAAATGGCCATTTCGTCGATGATATCAACCATATCCTTATATTTTGCTTTTTCATCAGCCTTGATTAGAACGATAGGGCCTTTCTGATCCTCTTTTTTCATTTTCTTTATCGCGTTATCGGCTGTAGTATCTGCCACTACCGTCTTCCCTGTAATCCGTTTATCACGGTATTCAGCAATTTTTGTGAAAAGGTCCTTGTTCTTGATCAACAAGAATTTCCTGATCCCGTCCTTACTGAAGTTGGTCTTGACAAGCTGAGGCAATTCCTTAGGCTTTTTCGGGTCTGCAATGCCAATGTAATAATAGACTTTATGACCCTCTGTAATCAAAATATTCAAGGTTCTGTTTTTCGGAATTTCCGGTCGGTTTTTATCGGTTGGGTCATCCGTTTTTTCAGGCATGGTAATGACCATGACTTTGGGTTTGCTAAAAGCCGTGGTGAGCATAAAGAAGGTAATGAGCAAGCACATCAGGTCGACCATGGGGGTCATATCGATGCGGGTGCTGTGTTTCTTCGCATGGCGCTTACCACCCTTTTTCCCTTTTTCTTCAACTATTATTTCACCCATACTGGTTTTATCTTTTAGGGATTAAAATCTTGTTACCTTATTTAGGTATGTCCTTTACAGAAGCTTCGTCCTTCTGGAGGTTGGTAACGAGATTAAATTTATTTACCTTGTTGTCCTGCAACAGGTCCATGATCTTCTTTACCTTGGTGTAGTCCGTTTCGGCATCTCCCTTGATGGCCACTTCGGCGCTCAGGTTGGTCAATCGGGCCATACGAACCCACCATGCCAGCTGATTGTCAATTGAATCCATCGGAATTCCTTCCTGGAGTTTGTCGCGCACCTTGGGTTCCGTAGCATCAATCCATGCCTTCAGGTTCTTGATCGGCATTCCGAATCCTGCCATTTTACTGAACTTATCAAGCTCCTTCGGAGTAAAGGTCAGCTTATACTGTTCGGCCATTTTCTGAAGCAGTTTTTCCCTGAAATGGGTTGAAGTATCCCTGCCATTGTCGATGTTGAAGAAAACCTTCCCGTCCTTTGCAATGTAAATCGTCATGATATCATTGTCAGGGGCCTGCTTTTCCGAAACCGAAGATGGGGTTTCAATGGGCGCGGCTTCCTGTGGGCGAAACGAGGTGGTCAACATGAAAAATGTCAGCAGCAAGGAAAACAAATCCACCATAGGCGTCATGTCTATGTGCGGACTTCGTGCCGGTTGCTTAATTTTTGGCATATTGGTTTCTTTTTAACTATTTGGTTGCTGCAGCAAATGACTGAACAAGACTAAATCCGGCTTCATCAATTTTATAGGTGAAACTGTCGATCTGGGTGGAGAAGAAGTTATACAACACGATAGCCAACAATGATCCGAAGATACCAAATGCTGTGTTGATAAGGGCCTCAGAAATACCGTTTGCAAGGGCAAGGGCATCGGGAGCGCCGGCCTGGGCCAAAGCACCGAATGCCTTGATCATCCCGATAACAGTTCCCATAAGACCGGTTAACACGGAGATGGAGGCAATGGTCGAAAGGATAACGAGGTTTCTTGACAGCATCGGAAGTTCGAGTGCGGAAGCTTCTTCAAATTCCTTCTGGAGGGCAAGAATTTTCTGATCTTTTTCCAGGGTGGTATCATGCTGCAATGCACGGTAACGCATCAAACCGGCTTTCATTACATTGGCCAATGATCCTCTTTGTTTGTCACAGGCAACAATTGCATCTTCGATTTTGTTGTTGTCGAGGTTCTGCTGCAGGCCTTTAACAAAGACATTGAGACGGCCTTTTCCTTTTGCACGGAATAAGGTGATGCCACGTTCAAAAGCAAAAATGATGAGAACCAGGTTCAGGGTGATCAGGAACGGAACGATGACACCTCCTTTATAAATAATGGCCAGGTAGTTGCCGGGAAGCGGGTGACCTTCAGGGTTGCCTCCTTCAAAAAAGAGTGGATTGCCAAACACATACTTGTAAATGATGTAGGAAATGATTAAGGCGATAATCATAACGCCCACCGTAAACACTGACCTTAAGGCTTCACCAAGGGCTCCGCCTTGTTTATTTGTCTTGCTCATCGTTAAAAAGTTTTAGATTAAAATTGAATGAATTATTTGAATTTCTTACTAAAAGGCCCACAAAGATAAAAAAATAATATACGTTATCAAATAGATATTATTTGATCTTAGTTTTCAACATTTCAATAACCGGTTTCACTACAGCCACCTTTTCATCATTCGGATTCACAGCGGTCATTCGCAAATAAAATCCCAAAGCTTTTTCGGCTTCATCTTTAAGTTTTTGATCGCGTGACCATTGGCCGTAATGGTAGAATGCCAGATAATCAAATGATTCAAAACGTTCTTTCATGTATTTCACCGTATCAATCTGGGTTTTTTCTATGAGTCCTTCGTAAACCGGAACTGCATAACCGGTTGTATTGAACCCTTTCGCATCCTTTACATCAAGGTTCGACTTGGTTCGTGCCCGCCATGCGAAGCCAGGTATGTACTCGGGCTGAAGGGCATTGAAAATGGCCAGGTTGGTATCGGCCTTCACATAATCCTGAAGACTGTAGTAAACTTTTCCCAGGTTATAGTAATCCATGGGGACAGCCTTATTTGTGGCAATCTTCAGTTCATAATGTTCTTTGGCTTTATCATATTTTTTAACCCTGGTATAACACAGGGCGGCTTCTGAAATAAGCTCAGTTTTCGATGTATCCAGTGAATATGCTTTCATCAGTTGTTCAGAAGCAAGCGAATCCTGCTTGGTCTTGGCCAGTAACCGGCCATAATAGGCATAGTCGAGGGAGCGGATCTTCTCAGGTTTTGCATTGGAAATGAACTTTTTAATATACTCCAGTCCCTTGTCGTATTGCTGTGTCTCAAAATAGGAATAGGCCAGCGCCCTGTTTACATCATTGTCGGTGATATCCACCTTGAGAATTTCATTCAGCTGACTGATGGCTTCATTGTAATCCTTCAATTCGATCAGAGTATTTACGTACTGCTTGCGGGCAGCCGTATTACGGGAAAGTTCCAGGAACTTTGCGAAATTCTTTTTGGCCTCCTCCGGACGTCCGGCACGAGCAAGCAAAGAGCCAAGTTCACGATAGGCCGGGGCAAATGTGGAGTCCATTTTAACAACATCCTGGTAGTACTGCAACGCGGTGGTATACTGTCTTGCCCTTAGCCATAATTGTCCCACGCGCAATTTTGCTTCGGGAGAGGTCGGATCCAGCTTCTGGGCTGCATTATAATTGGCAATGGCCTTTGATCCGTCATTAAGCAGGTAGAAATAAATGTCACCCTTGACGATATATAGCTCCGGATTCTTCGGATCAAGTTTTTCTGCAGTACGAATATAGGAAAAGGCGCTGGCTGTATCCCTGACACCTGCTGTGACATACGATTCGGCTATCTGGACCAGGATCTTAGACTGCCGGTCGGGCGCCATTTTAATCGTTTTGTTTGCTTTGGATGGCAACAATGCAAGCGCTTTGTCAAATTCAGCTTTCGCTCCCGGAATATCTTTTCTGATCATCTTCAAGCCTCCCAATCCAACAAAATTCAAAGGATTCGTTGGGTCCTGCCTGATGCCAAGTTCAAAAATCGCTTTCGCTGAATCAACCTTTTCCTGGAAGGACACATTGAGTGTATCAGAATTGTATTTTTCCATGCAATTGCGGCCGTAGTAATAGTAGATGTCGCCATTGGTGGGCGTTTGCTGGATTAATTGTTTGAACATCGAAGCGGCAAGGGAGAACTGTTCACTTTTGGTAAGTTTGATGGCTGTATTCAGGTCCTGCGAATATAGCCGGGAAGAAAAAGCACATAACAGCATCAGGGCGACAACGACAACAACCGGTCTGGTAAATCTGGGCATAATTTGGTTCTCCTCTGTTTTAATGTTTAATTTCAACTAACCTTACAGGCATTGCAGCAGGTACGAGTCCGGAATGGAGGACAATAAACTGCCCCTTTTCTCCTGCGAGAAATGATGAAAATCCATGAGCCAATCCGGTATACGATTGGCGGTTAATGCAATATACATCACGGGTGAAGGGGTAAGATCCCTCGGCAATGTATCCGGGATAGGGTTTATAAAATTTAGTTCCCGGATCATTATCGCCTTCAAGGGCAATGCCAACAACCTTAAATCTCTTTAGAAAATTATGCGAAACAGTATCGGCGGGATCACTGATCCAGTTCACACTGATCACCCCGATCGCGTTCTTGTTTTTCTCCACGTAATTGATCACCTCCGAATTATTGTTAGCGGCCGAACAGGTGGAGGGAAATGAATCGATGGCAAATTTTTCTTTAAAATAACGCGGGTTCCCCGATTTGAAGTTGTCAAATACCACCCTGATGTCCTTCAGCTTGGATTTGCTGTTAATCTGTTTCCAGGAGGTGATTTTGCCCTGAAAAATATCCTTGATGCTTTGATAAAACATCGAAGTATCCGGGTTTTCCCTGTTTACGATGAGCGCAATCGCATCAATGGCAATTTTTGTCGTTTTTGGAATATATTGCCTTTCCCTCAGATAGGCCATTTGTTCGACAGAAAGCTTCCGGTTGACAATGATCATGGGGACGGAATCATTCATAAAATCATTGATCACATCGGCCTCTGTTTTGAAGATGGTGTCGATGTGGGCATACTTGTACACTGTCTCAAAAGTGAAAACCTCGGCCTCAGCGAGCAGGTGGTAAGAATCGTCGATTCCTACTTTGATTGTTCCGCCAGTAGGAGTATCCGTGTTTTTAGAGTTTGGATTCCCACCACAGGAGGTCATGATGATGAGGCAGATCACCCACGAAGCACCTATAAACCGGTTTGCGGTCCTATTTTGGCTTTTCATCTCTTAATTGCTAAAAATCAGGAGTTTCTTTTGTTAAAACACAAAAGTATAAAAATTATTATTGTTCTGACAAATTTTATTCTTCTTCGTTTCGCTCCCTGTTTTTTGTCCACAGGCGGGCGATTCGAAAGCTTCCGTAGAGGAAAAGAAAAATGGCAAAAATGTACCTGACCTCTTTCGAAAGATACTGCAACCGCGGGCTCACAAGCACGTAAATTCCAAGAACGAAATAGAGCAGGATTACAAACCAGGAAAAATATTTTGCAAACTTTTGCATGTTGATTACCGTTGAACCTGCCAGTAGGGAAGGGGATCATGGTCAGGCCATTGATTCCAGTACGCAGGTGTAACCGTCAACCCATCCTTCCTGAAAAGTTTCTTTTCGTAAACGACGATCATGGGGTTAAACAGGAGATCTGTCAGTCCGATTACATAAGTCGAAAGTTCAGTCCCATCCTTTGCTTTTTCCTTTTCCATCTTCACCTCATACTCGTTGAACAGGAGAAGGTTTTTCAAAAACTCAGCCCGTTGCTCCGTTGCGCCGGTTTCAACTACGCTGCATCGTATCCCTTCGATCTCCGCAACGATATGCTTTCCTTTAGTCAGTGCCATAATACTTTTTTTTCCTTACTGCCAATGCAAGGCAATGCCTGCTGGTATCGGGGAAGATTAATATAATCCGAAGCTCAGGTTGAAGACCATTTCGTAAATGGAACTGGCAAAACCTATGATCACAATACCGGCCACACACATGAGCAGCCCCAGGCGGGTATATCCGTCACTTTTAAATTTGGCAATCGGCTGGTCGCTGTTGTTCAGCAACATGGCCTTGATCACCAGTAAATAATAATACAGGGAGATGATCGTGTTAATCAGGGCGATCAGAACAAGGATGTAATATCCCTGTTTTGCAGCTGCGGTGAAAAGAAAGAACTTACCAAAGAACCCGGCCAGTGGCGGAATACCTGCCAATGAAAAGAGTGCAAGCATCATGACGAGGCTGAGGTTCGGGTTGGTGCGGTAGAGTCCGTCGTAGTCATTGATATTCTCTTTCCCGGTACGGTTTGAAATAATTCCCACAACACCGAAGGCTCCGAGGTTCGAAAAGATATACACCAGGGCAAAATAGATGACCGTGGTCATTCCAAGCTGGCTTTGCCCGATAATACCCAGCAGGATAAAACCAGCCTGCGCGATGGACGAAAATGCGAGGAAACGCTTGAGGTTTTGCTGACGCATGGCAAAGAGGTTCCCAACGGTAATGGTAAGGATGACAATGCCATACAGCAACTCGCTCCACATCACTGCAATCTTGTAAAATACCGTGTAGAGAATGATAGTGAAAATAAAAACAGCGGCTCCCTTGGAGATCACCGAAAGATAGGAGGCCACATTCACAGGGGCCCCTTCATACACATCGGCCGTCCAAAGATGGAAAGGAACCAGGGAAATTTTAAATGCCATCCCTGCAAAAAAGAAAATAAAGGCCAGAATCTGAAGCGGGGTCCCTGTAATCATAGGGGCAACATCAGCAAAGTACATCGTTCCGGTGGTACCGTAAATCATCGATAACCCGTACAATAAAATACCCGACGAAAGTGCGGAGGTGAAGATCAGCTTTACCCCGGCTTCGGCCGACTTTTCCTTCATACGTTCATAGGCAGCCAGGGCGGCAATCGGAATGGTAGCCAATTCGAGCCCGATGTAAAACATCAAAAAATCGCCGGAAGAAATCATGTAGTTCATCCCAATCAGGGTGGAAAGCATCAGCAGGAAAAATTCGCTTACCTTTTCCTTGTTCTGCTCCTGTTTCAGCCAGTCAACCGATTGTATAAAAATGATCAGCACACCAATATTCAGGATATTCTTGAGCATCATGGTGAGCTGGGTCGATTGAAACATGCCTCCGAACAGGACACCGGGCGTTCCGGGGAGAAAACCCAGGATTGTCACGGCTGCCATCATCAGGATGGCCGGCAGAATAATCTTATGTTTCTGTGTATTGGGCAGAAAAATTTCGACAATCAATAAGATTACTGTGATGGCTATCAGCAGCAATTCATGTCTCATTATCAGCATCGTTCAGTACTTTTTAATTACTTAATAAATCGTAAATCATAAATCAATGGAGTATCGGGCCTGCAGCCATCAGTTTATGCATGATGGGGCCCAGTCCTCCTGTAATCATATCCGAAAGCCAGAGTGGTGCCATCCCGATGAAGGTGATCCCGAAGATCAGGGCAACTACGCTTATTTTATCGTACCATTTGGCATCGGTAATCATTTCGAATTGTTCATTTTTGATTTTTCCCAGTAAAAGAATTCCAACAACGCGGAGCACATACACGGCAGTAACCACAATGGAGGAGGCTGCAATGATGGTGGCAACGCGATGGAAGGTATCCGCATTCTGGAAAGCGCCTACGAAAATGGTCATTTCGGCAACGAACCCGCTGAAACCCGGGAGTCCGAGGGAGGCAAGACCGGCAATGACATAAGCCACAGCAAGAAACGGCATCACCTTCATCAGTCCGCCCATCTCATTGATGAAGCGGGTGTGCGTTCTCCCGTAAATCATCCCGATAAGGGCAAAGAAAAGGGCTGTCATGATTCCGTGAGAGATCATCTGCATGATGGCGCCGTTCATGGCAGTCTGGTTGAACATCAGGATGGCGAAGAGTACCAGGGCACAATGACTCACTGAAGAATAGGCATTGATGTATTTAAGATCTTTTTGCCAGATGGCTCCGAGTGCTCCGTAAATGACCCCGATCGTGGCCAGGATCAGGAATATCCAACCAAGCTGATGGGCAGCTTCGGGAAGAAGGAACACGGCAACGCGGTAACATCCGTATCCGCCCAGTTTCATCAGAACCCCGGCGTGGAGCATCGAAACTGCTGTAGGTGCCGAGGCATGACCATCGGGTGACCATGTATGGAAGGGAAACATGGCCCCGAGCACACCAAATCCAACAAAAAGGAATGGAAAGAGAAAACGTTGTACATCAATGGGGATCGTTTCCTTTGATATTTTGATCAGGTCAAAGGTTAAAGGTCCGCCATTGGGGGCTGAATTGAAATAGATGCCGATGATTCCGAGCAGGATAAAGGCCGATCCGCCCATAAGCATCAGGGTAAGCTTCATGGCCGAATAATGACGCGGACCGCTTCCCCAGATTCCAATAAGAAGATACATCGGGATCACAGCCAGTTCATAAAAGAGGAACATGGTGAAAAGGTCGAGGGAGATGAAGAAGCCAAATACCCCCGAGGCCAACAATATGAGTGAGGTGAAAAACTCGCGCGGCAGGTCGACAACATCCCAGCTGGCAAAAATACCGGCAAAAACGACCAGGGCCGTCAGTCCGATCATGGCAACCGATACCCCGTCAACTCCAACGTAGAAGTGGATATTGAGGGTTTGATACCATACGTTATCCTGGACAAAAAGGACTTCGGCCAGGTTGCCGGCTCTCCGTTCGGCCAGGTAAAGTAGGATCAACCCAATGGCGCTCAGCAACTGGAGGCCCATCCCCACCACAGCAACCCATTTTACCTGCATGTGGGATTTGCTGAATAAAATACCAATTATGGTGAGAACCGGTATAATGATAAACAGTGTCAGAATACTCATTCTTATATGGTATTAGTTGGTCATTAAATAGGTGAATAACAAGGTAAGCAACACCACGCCCGACACAAATACGAGTGCATATTGCTGGAGCTGACCCGATTGGAACCGCTTGATGCGGTCGGATGCTTCGTTGGTCACAAAAGATATTCCATTCATGGCCCCATCTACGACATGGCGGTCGAACCAGGCGATTGGACGGGAGACATAGTTGAAAATGATCTTCTTTGTGATGAAAAGATAAACTTCATCAATATAAAATTTATGGTATGCGGCTGTCGAGAATCCTCCCAGGGCATTGTATATCTTATCAGGCAGGTTGGTCTCTTTGCGGTAAAACAGCATGGCGGTAATAATACCGGCAAGACCAACCAGGACGGCAGGAATGGCGATTCCCAGTTCAATCTCCGAATGGAATGGCATGCGGTCGGATGAGACAAACATTGAAAATGGAATCAAACCGGCAAGCAGGGCCCCCACGGCGAGGAGCATCAGGGGGATCGTCATTAATTTCGACGCTTCATGCGGGGTGTGGTGATAATGCCTGTCATGCCCCCAGAACACCGAGAAATAAAGGCGGAACATATAAAAGGCCGTCAGCCCCGAAACGATCATTTCAACCCAGTATAACATCAGGCTTCTTTCATGACCCGCAGCAAGAATTTCGTCTTTGCTGAAGAATCCTGCCAACGGCGGAATTCCGGCAATGGCCAGGCAGGCAATGAGGAAAGTTGCATGGGTAATGGGTAAATATTTTCGCAAACCGCCCATCTCGTTCATCACATTGCTGTGAACAGCATGAATAATGGCACCGGCTCCGAGGAACAGCAATGATTTGAAAAAGGCATGGGTGAAAAGGTGGAACATGGAGGCCATGTATCCCAGTCCTTCATGGCTGCCATAACCTGAAACCCCCAGGGCGAACATCATCATGCCGATCTGTGACATGGTGGAGTATGCCAGGACACGTTTGATATCAAATTGCGTGCAGGCGATGATGGCTGCAAAAATGGAACTGAAGGCCCCGACATACATGACCACATCCAGGGCCACGGGGGCGGCGAAAATGTAAATGGGGAACAGTCGGGCCACAAGGTAAACACCGGCAACAACCATGGTGGCGGCATGGATAAGGGCCGACACGGGTGTTGGGCCTTCCATGGCGTCGGGGAGCCAGATGTGTAGCGGGAACATGGCTGATTTACCTGCACCGCCCATGAAAATGAAGATCATCGACCAGGTCATGGTTGACAATCCTAGGAAAACGATTCCGCTCCCGGCAGTGAATGCAGGGCTGTTGGCTCCTGTCAGTGTCAGAAAATCGAAGGTCCCGGTAGAAAATGAAAGCATCAGGATCCCGATAAGGAAACCCAGGTCGGCAAACCGGGTAACAATAAATGCTTTCTTGGAGGCCGATACGGCCGAGTCCCTGGTATAATAAAATCCGATCAGCAGGTAGGAGGAGACACCGACAAGTTCCCAGAATACGTACATCTGGAAGATGTTCGTAGCCACTACCAGTCCAAGCATCGAGAAACTGAACAACGACAGGGTTGCAAAAAAGCGCATGAACCCCTTTTCACCATCCATATAACCGATGGAGTAAACATGAACCATGAATGACACCGTAGTGATCACGATCAGCATCATGATGGATATAGGATCAAGAAGAACGCCCATGTCGATGTGCAGGGTGTCGGTCAGGTTCAGCCAGCGCATATTGAAGGCCAGGAACTTTTGAAAGGTGCCATCGGCGGCCTTTTCAAGTACAAAAAAGTACTTGTATGCTGTGACCAGTGACAGGATCCACATGACAAACAGGCCTGCAGTTCCGGCTATCCCCGAAACCAGCGGTTTAAAACGGTTCCCGAACAGGCCGACCACCACAAACATGATCAGGGGAATCAGCAGGATCCAGACGGTGTAAGAGAAATCGATCATATACGGTCAGAATTACGGTGTTATTCTAATAATTGTATTCGTTTATTATTCGCTCGTTTGCTTTAAAAAAGGCATCAGGCTTTGGCCATTGGTCATTGGGGCTTTCTTTTTCCCTAATGGCTATTGGCTAATTCCTAACCCCTAATATTTCATTTCATTCATCTTCTCTACATTGATGTCGACCAGTCGGCGGTAAATGTTGATGATGATGGCGATGGCCACCGATGCTTCCGCTGCGGCAACTGCAATGATGAAAATACTGAAGAACATCCCCTCCAGGTGATCCGGGTAAAGGATCTTGTTAAAAGCAACAAAGTTTATGTTGACTGAATTCAGGATCAACTCGGTCGACATCAGGATCGTGATCAGGTTTTTCCTGACCAGGAATCCATAAATACCGACAAAGAACATGATGGTGCCGGTAATCAAAAACCAGGTTAATGGTACGCCTTCGAACATATTATCTGGGTGTTATTTTATTAATCTTTCCGTTTCTTTGCAAGGATGATGGCTCCCACCATGGCGGCCAGCAAAAGGATGCTGATCACTTCGAAGGGCAGGGCATATCCGAATTTCTCCGTACTGATCAGGCTCCGTGCGATCACGCGGATGTCGGTACGTTCACTTCCCGATGCAACCGCCGCAGGAAAAGTATGCTGAAGGATGGTTGCAATGGTAATCAGGGCACCCCCGGCAGCCGCTAAAAAAGCCGGGATTATTTTTTTCAGGCTCGGTGCTTCCAGTTTTTCTGCAATATGACTGGTAAGGAGGATTGAAAAAATGATCAGCACCACAATCCCACCTGCATAAAGGGTAAGCTGAATGGCAGCCAGGAAATTAAACCTCAGCAGGAAGTACATACCGCCGGTCGCTACCAGGACAAATAAAAGGTAGGTGGCCGACCGTAGGATGCGCCGGCTGGTCACAGTCAAAATGGAAAAAATGATAATGACTGCCGAGAAGATCGCAAACATCAATTGATTTGGTGTCATTCTACAATATCTTTAATGATGGATGATCCGGGTTGATTCAAGATTTTGGTCAGTTTCGACCGGTCAAATACCGCATGTTCGAACTGCTGACCCCAGGCCAGTGCATCCGACGGGCAGGCCTTGATGCAGAGTCCGCAGAAGGTGCACATGCCAAGGTGGTAAATATGCTGGTCGATGATGCGTTTCTTTTTGCCATCGGGCATGTCGATCTTCGCCTGAAGGATCTCAATTGAACCATTGGGGCAAGCCGTCTCGCAGATTCCGCACCCGGTACAGCGATGTTCGTTGCGCTCATTGTGCGGCATGATCACTTCACCTTTGAACCGGTCGTACATTTTCAGTGTCTTCCGGTTTTCCGGATACTGCTGGGTTACGATCTCCCAGGGGCTGAAGAAGTATCTTCCGGTCACCTTCATCCCCGTAAGGAGCGATTTAACCGCGTGAAAGATATCTGTAAAGTATGTGAAAAAGCTGTTCATAGTTTTTCTAAAAATGCCAACCCATTAATACGATAAATGCCATGATAAGAATATTGACCAGGTTGATGGGTAAAAGGTATTTCCATTCCAGGGTCAATAACTGGTCGATCCTTAACCTCGGGAAGGTCCATTTGAACCACATCATCACCCAGATCACAAAGAAAGTTTTTCCGATATACCATATAAATGGAGGGATGAAATCCATGATATGATTAAATCCTGCCCATCCGCCAACATGGAACGGCATCCAGCCGCCAAGGAAAACAGTCGCTGCAATGGAGGCCACGATGAACATGTTCATATATTCGGCCAGGAAGAAAAAGGCAAACTTAATCCCGGAATATTCGGTGTGGAACCCTGCAGTTAACTCCGATTCAGCTTCCGCCAGGTCGAAGGGACCACGGTTGGTTTCGGCCGTACTTGCGATCAGGAACACGATGAAGGCGATGAAAGCCGGGATATGGCCCTTGAAAATGAACCATCCGTTGGCCTGTCCTTCAACGATTGCTGAAAACTGCATGGTCCCGGCCAGGATGATGATGGTAACGAGCGACAGGCCCACCGAAAGTTCATAACTCACGATCTGGGCTCCTGACCGCATGGCGCCGATAAGAGAATACTTGTTGTTGCTTGACCAGCCGGCTAAGAGGATTCCCACCACGCCCAGGGATGATACTGCGATCACGTAAAGGATGCCGATGTCAAAATCGATGGCGTGAAGCCCTTTGGCAAACGGAATGGCTGCAATGGCCATGAATGAGGCGATGATCACGATGAACGGCGCAATGTTGAACAGCAGTTTGTCTGCATTCTTGATATACACCAACTCCTTCATGAGCAGCTTGAACAGGTCGGCAATGGTCTGGAAAAATCCATACGGGCCTACCCTGTTCGGCCCTACCCTGTTCTGCATGAATGCACAAACCTTGCGTTCGGCATACACGAGGAAAAGTCCAACCAGCGCATAAAAGAGCAGTACTACTATGCCGATGATGGTCATTTCCACGACAACGGCCCAGAAAGCCGGCAGGTTGTCGTAAAGGAACTTATCGATCCATTGTGTGAACGACGTAAAGTCGTAGATGCTGAAATTCATAGTTTTATTATCTGTCAATATCCGGTATAACATAGTCTAACGAACCTCCGATGGCAACCAGGTCGGCGATTTTACAGCCGCGGCTGATATGATCCAGTACGCTCAGGTTTGAAAAATTCGGAGAACGGAATTTCATGCGGTAAGGACTCTTGTTGCCATCACTCACAACATACACCCCCAACTCGCCGCGTGCAGCCTCAACCCGCTGGAAATATTCCCCGGCAGGCAGTTTGAGCACCGCTTTCATCTTGGCAGCATAGTCACCTGCCGGAATGTTGTCGATGAGCTGCTCGATGATCTTCATTGATTCATGCATCTCATGCATCCTCATCATGTAACGTTCGAATGTATCGCCCGTGGTTCCTAGAATTTCCTTGAAATCGGCCTTATCATAAACGCCATACGGATGGTGTTTGCGAACATCACATGAAAAACCGGATGCACGTCCCGAAGGGCCGGTAACACCATAACTGATGGCATCTTCCTTCGAAAGAATGCCAACCCCTTTGGTACGGAGTTGCATGATGATGTTGCCTGTGAGCAGATCATCATAATCCTTGATCTTTTTGCGGAAATATTTAATGAAGGCCTTGACGTTCTTCTGGAAATCAGGATGAATGTCCATCATGAGTCCGCCCGGGGTATAATAACTATGCAGCAATCTTGACCCGAAGGATTCCTCGAAAATGTCAAGGATTTTTTCACGGTCGCGGAGGCCGTAAAAGAAGCAGGTCAGTCCGCCCATGTCCATGCCGAAGCTGCACCACCACAACTGGTGGGAAGCAATGCGGTTGAGCTCATCGATGATGGTCCTGATGTACTTCACCCGTTCGGGGACTTCAACCTCCAGGGCCTTTTCAACCAGCAGGCACACTGCGTGGTTATTGATGTGTGCCGAAAGGTAATCCATCCGGTCGGTAAGATGTATGATCTGGGGATAGGTGTCCTTTTCACACATCTTTTCGATGCCGCGGTGGATATAACCGCAATGAGGCTTCAGGTTTTTGACGATCTCGCCCTGGAGTGAAACAACCAGCCGCAATACACCATGGGTTGAGGGGTGCTGCGGCCCCATATTAATATGGTATTCCTCCTCCTCAACATTCTTGACAGGCAGGTTAATGATCTCTTTCATACCTTAAAGTTCTACGATATTAACTTCATCAACATAATCTTTGCGGAGCGGGTGCCCTTTCCAGTCCTCTTCAAGGAAGAGCCGGCGCAGGTCGGGATGGTTCGTGAACCGGATTCCCAACAGGTCGAAGATCTCCCGCTCGTGAAATTCAGCCGTTCTCCAGATGTCGCATACGGTATCAACCGCGCCGTTTACGCGATCATCGGTGCGAACTTTGAGCTCCAGCTGATGTTGATGGGTGGTCGATTCGAGGTGGTACACCACTTCAAGGAATTTCACCATGTCAACCCCTGTCAGGCAAAAGAGATAATCGAATGCCAGGTCGGATTCGGATTTAAGTTTGAATGCCAGGTCATGCATTTTTGCCGGCGGAATGATGAAGGTAAGAAATTGTTTATTTTCCTGGTATTCTGCGTCGGGAACCAAACCCAGAATACGCTCCTTCAATACTGCGTTATCCATCTTGGGAAATTATCTATTTTAATTCAACAGTTTGTCTCGGACTTGACATCGATTCCAGCTTGATCTTGCGCTGGAGTTGCATCACGCCGTAAAGCAGGGCTTCAGGACGTGGCGGACAGCCGGGAACATATACATCGACGGGGATTACGTGGTCGACACCACGCACAACGTGATAGGAATTATAATAAAAGGGTCCGCCGGAAACTGCACAGGCGCCCATGGCGATCACATATTTGGGATCCGACATCTGGTCATATAACCGCTTGAGGACAGGGGCCATCTTGTTCACAACGGTTCCGGCCACAACAATCACATCAGCCTGCCGGGGCGAAGCCCGGTAAACTTCAATCCCGAAACGGGCAAAATCGTGACGGGAAGCTCCGGTGGCCATCATTTCGATGCCACAGCAACTTGTTGCAAACGTCAGCGGCCAGATTGAGTTGGAACGACCCCAGTCAATCATGGCATCAACCGTTGTCAGTAAGATATTTCCACCGGATTTCTTAAAAAGTTCAAGGGTTTCATTATCGCGGAAATCCGCTTCCTTCATGTTTTTTATTCCCATTTCAAAGCTCCTTTCTTCCAGGCATATAGCAGGCCCAATCCCAATACAAAAAAGAAAATGACGATCTCAATAAAGGCAGTCATTCCCAACTCTTTCATCACCACGGCCCAGGGGAAAATGAAAACACTTTCAACATCAAACACCAGGAAGATAATGGCGAACAAATAATACCCCACGTTGAATTGAAGCCAGGTCAGCCCTTCAGTGGGAATGCCGCATTCATAGGGCTCGGCTTTTTGAGGATTGGTTGAGGTTGGGGCAACAAAAATGGAGAACACAATGGCAAACCCCACCAGAAAAGCCCCAACGATAAAGAAAAGAATCAGACTTTCAGCACTCATAGTGAATCTTTTAACAGAGATGAGCGCAAAGTTAAAAATTAATCTGGAACAACCTAACACGACATACAATGCGATTCCGATATATTATTCTAATTCATTGATTATGTGTAATATAATAAAATGACACTATCAAATATCAAGGAATAGATTGATATATGTCAATGTGATATAAAAACAATAAATGAAAAAGATGGACTACCTGTTGACCAATATTTTACGGACGATCCGTTGTTCGGAATTTCTGATTTCCAGGAAGTAGACTCCAACTGGTAAAGGGCGGAAATCTAACTCTTGTTCATAAGAATTATTCACGATTATTTCAATTGGTTTTCCAATGCACTGGCCCAGCCGATTACAGACTACCAGGGTCATCCTTTGCGGAGTCTGAGTTGCAATTGAAACCTTGAACTTTCCATTATTTGGAACAGGAAATACTTTTACCGAAGTCGTCCTGATTTCTTCAATCCCGGTTACAATCACATACTCATGATTTGAAGTGTCGGATTGACATCCGTTTAAGGTGACAATGCTCCAGTACCAGCCGGTCAGGGTAGCAACATGAATTTGACCGGTAGCCCCGGAAATGGGATTGCCTTCAAAGTACCACTGGTTGCCATCCGGGGCAGAACTACTCAGAGTGTCACTGATGGAGGTAACCAGCGGAGCTGGAGGAACCGGGTTTACAGTCATCGTAACCTGGTTTGATGTGGCTGGATTCCCAGTTGCACAGGTCAGGCTTGAAGTCATCACGACATAAACCACATCGCCGGATACAGGAGCATACGCATAGACCGCATTGTTGGTGCCGACATTGGTCCCGTTGACATTCCACTGGTACAAGGGCGTCGGACCTCCATTGGTCGGTATGGCTGTAAAGGTGACAGCGTTTCCCGTACACGCCGGATTGGAAGAAGCTGATACCGCCACACTGGCTGGCAGACTCGAATTGATGGTCATTATAATTGCATTCGATGTGGCCGGATTCCCAGAGGCGCATGGTGCCGCATTGGAGGTCAGAATGCAGGAAACCTCATCATTGTCAGCAGGAATATAGGTATAAACCGGGCTATTGGATCCTGTGTTGGTTCCGTTGACCCGCCACTGGTAAATTGGGGCTGTGCCCCCATTGGTCGGTGTGGCTGTGAAAATGACGGTATTCCCCGGGCAAACCGGGTTTGCAGATGCTGCTATCCACACACTGACCGGCAGTTGTGGGTTCACCGTCATGGTCACTGCATTGGATGTGGCTGGGTTTCCTGTTGGACAGGTTACATTGGATGTCAGCACACAGGTAACCTGGTCATTGTTGGCCGGAATGTATGAATAGGTGGCATTGTTGGTTCCCACATTGGTCCCATTGACGATCCACTGATATACCGGGGCTGTGCCGCCATTGACCGGAGTGGAAGTAAAGGTAACCGAAGTGCCGGCACAAACAGGATTGGCCGAGGCGGCAATCGATACACTGACCGGGAGATTGGCATTAACCGTCATGGTTACCGGGTTGGATGTGGCCGGATTACCTGAAACACATTCTGCATTGGAAGTCAACAGGCAGGTAACCACATCATTATTTGCAGGATTATAGGTATAGGTTGGAATGTTGGTTCCCGCATTTGTCCCGTTAACCTTCCATTGATAGGAAGGAGCCGTTCCGCCATTGGCAGGCGTGGCCGTGAAGGTGACCGGAATGCCGGCACAAACCGGGTTGGCTGAGGCTGCAATCGAAATGCTGACCGGCAGATTCGTACTGACAGCCATGGTTATTGCGTTGGATGTAGCCGGGCTTCCCGTCGCACAGGGTGTTGCATTGGATGTCAGTATACAGGTAACCACATCATTGTTTAAAGGAACATAGGCATAGGTGACACTGTTGGTTCCCACATTGATTCCATTGACCTTCCATTGATAAACCGGGGTCGAGCCTCCGTTGACGGGGGTTGCCGTGAAGGTTACCGTTGTCCCGGGGCATACCGAAGTGGCAGAAGCTGCAATGGATATACCGACTGGCAGCAGGGGGTTGACAATCATGGTCACAGCACTCGATGTGGCAGGATTTCCTGTCGGGCAGGTAGCATTGGAGGTCAACACACAGATGACCGCATCATTGTTAACCGGAACATAAGAATAGGTTGAAATATTACTACCGGCATTGGTTCCATTGACTTTCCATTGATAGGAAGGGGCGGTTCCTCCATTGATAGGAGTTGCTGTAAACGAGACTGACGTTCCGGCGCAAACCGGGTTTGCTGAAGCGGCGACCGAAACGCTGACAGGTAAAAGGGGGTTAACCGTCATGGTTACAGCACCGGATGTAGCCGGATTACCCGAAACACATGTGGCGTTAGAAGTAAGTATGCATATGACTATATCATTATTTACAGGGATGAATGTATAGGTTGCCATGTTGGTGCCTGCATTTGTCCCGTTAACCTTCCATTGATAAGATGGCGTGGTGCCACCGTTAGCCGGTGTGGCCGTGAAGGTGACTGAAGTACCTGCACAAACCGGGTTGGCCGACGCTGAAATTGCCACACTAACCGGCAGATTCGCATTCACAACCATGGTTATTGCATTGGAAGTCGCCGGACTACCTGTTGCGCATGGCGTTGCATTTGAAGTCAGCACACAGGTGATCACATCATTATTTGATGGAATATAAGCATAGGTTGCACTGTTGCTGCCAGTATTGACACCATTGACCTTCCATTGATAAACAGGGGTTGTTCCGCCGTTGGTGGGTGTTGCTGTGAAGGTGACTGATGTCCCTGCGCAAACCGGGTTTGCCGAGGCTGCAATCACGACGCTGACAGGTAATGCAGGATTTACGGTTACAGCAAAGTTTGGCGAAGGCGTTCCTGAACCGCAGGTGTTGGATGGAGTCACAGAGATATTTCCGGAGGAGGCAGCAGCTGAAACGTTGACTGTTATTGCATTGGTATTTGAGCCGGTGACAATGTTAAAACCGGAAGGGAGTGACCAGGTATACGAAGTGGCGTTGGTGACCGGCGGAACAGAATAGGTGACCGCATTTGCTCCGGCACACACCGCGCTTGATCCGGTAATCGAGCCTGTGGCACCCACTGCGAGACTATTAATTGATCCATTGATATAGAAGTTTGCAGTGGGGGTGTCAGTCATTGCATAACCGGCTTCATCCGCATATTCACAGTCGCCACCACTGCCGGATGTGTTGTTGAAGGTAAAATCTGTTGACCCGCCAATATAATTCATGGTAAGTGTTAACAGTGTTGCATTTGCAGGAAGGGTGACGGGTGCTAAATCTGCCCAAACAACCATAATCTTTGCCAGGGTGGGGCTTATGGTTGTTGAAGTGATGCTTATTCCAGCCAGAGCTGAATTTCCGACTGCACTTGAAAAAGTTGCTTTGGTCGGATCATATTCAATCCTGAGTGTAACTGCGCAAATACTGGTAAATCCGTTAACCGTAATCGGGACATCTGTACTCGAAGACGGACATGCCAGTTTAATGGCAGCTGTAGTTACGGGCGCATTTCGGGCAAAAGAGTTAATGCCGAAGAGCAGAATAAACATTATCGATAAAAAACAAAAAATTCTGACAACTGATATCCTCTGCATATTAATTGATTTAACGTTGTACACTGAGTCATCAAAAGTAAGAATATTTAAGAGAAATTCATCGTATCGGCATGCGGTAATTAACCTCATATTTCCTTGATGTGTTTAATGCTGCTGTTAGATCATATTAAGTTCGATGATTGTTTCCAGAATAGTTTTCGATACCTGGGAAAAGAACAAGGCCAAATTTTTTTATCCTGTATTAAATTATTCTGTTACATTTGCATATCTTCATAAAATGTTATAGTTTTATTATGTTCACTGATTCCAACACATTAATTGGCCACCATGGATAAAGCAATACAGGTTTTATTAAATCCCGAAAAGTTGAATTTGCCGGATTCTTCAGCAGTGTATGCTGTTTTCTCATCATCCAAATGCCGGTTTGTCGGGGTTACAGATAACTTACATCAAACCATTCTGGAGCACTTTATGCCCAATGAACCCAATATCCCATTTCGATATTTCATGCAGTCGGTCAAACCTAAAATAATACAGTTCGAAGTGCTTCCAAACACACTCTCGTTTTCTCAGCGGGAAGCAATCAGGGAAAATTGGAACAATCTTTACACTCCGACCGACGGCCAGGCTTCATTTTTTCCCCGGGAGGCTCAGCCACAGCTGGTGACAATTTAACCGAGCGGGAGATTTACCTCTACCCGCGTACCGGCAGCATGTCCCTCAGCATCTAACAGGTCAACCATTTTAATGCTGAAGTTCCCGGTCTTTCCGTTCTCATTCAACAGGCGAATCCGGGTATTGGTGATGTCGAGGCCTTTGGAATTGTGTATCAATCCCTCATTTTTCCTCAGCTCACCTGCTCTCATGCGGCCAATGCCATTGTCTTCGATAATAACCCGGTACTGGTTTTCATTGACCTTTGTAACCAGTATGCGGAGCACCCCGGCCACTTTGAGTTTCAAAAGTCCGTGCTTGATTGCATTTTCCACAAACGGCTGGACGATCATAGGTGGTATCATGGTTGTGTCGAGCGGGAGATCCTCGTCACATTCCATAATATTGGTAAATTGTCCTTCAAACCGCATCTTTTCCAGCTCTATATAAAAATTCAGGAATTCCAGCTCTTCTCCAAGGGGGACAAACTCCTTGGTCGCATTTTCCAAAGTCTTTCTCACCAACTTTGAAAACATGGAAAGATAATAGAGGGCCTTGTCAACATTGTTGGTTAATATATAACTCTGGATGGAGTTCAAGGCGTTGAAAATAAAATGCGGATTCATCTGGGCCTTCAGGGCCTTCATCTCCATGTTATTGAGCTCAAGTTGAATGCTGGCCTTCAGCTTTTCCTGCTTCCGGATTTGTCCGACCCTGAAAATCCATACTGAAACCAATATTCCTGCAAGGATAATTGAAACGAGTAAGATGAACCACCATGTGGCATAGAATGGGGGCAGGATGACGAACACATAGGATAAATGGCTGATTTGACTATTGTCAATGGTGCTGTAGGATTCAATCTCAAATGTGTAATGACCGGGATGCAGCATAGGGAAAAAAGCCTTGCGGTCGGACGAAAACTCACTCCATTGCTTGTTTACCGGTAAAAGCCTGTGCCTGAACCTCTGCTGATTGGCATCAAGGTAATTTACGGCATCAAAATAAAACATCACATTGTTCTGATCATGGGTCAGTTTCAGTTTCTCTGTCGGGGATCCGAACCATGGATCAGCAGTAAATCCTTCCACCTGGGCCAAGGGAACCTGGTTGATTTCCACCCCCGTCAGCAAGAGATTTGCCACATGCGAAGTATAGTCAAAAAGAAGTTTCCGGTTCAACCTGAAAAGCTGTTTTTCAGACGCAATCCAAGGATTACCGGTTGAATCAACAACCGAAAATTCAGCAGTCGGATCAACATATCCTGACTCCCTTGAAAAAAACCTCACCCTGGCCTTTCCCTTTGCATACAACTCTTTCAGATCAACCAGGTTTAATCCCTCCGTAGTCCCGATAAATAAGTTCGATTGCCTGTCGGTTTTAACCCATCGGATGCTTTTCCCTAAAATCCCGGTGGTCCGGTCTAACTTGTAAAGAAGCTTCAATTGTTCGCCATCCCAACGAAAAACAAACACCTCCCCGTTGTTCGCTCCTGCTATCACATTGTGCTCCCCGTCGAAACAGAGATCATTGAAACTCCTGGGAAGGCTCGAATCAGCTTTGCAGAAAGCGTAATTTTTATTTCCCAAAGTAAGATAAAGTCCCCCGATCTTGCTTGCACTCCAGATTTCATTGCCCCGGGAATACATACGTATCGGTCGGTCCGGTGCGTTGCCCTTGCCAGCTAAAAAAAAATACGGATCAGGATATTTCACCTCAGGAAAAATGGCACACCTGAATATTCCCCTGACCCAGAAAGAAGAGGAATATAAGGTGTCTGTCTTATCGAACGCTATAACATGATGTGGATGATTTTGGTGAATGGAGATTACTTCCGGACTCATATAATTTGTTTTATCACTAAACCGGATGAGTCCATACTTTGCTTTGACATAGACATTGTAGCGGGAATCTTCACCGATAGATAAAAAACCGAAGACCGTTGTGTCTTTGCTTTCTTTTATTATATCCTGCCTGGATTGGTTATAAACGGCCGGATTGTAAAGTGAACCAGCGGGCAAAATACGCTCTTCAGACCATTCGGCGAAAAATGCGTGATACGGGTTTGGATAAGGAAATTTCCCTTCGGCAATCAGTTTTTTATATTTCTCAAATGAGCCTTCCTTATCCCTAAATTGCATATGGCTCAGATCAAAGTACTTTAACTGAGTAATATACTGAATCTTCCTGAGCAGGTTGCGCGGGTATATGTAAAATCCCAAATTTGGATTTTTCCTGATGATATCCTTCGAGGTGGCGATCCAGATATTGTTGTCCCGGCCCGCATGAATGGCATTTATTTTCATCGAAGATAACCCGAACCAGGATGGTCCATAGCTTTCGATAAATGGCAAGGGCATCCTGTAAAGCCCCTGGTGAAGGGTTCCTACCCATACGGTATGGAATATTGAATCATAGAATACGGTCCAGACACCGGGATCGCTGATCCCGGTCTGTTTACCAAGAGAAACTACCTTTGTGCCATCATACATATAAAATCCTCCCGGCATCGGAGGAGTTGGAAATTCTGTCCAGGCCGCAATCCAGATATTTTTTTTATCATCTGCGGCCATATGAAACACCTGACCCAAACTGTCAAACTTTGCAATACATTTTTTATTCCATACCTGGATGCTGGTCCTTCCCCAACTCCAGATCGTATCCCCGTTTTTTCCTGATATCGGATTACAATTGGGTTGTATATCCAATAAGGACCCAGCCGTATCTTTGGTGAACTTGTGGGTTACCGGGTTATAACAATAAACAGTCCCGAAGCCGTAACTAAAAAGTCTGACACCGTAATTTTTCTCCTCAAATCCGATTACAAATAATGATTTATATTCTTTACTGACTGCTGCTACCGGCAAGGAATAGAACGCTTTCCCATTAAACACACTGCAGCCCATGTTGGTCCCGACAAGCAGGATATTGAATTTCTTCGACCACCATACCCGCCGTACATCATTGCATACCAGGCCCTTCTTCTCATCATAATTTGTAAATCTTGTCCCGTCAAACATGGAAATACCACAGCCCATCCCTCCAATCCAGAGATTCCCCTTGTTGTCTTCGGTGATGTCGAAGATATTTTCAGCGCCGAGGCCGTCGGAGGAGTTATATACGGTGAATTCCCGTCCGTTAAACCTGCAAAGGCCTGCCGAAGTACCGATCCACATGATGCCGCGCGAATCCTTGATTAGGGCGCGAACGGTATTCGATGGCAGGCCATCTTCAATGGTAAAATTCCGGGAATAATAATTCTGACCGGATAAATTAACTGCAATAGCTACAAAGGCAACTACTCCAATAATCTGCAGAAAAACTTTAAGAAAAAAATAAGCACCGGCACGAAAATTCATAAGTTAGTCCTTAGCTTTGGTCAGCGCTTTGACAAACTCCTCATTCCTCCTGGTGGCAATCTCGAGTTCAACCCCGTTCTCCAAAAGGATTTTATGCCCTTCGGAACGGTTATAACTTTTCACGAAGTTCATATTTACAAGGTGGGATTTATGGATGCGAAAGAAATATTCAGAGGGAAGCATATCTTCGACGATTTTCAGCGTGCGTGAAACAAGGAATGAGTCTCCCCGAACGGTATAAATTTTTGTATAATTTTCTGCTGCCTCACAAAAAATAATATGATTGATCTTTTCCATCTGATAGCCTCTCAGGGTGGGAAGGGCTATTTTTGAGCCAATGTCGGCCCCAATTGTAATATTGCTGAGCAAAGCCTGAATCTTTATTTGATTATTTTCACTCCTTCTCTTCTTCTCATATCTGTCAATTAGCTCCGAGAGTTCCGTATAATCGAGCGGTTTTAACAGATAATCAAAGGCCGAAAACCGAATGGCCTTGATTGCATAATTTTTAAAGGCAGTAAGAAAAACCACCTCAAAAAAAACTGCTTCAAAATAATCGAAGAGTTTAAACCCGTTCTCCTCCGGCATCTCAATATCAAGGAAGACAATGTCGGGCCTGAATTTATGAATGGCGTACACCCCCTCCTTTACCGATCCGGCCAGGGCAACTACCTTAAGCTTTTCAGGCAGATACCGTTGAACGATCTTTTCAAAGGTCTCCCTGGCTTTCGCTTCATCGTCGATGATGATGCAGGAAATCATATTGTTCCATTTTAAATCAAAGATAATCTATTTTTTATGCTTTCATAAAAGACTTAGGGAACGTGGCATTTTGCCAATGAACGCCATGTTTGACCGGATATTCGCTGTTTTCCCGTAATTTTTCATTTGACAGTAATAAAAGATTTTCACAGGAAACTTCTATCTTTGATCATACGAAAGTGGAATAGTATGAAAAATTTCATGATTTTCCTGGTCCTGATCATGGCTGTTGCCTGCAGGCCAAAGGATCCTGCCGAAATACTGGCTTCCTCAAATTGGATCGACCTCACCCACGATTTCGATACCAATACCGTTTACTGGCCTACAGATGAACCCTTCAGGCATGATACTGTTTTTTACGGTATGACCGGGAAGGGCTATTTTTACTCCTCCTTCAAATTTTCGGCTGAAGAACACGGGGGAACCCATTTTGATGCCCCGGTTCATTTCGGACAGGGCCAGAAATTCATTCACCAGGTTCCCGTTGATCAGCTTCACGGACCGGGTGTCATTCTCGATGTGACTAAACAATCAGCCAGTAACCGCGACTATCTGGTTTCTGTTGCCGATCTTGAGAACTGGGAGCGCCTGAACGGAAAAATCCCCGACGGAGCCATCATCCTGTTAAACACCGGATTCGGAAAATACTGGGATGATCACCTGAAATACACCGGTACCTTGAAAAAAGGTAAAGAGGGTGTGGAATCCCTCCACTTCCCCGGATTGGATCCTGATGCGGCCCGCTGGCTTGTCGGGCACCGAAAGGTCAAGGCCATCGGTCTTGATACCCCGAGCATCGACTACGGACAATCCACCGATTTCAGAACCCATCGCATCCTGTGCGCTGCCGGACTTACCATGTATGAAAACGTAGCAAACCTTGATCAGCTTCCGGCAAAGGGGGCGTACATTGTGGCCCTGCCCATGAAAATAAAAGGAGGAAGCGGAGCCCCGCTGCGAATTGTGGCCATTGTCGGGAAATAATCCACCAACCCATTGAATTCATGGAACGACCTTTATCCATTTACTTTTTTTCCGGCACAGGCAATGCCCTCAATGTTGCACGATGGTTTGCCGACACGGCAACACGCCGGAATATTCCGGTCGAAACAAACGACATTGCAAAAATCGACCGGAAAAGGATCCAGCCTCCGCCACCCTCATCGCTGGTGGGTTTTGTCTCTCCCACCCACGGGTTCAATTACCCACCGGCCATGATGTATTTTATTTTTCGTTTTCCGCGATCAAAAGGGAACCGGGCGTTCCTGATGAATACCCGGGCCGGTTTGAAGCTTTCGAAATGGTTCGTTCCCGGGCTGAGCGGGATCACGCTCTGGCTTTCAGCCCTGGTGCTGCTGTTGAAAGGATACCGGATTGTGGGGCTCCGCTCCGTCGATCTGCCATCCAACTGGATATCCTTCCATCCCGGAGTGAAGGAAAAGGTGGTCGAATCGATCTACCTGCACTGTAAAAAGATAACCATCACCTTTGCGTCCAAAATTCTTGACGGGAAAAAAGTCTACACCGCTTTCCGCGACATCATCCAGGACCTGCTGATCTCACCGGTAAGCATCGGGTATTTTTTCGTCGGGCGGTTCATTCTGGCCAAATCTTTTTACGCAACGAATGCCTGTGATAACTGCGATATTTGTATTGACAACTGCCCGGTGAAGGCTATTCTGAAGGTGGATGACCGGCCCTTCTGGTCATACCGCTGCGAAAGCTGCATGCGTTGCATGAACAACTGTCCCAAAAGGGCCATCGAAACAGCCCATGGGTATATCATCGGCATCATGTGCCTGATCAATATGGGGATCATGGTCTGGTTCTGGCAAGGGGTAGGCCGGTTGATCACCGTTCCATCTGACAATGGCTGGGCCAGGTTGGGAGTTTCCCTTACAGGTTGGATCCTTACCTTCGCCGTGATGGTCCTTTCTTATCGTATTTATCACTACCTTCTGCGAATTCCTGGCATCCGGCAAATTTTTTATTACACCTCCATTACAAGGTATAAATTCTGGCGGCGCTATAAACCATCACGTACCATGATATCAAAATTGTAATGATATGATCCTCCTTGAAAACACAATAATTTCCGATGAAATAAAAGAGACCTTCTTCTGCTGCGACATGGCAAAGTGCAAAGGTGCCTGCTGCGTGGAGGGTGACGCCGGAGCGCCCCTTGACGAGGAGGAGATCTCCCTGCTTGAAGATTATATCGATGAGATCAAACCCTTCATGGTTCCTGAAGGAATAACGGAGGTGGAAGAAATGGGGGTGTTCGATTACGATGCCGAGGGAAAATTTGTCACACCGCTGATACACGGGAAGGAGTGTGCCTTTGTCTATTTTGAGGATGGAATTGCCCGGTGTGCCATTGAAAAGGCCTTCCAGGAGAAAAAAATCCCTTTTGCAAAGCCCATTTCCTGTCACCTTTATCCCATCCGGATTAAATCAACCCAGGTCAGCGACCTGCTCAACTATCACAAATGGCCCATCTGCCAGAAGGCCCTGGCGAAAGGATATCATGAAAAAATACCCCTTTACCAGTTCCTGGAAGGAGCATTGATTCGTAAATATGGCCGAACCTGGTACAACAAACTCGTTAAACTACTGCGTTAGCACCGCCGCTCAGGGCAAGGGCCGCTCTTTTGGCAGCGGCCATGGTCGCAAATTCCTTATCCATCATAAATTGACCACCTTTATCACTCCCGGCCAGCTTGATTTGGTCGAGAATATTTCGCACGGTGCTCTCCTCTTCAATTTGTTCGGTAATGTACCACTGCAGGTAGTTTGCCGTTGTAAAATCCTTCTCCTTGGTACAGGTGGCATAGAGTTCATTGATTGAGGCAGAGATATACTCCTCATGCTTCAATACCTGTTGAAATACATCGGGCAACGATTTGAATTTTGCATCGGGCGCTTCCAGGGCCGGAATGACAGCAGTTCCGCCGCGGTCGTTGAGATAATGAACCAGTTTGAGCATATGGATACGTTCCTCCTCCGTTTGTACATAAAGCCAATTGGATGCACCCGGGAAACCATTCCGTTCAGCCCATGAGGCCATTGACAGATATATGCGTGAAGAGTGCTCCTCGCGTTTGATCTGCTCGTTTATCGCTTTTTCAACATTTTTGGTGATCATAATTTATTTGATTTGAATAAATACAAAGTTAATGAATATTTCCAATAATAATTTTTGACTTTTAAGTCAACATGTTGTACCTTTGTTTTTATTTAGTCCAAATAATTATAATTTAAACATATCTACCATGAAAAAATATCTCCGTTTAATGATAACAGGCCTCATTATCCTTTTACTTGGTTATCATGCAGACACATATGCCATCAAGCACATCGTACATGTTGGAAACTATTATTTTAACCCTTCGTCCCTGAATGTAGCGGTTGGCGATACTGTTCGCTGGGTATGGGATAATGGAAGTCACACCACTACATCCGGGGTGATCCCGGGAGGGGCTTCCAGCTGGGATGCAAATATCAATACAGCAAACCATTCCTTTGAGTACCGCGTTCTGCTGGCTGGCGATTACAATTACGTTTGCACCCCGCACGCAGCCATGGGAATGGTCGGTTCATTTACTGCTTCTTTAGCCACAGCGGTTGGTGAACATAAAGACAACAGCATGGTTGTCTACCCAAATCCCTCCAGGGGAGTATTCAAGGTGTCATTTGGAAATACTTTGAATACGGAGGCCGAGATCTCCCTGATTGATCTCAGCGGAAAAACTATTTCTGCCAAGTTAACCAATGGTTCGGGTGAAATGAAATTCGACCTGTCTGACTTCTCCAAAGGGTACTACTTCCTGAGACTGAAGTCAGATGCGGGAATAGTTGTAAGGCGAATTGCAATTGTGGATTAGCGGTTTGAAGGGAACTTATCCCTTCAGCGCTTCAGCCCCGGAAACAATTTCGAGGATGGCGTTGGTAATGGCGTTCTGACGTGCCTTGTTGTAAGAAATGTTGAGATCGCGCAGGAGGTCCTTTGCATTTTCAGTGGCCTTTTGCATGGCAGTCATCCTGGCTCCCTGTTCGGAGGCAAATGAATCAAGGACCGCTTTGAACAGCTGAATACGCAAATTTTTCGGGATCAGTTCACGCACAATGGTCTCCTTATCCGGTTCGAAAATGTAATCCGACTCCACTTTGGTTGCCGGAACCTGGGCTGACGCCTGGACTGGGGCAATGGGGAGGTACTGTTCAACGATCAAACGTTGAACGGCCGCATTTTTGAATTGATTGTAAATCAAATCAATCCTGTCGTATTCCTTCCCGGCAAAACTCTTCATCATCTTTTCAGCATGAACGGAGGCATTGTCAAAGGTAAGCTGGTCAAAAAGTTCATCATGCGATTCAATGACATTGAATTTGCGCTTACGGAAGTACTCGGTAGCTTTTCGTCCGATGGTGATAAAACTTACATTGTTCTGACTGAACTGCTGACGATAGGTGGTTGCAGTAAGGCTTAAGGCCATCTTGATGACGTTGGAGTTAAAGGCGCCGCACAGCCCGCGGTTAGACGCAATGACGACCAGCAGAATCTTTTCAGGATTGCGCTCCTGGGAGAATACGTTTTCGTCGGAATTGTCAATCGTTGCACTCAGATTTTGCAGAATATCCCTCAGTTTGGCAGCATAGGGACGCAATTTTATAATGGCAGTCTGCGCCTTACGCAACTTGGAGGCCGCCACCATTTTCATGGCATTGGTGATTTGCTGGGTTGATTTAACCGATGCAATCCGAATACGTACTTCCTTCAGTCCTGCCATTTCCTTTTCTTATTTCTTATCCTCGTATTTTTTGGACAGCTCTTTTGCAACCGACTCCATGGTTTTAAGATCCTCGTCGAGAAGTTTTCCTGCCTTAAGGTTATTCAGCACCGACTGGTGATTCAACTCCATAAAATGCAGGTATTCAATTTCAAAGTTTCCCACATTCCTCACTGCAATATTCCTGAGCAATCCCTTGGTTCCACAATAAATGATTGCGATCTGTTTCTCAACCGGCATGGGAGAATACTGAGGCTGCTTGAGGATTTCCACATTGCGGGCTCCCTTATCCAGCACGGCCTTGGTGGCGGCATCGAGATCGGAACCGAATTTGGAGAAGGCTTCAAGTTCGCGGTATTCGGCCTGATCGAGTTTAAGGGTCCCTGCAATCTTTTTCATTGATTTGATCTGGGCGTTGCCGCCTACGCGGGAAACCGAAATACCCACATTGATGGCAGGGCGGATTCCGGCGTTGAACAACCCGGTTTCCAGGAAGATCTGACCGTCGGTAATCGATATCACGTTGGTAGGAATATAAGCCGATACATCACCGGCCTGGGTTTCGATGATGGGCAAAGCCGTAAGCGATCCGCCCCCCTTCACCATGTCCTTCAGGTTGGCCGGCAGGTCGTTCATCTGACGGGCAATGTCATCGGAAGAAATAACCCGGGCAGCCCGTTCGAGCAGGCGGGAGTGAAGGTAAAATACGTCGCCGGGATAGGCTTCGCGTCCGGGGGGACGGCGGAGCAGCAGGGAGACTTCGCGGTAAGCAACGGCCTGTTTTGAAAGATCATCATAAATAACAAGAGCCGGACGACCCGTATCCCTGAAAAATTCGCCGATGGCGGCTCCGGCAAAAGGAGCATAATATTGCATGGCGGCCGGGTCGGATGCGGTAGCGGAGACCACGACGGTATAGGCCATGGCGCCTTTTTCTTCAAGGGTCTTCACGATATTGGCCACAGTTGAACCCTTTTGACCAACCGCTACATAAATGCAAAAAACCGTTTCTCCCCTGGCGTGAAATTCTTTCTGGTTGATGATGGTGTCAATGGCAATGGCCGTTTTCCCGGTCTGGCGGTCACCGATGATCAGTTCGCGCTGACCGCGGCCGATCGGGATCATGGCATCAATGGGCTTGATTCCGGTTTGTAGTGGCTGGTTAACCGGTTGGCGGAAGATGACACCGGGAGCCTTGCGTTCCAGGGGCATTTCATACCGTACGCCTTCGATTTTTCCCTTTCCGTCGATGGGTTCTCCCAGGGTATCAATTACGCGTCCGAGCAATCCCTCTCCTACTTCGATCGAGGCAATCCGGCGGGTACGTTTTACAATATCTCCCTCCTTGATTTCAAAATAATCACCAAGTAAAACGGCTCCGACATTGTCAGCTTCCAAATTCAGCACAATGCCCTTCAGCCCGTTTTTCTCAAATTCGATCAGCTCGCCGCTTTCGACGTTATTCATTCCATAGATGCGGGCAATGCCATCACCTACGGTCAATACGGTGCCGACCTCTTCAAGTTCCTTTTCACTCTGGTAACCGGCCAGTTCCCTGCGTAAAATCGCGGTAACTTCTGCGGGTTTGATTTCAGCCATAGTCTGTTTTCTTATTAAAATCCTGTTTTGTACAAATTCACTTTTGCAATTGAATTGCGCATCTCTTCAATTTCCCTGCGGATACTTGCGTCATATTGCTTATCCTGCCACGAAAGCACGAATCCGCCGATCAGCGATTCGTCAATTTCTGCCTTCAGATCAATATCCGACTTGGTGTAATTTTTCATCAGTTCAAGTACACTTTTCCTTACTTCCGGGTCGGGCAATACCGGTGATTTGAAATGTACCGTCAGGATATGCTTATAATCCTGGTAAAGCTGGATGATTTGAAGTGCTATTTCGGGAATAAGCGATTCCCTGTTTTTCCTGACCATGATGAGCATGTATGCCAGGGTGATCGCATCAACTTCCTTTCCAAAAATATCCTGGAGGATTGCTTTCTTTTTTCCTGAGTTTATGATCGGACTTTGCAAAAACAACCTCAGATCCCGGCTGTTCTCACATGTCTGGGAAATCAGCTTGCTGTCGGCATAAATCTCGTTCACCTTATTCTTCTCAGTGGCCAGCTCAAACAGTGCTGCAGCATAACGTTCCGCTACCAGGGAAATGTTCATTTCAACTAATTGAATTTAACCTCTTTTATTAATTCCTGAACGTATTCTTCCTGTTTCTTCGGATCGGACAGTTCACGTTTCAAAATGAATTTGGCAAGGGTAAGGGAGCTTTCGGCAATCTGGTTCTTCAGCTCTGTCATGGCAGCCATCTTCTCATTCTGAATACTGGCCTTGGCTCCTTCAACAATCCGCGATGCCTCTTCGGTGGCCTTAACGCGCGCCTCTTCGATCAGCCTGTCCCTCACTTTCCTGGCTTCGTTCAGCAGGGCATCCCGCTCATTCTTAGCCTCCTGGAGCAACTGTTCGTTGCTGAACTGCAGCTGCTTCATCTCTTCCCTGGCTTGATTGGCCGAATTTAGCGCCTCATGGATGGAGGTCTCGCGCTCTTTTAACATCTGGAGGATGGGTTTCCAGGCAAATTTTCCCAGGATAAACACCAGCAGCAAAAACGCCAGCGTCATCCAAAAAAGCAGGCCCAGCCCCGGAGTAATTAATTCCATATCGTTTCTTTTAGTAGATGAACGGATAAAGTTCCTTACGGCGTAACCAACCGTTAAACCGTAAAGAACCTGTCGTACCTTTTAGATAAAAAGTATCAGAAGGCAAACGACGATAGCAAAAAATGCCACCCCTTCAACGAGTGCAGCAGCGATGATCATATTCGAACGAATATCACCAATTGCTTCAGGCTGACGGGCAATGGATTCGAGCGCGCTCTTGCCGATATTTCCGATACCGATGCCAGCGCCGATCACTGCGATTCCTGCTCCCAGTCCTGCTCCCATTTTTGCAATGGCGGCGAAATCACCGGCCAGTTGCAGTAAAATTGCTAATAAATGCATAATCAAGGGTATTAAAGGTTACTACTAAAAATTCATTCGTAATTCGTCATACCTCAATGGTGTTCCGGTTCAATGGTTGCCAGCCCGAAATAGAGTGCCGACAACAGGGTAAACACATAAGCCTGGATAAACGCAACCAGGAGTTCAAGCAGATTCATAAAAAGCATGAAGGCCACGGAAACAACAGAAACGCCGAGTCCGAGTGCAGTGCTGATCGCCCCGAAAATGAAGATCAGGCTAACAAATCCAAGCACGATGATGTGCCCGGCGGTGATGTTGGCGAAGAGTCGGATCATCAATACAAAAGGCTTGGTGATGATCCCGATGATCTCTACAACAGGCATGAGTGGGATAGGAATCTTCAGCCACCAGGGAACTCCCGGGGTGTTGATGATATCGATCCAGTAATGTTTATTTCCATTGATGGTGGTGATGACAAAGGTAAAAACGGCCATAACCAGGGTAACTGCAATGTTGCCGGTTACGTTGGCCCCTCCCGGAAAAAATGGAATGAGCCCGAACAGGTTGTTGAAGATGATGAAAAAGAAAACGGTTAACAGAAAAGGCATGAATTTTTCATATTTCTTTTCGCCGATGGAACTTTTTGCAATGTCGTCGCGGATAAAAATAATCAGGGGTTCAAGCAATGACTGCAGGCCGCTGGGGGCTTTATTCCTGTTGCGTTTATAACTATTGGCAACAGAAACAAAAACCAATATCAGCATGAAGGTGCTGATGAAAATGGCCAGTACTGTTTTGGTGATTGAAAAATCGTAAACCGGAAACACCTCTTCTGGCTCGTCTTGGTTTGTAACGGTTCTGATGATTTTTCCCTTGTGGGGCCCCTCCTGTTCAAGCTTGAATCCCAGGTAGCTGCTCGATTCATTATGGAACCTGCTGGAACAAAAAGTATAGAGCTTGCCGTCGTACAACAGAATGATCGGAAGGGGAACAGTAAGATGGAGGCTGCCTATTTCAGCAATATGCCATTCATGGTTGTCAACAACATGCTCCATGATCATCTCCCCGGCATTGAATTTTCCCTCATCTTTTTGCCCTTCAGTTTTGGCCGGATGTTCAAAAACGCTGTCCTTCGCCGGCACCAGCTGGGTCTTATCCTGGACGGAGGCAAAGGTGCTGCTGATAAACACAAAGCCAATCATCAGGCTGATGGCCAAAAAACGAAAAGCGGACGTATGCGATCTGATTGTAGTCATGAAACCAATAACGGCTCTGGTATGAGTTGCAAAAATATAAAATAATATTGAATATGGAAATTCGTTACCTGTAACCTATCAACAATTTCTTCGTCTTAATGCCCTGGTGAATATTAAAATCACTACTTTTGATGTCTTATTAAAAACCCCTTCAAATGCACGCGCATCGATTTAGCATCTGGGCTCTGGCCCTGATCATCATGATTTTCACGGGATTTTCCCACAAAGCGTTTACACAAAAAATCTGGACCCTTGAAGATTGCATCAACTACGCGCTTGAGAACAATCTTGACATAAACAAACAACTCCTTACTGTTGAAACGAACAAGGATGCCTTGTTGCAGAGTGGCCTGAACATGTTGCCGAACCTCAATGCCAATGGCACCAATGTGTGGAATTTCGGTCAGACCATTGACCAGTATACCAATACATTTGCCACAAACACCGTTCGTTCCAATAACTTTTACATTGCAAGCAACGTGACCCTTTTCGGGGGCCTTCAGAAACTCAACACGTTAAAAGAAAACAAGATCAACCTCCTGGCCAGCAAATACGACCTGGATGTGTTGAAAAACAGCATCTCTTTGACCGTTGCCGGATTTTACCTTGATATTTTATTTAACATCGAGCTGCTCGATGTTGCAAATGAGCAGATCAAGATCACTACGGCGCAGGTTCTACGAATGCAGAAAATGGTCGATGCGGGCTCAAAAGCCAATGGAGACCTGCTGAATATCAAGGCACAGAGAGCGACCGAGCAACTGAATGTAGTGGACGCAGAAAACCGGCTTTATATTTCTAATCTCAGCCTGCAACAACTGATCGATCTGCCCGTTACCCGCGATTTCCTTATTGAAAAACCCGTTCTGAAAGCCGTTCAGGCTCCGAAAGAAAAAATTACGGCAGAGGTCATTTTTGACCATGCCCTGAAAACCCGGCCCGAAATTAAAAGCGCGGAACTGCGGGTTGAAAGTGCAAAAAAAAGATTAGCCATTGCCAGGGGTTATGTTCAGCCAACGCTCTCATTGAGTGGTTCATGGGGAACGGGGTATTCAGGCGCTGCCATGCAGGTTGATCAAAGCGTCCCGGGTGATACTGTTTGGTCCGCCATTGGCATTACCCAAAAATCGAAGGACCTGGTTCTGATGCCTGAAATCTCCAGATCATATCAGGTAAAACCATTCGAGGAGCAACTCAAGGATAACAGCAACCAGTCAGTCGGTTTTTATCTCAACATCCCCATTTTTAACGGTTGGCAGGGCCGTACGGCGATCAGCAATGCAAAAATTCAAAAATCCCAGGCCGAACTTGACCTTGGCATCACCACCCGTGATCTCCGGAAACTCATTGAACAATCCTTTGCCGACGCTGTTTCTTCCCTTCAGAAATACAGTGCATCACAGGAAAAGGTAAATGCACAATCGGAGGCCTTCAAGTACGCCCAAACGAAATTTGATGTGGGCGTGATGACCTCTTTCGATTATAACAACAGCAAAAAGGATCTCACCAAAGCAGAGTCTGACTTTCTCCAGGCAAAATATGATTTTATTTTTAAAACGACCATTCTCGACTTTTATATGGGGAACCCCATCAGGATCGATCGTGAATAAACCAAAACACATTATTCCATGGCCAATAATATTTCAAAGAAAAAAATATGGATCATTGTTGCCATTGTGGCGGTAGTGGCCATCATTGTGATTGCAGCCGTTGTAAAAGGCAAAGGAAGCGAAGACATTAAGGTTGCCACGGAAAAGGTGACGAAGAGAACCATCACCCAGACGGTTTCATCCAATGGCAAGATCCAGCCGGAAAAGGATATTAAGATCAGTCCCTATATTTCCGGGGAGGTCGTGGAATTGTATGTCAAAGAGGGAGACCAGGTTACAAAGGGCTTCCTTCTTGCAAAAATCGATCCTGAGATCTACATCTCCCAGTTCGATCAGAGCGAAGCCTCAGTTAACACCCAGAAAGCCAATCTTGCAAATTCCAAAGCCCGGCTGGCACAGGTCAAGGCACAATATGAGAACGCCCGGCTTACCTACGACCGCCAGGAAAAACTATACCAGCAGAATGTAATTTCAAAATCCGAATATGACCAGTCAAAATCGGCATTCCAGGTTTCACAGGCCCAGGTGACCGCCGGAGAAGAGGACATCAAGGCCTCCGAATTCATGGTTAAGAACTCCGAAGCTGCCCTGAAAAGATCAAAAGAGGATCTTACGCGCACGGCAATTTTCGCACCCAACGACGGAACCGTATCTAAACTGGGAGTCCTGAAAGGGGAACGGGTGACCGGGGCCTCACAGTTCTCCAGCGGAACCGAGATCATGCGCATTGCCAACCTCAATGAGATGGAAGCCCAGGTGCAGGTAAATGAGAATGATATTGTTCGTGTAAGCATGGGCGACACGGCCCTGATCGAAGTAGATGCCTACCTCAACCGGAAATTCAAAGGAGTGGTTACCGAAATCGCGACATCTGCCAACAGTACGGGGGTAAGTGTTGACCAGGTAACCAACTTCAATGTGAAAATCCACATCATCAAGGAGTCTTATAAAGACCTTGTGGATGGAAAACCCGCCGACTTTTCACCTTTTCGCCCGGGGATGTCCTGTACCGTTGAAATTCAGACCGAAAGTGTCAGCAACGCTTTGACACTTCCAATCCAGGCTGTGACCACCAGGATTGCTAAAGACAGTCTTGATAAAATCAATCAGAACACCAAAACCAAAAAAGAGGATGGTGACCGTGAGGTGGAAATGGTGAGTACTGCGAAGAAAAGTGATAAAATTCAGGAATGTGTATTTATCCTTCGTGACGGCATTGCTAAAAAAGCAGATGTAAAAACCGGCATCCAGGATAACACCTATATCCAGATCATCAGTGGTTTGAAGGACGGGGATGAAGTGATCACGGCGCCCTATAGTGCAGTATCGAAACTCCTGAAAGATGGCGATAAGGTAAAGAAGGTTGACAAGAAAGATCTGTTTTCCAAGGAGAAAGAGAAATAGTGCATGGACCTGATCCTTTGCATTGAATCGGCCACCGAGGTCTGCTCCGTGGTCCTGGCCGGGGATGAAAAAATTCTGGGAATCCGCGAATCTTCGTCGAGGAATGTTCATTCAGCCATGCTGACTTTGTTTATTGATGAAATCATCCAATCTTCCGGATTTGAGATTGCTGCACTTGATGCCATTGCTGTAAGCATGGGTCCTGGTTCGTATACGGGACTGCGCATTGGGGTCGCCACCGCAAAAGGGCTCTGCTACGCCCTCGACAAACCCCTGATTTCCGTTCCCACACTCCAGGCCATGGCCATGGGAATGAATGACCGATTACCAATATCCAATGACCAATTACCAGCGACCAATGGCCAATCAGCAGACATTCTCCATCAACTGAAATCGAAAATCGGAAATCGAAAATCGGAAATCCTTTTCTGTCCCATGATCGATGCCCGCCGGATGGAGGTCTATGCTGCCATATTTGATCAGAAAAACCGGGAGGTTCGGGAAGCAGCCGCAGAGGTCATCGATGCCTTTTCATTCCAGGAACTCCTGGCAGAGCATACCATTGTCTTCGGGGGTGAGGGGGCTGATAAATGCAAGACGGTCATGGAAGAGCATCCGAATGTCATGTTCATCGATGGCTTTAAAACCTCTGCAAAATTCATGGTCGAACTTGCCGGGGAAAAATTCAGGCAGAAGCAGTTTGAAAACCTGGCCTATTTCGAACCCTTTTACCTGAAAGACTTTGTTGCGGGGAAACCCAGGGTCAAGGGACTTAACTAACGGAATCCGCTTATGGAAAAGGGTTCAAAAACAAGCAGGAACAGACAATGAAATGTTCATTTAAAAAACGGTTTTGAATACTTTATATCAACGGTTTAACACACGGGCCGTCCACATTGGTCCTGTGCCGCTGGGAGGAGACTATCCCGTGCGGGTGCAATCGATGACCAGCACCAATACACTTGACACCAAAGCGACAGTCGAACAAGCCATCCGGATGATCAATGCCGGGTGTGAATATGTCAGGATCACCGCACCCGGAATAAAAGAGGCTGAGAACCTGCGGGAAATTAAAAAAGGACTCCGCCTCCGCGGATACGAGACCCCCCTGATCGCTGATGTTCATTTTAACCCAAAGATCGCTGAAATCGCCGCCGCCATCGTAGAGAAGGTCCGGATCAATCCAGGAAATTACTTACCAAACCAAAGCACTGATGTCAGTCGTCACGCGTCACGCGTCACGACTGATGCGTCACGCGTCGCGGAGGATGATCTGCTGGAACTGATATCCGCGCGGCTCTCCCCCCTGTTAAAAATCTGCAAGGATCATGGAACGGCCATCCGGATCGGGGTCAATCATGGATCGCTCTCTGAAAGGATCATGGACCAGTACGGAGATACTCCCGGGGGCATGGTTCAATCGGCCCTTGAATTTGCCCGGGTATGCGAAAGTCATTCGTTTCAGAACCTGGTATTTTCCATGAAGGCCAGCAACACCAAGGTGATGATCGCGGCGAACCGGTTATTGGTTAAGCGGATGAAGGAGGAGGGCATGAACTACCCGCTGCACCTCGGGGTAACTGAGGCCGGCGCCGGGGAAGACGGAAGGATTAAATCAGCCATCGGAATCGGCAGTTTGCTGGCCGACGGCATTGGCGACACCATCAGGGTGTCGCTTACCGAAGATCCTGAATTTGAAATTCCGGTTGCATACAACATCCTGCAGGCAGCGGGCGCCCGGATAACCAAAACAGAATTTATCTCCTGCCCCTCCTGCGGACGGACGCAATTTGACATTCAGGGTGCGCTGGAAAAGATTCGGGCGAAAACCTCACACCTGGTGGGACTGAAAATTGCAGTGATGGGTTGCATTGTCAATGGCCCGGGAGAGATGGCCGACGCACATTACGGATACGTGGGTGCAGGCAAGGGCAAAATAAACCTGTACAAAAAACAGCAGCTCGTTAAAAAGAACATCGACGAAACCTTTGCTGTGGAGGCCCTGATCGGTCTTATCATGGAGAATGGCGATTGGGTTGACACCCCCTGACAGGTTGCGTGCTACTTCCCTGTAACAATCCGGATAATCCTTGGGATGATCTCAAAAGTAAAAGGCGTGTGCCCGAGCGATTCCCCGTCGGTTTCAAGAAAAACCTTTCCAGTCGAGCGGATCCGGATGTTTTCTCCCTTGAAGGTTGCGATGAATGGAAGGTCAACCAGCGTTCCGTCAAACAGTTTCCTGGCATACCTTACTACCATCCATTTGGATGTCTTCTTGATCAGGGTTACATCAAGCAATCCATCGTCAGGTAAAGCAAAGGGGACCTGCTTCATCCCGCCCCCGTTGAATTTACATATGCCGACATTCATTGAAAAAATTTCACCTTTAAAGGCCATCACCCCATCCACCTCGATCACCGCCTCGATGAATTTATACTGAAACAGGCTTGCAAATACAAAATAGAGGTAGATCAGCGGTCCGCCGATTCCCTTCTCTTTCAGTAAATTCGTTTTCTTGGCAACAAGTGCGTCATATCCCATCCCGGCAACATTCATGAAGTACCTCACCTGCCTTTCATCCTGGTGGGAATAGGTAACTTTTCCGGCATCCTGCAAAAAGGTCTTCTTCTGCCTGAGGATGTGAATGGCCTTCAGATAATCAAACGGAATATTGAACATGCGGCACCAGTCGTTTCCTGTGCCTACCGGGATCATGCCCAGGGTTATTTCTGAAACGGGAATTCCCTTCTGATTCATGACTCCATTCAGCACTTCGTTCAGGGTTCCGTCTCCCCCCACAATGCAAATATTTCTCCATCCGGCATGGATGACCTCTTCAGTAATCTCTATGGCATGGCCTCTCCTGGCGGTGGTCCGGTAGTCAAAATCAATGCCCTCGCGGTTGAGCAACTGAAGAATTTCAGGCCAGTCTTTCGTCCCTTTTTTAATTCCTGCATTGGGATTGACAATCATCAGCCACTTATCGGGATGGGTTGGGGGTGTTTCAGCCATGTGCGATCGTTTTAGGAAATAATGGATCTTTCTCCCTCCTTGTAAACAGGAAAAAGGAATAGAAAAGAACAAAAAAGGTCACCCCGGTTTGTGATTCGATGGTATCCTCGGTAAGCATCGATAAAACGGCGATGATCAGGAAAACTATCATAAAGAAATCATCTTGTCGCCGCTTCATCACCGGCGGATAAAAGATCGCAACCAGGAACCACATCAGCCCGAAGATCCCGAAGCCAATGAAAATGGATAAAAACTGGTTATGGGAACGCCACCGCTGATCGGGCGAAAGTTTAGAATGCATCTTTTCATATTGCGCCTTGAAGACCAGGTTCATGTCGCCAGTACCCACCCCGGTGAGCCAATTCTGGCGGATAATTCCCAATGAGGCCTTCCAGAATTCAAGTCTCTGCATGAGGGTGGAGCCGGTTGGATTGCCGGTTTCCATGTAATTGTCGAACCCCCACAGGAATTCATAAATGCGTCCCCTGATGCTGAATTCCTTCAGAAATACACAGTTCGCCACACCCTTTTCAATGGCATGGATCTCCTCGCTGCTGAGCTTGCCGATGGCATCTCCGTCTTTCCGCCATCCTTTTGATGTCAGGTACCTGACAACCGTATGCGCCACCGGGCCATTTTTCAGGTTGAGGCTGTCGAATGGGATCTTGCTGCGCTTATTCCATTCACTGCGCATTTCATCCCACTGGATATAGATCCAGAGGTAATTCCCATTTTCAGTCTGGGTCGCATGAACGCTGTTAATGTAGGGGTTCCCCCGGGAGGTGACCTTTTCAAGCTTTTTGAAATCCACCGGATTTACATGGTAATAATCATGGGTGATCGACCTGAGAACCAGAAATATCCCCATTGCGGCGGCCAGGGTGAACACCAGCAGCCCGACTTTAAGCCAGCGGTTGCCGGCATTCAGTATGATCAGGGGAATAAGTATAAGAATGGTGATCAGGGTGATTGAAAAACCGGTAAATGACTGGGAAATGACCAGGTAGATAAAAAACCAGATCATCACCAGCAGGAGCAATCCCCTCAGCCAGGTGGGGAACATGCTTTTTTTCATGGAAATATACAGAAGCGTAAAAATACCCAACGACAGCAACAGGCTGAAAATAATGTGTGAAACATTGCGCGACACATCCCTGATGTCGATGAAATTCTGAGTCTGGATCATCCAGGTATTGAAAAGCGACCGCACCAGAACAGTAAGAACAAAAAACAGCATGAACCTGAAAAATACCTTCCTGTCAAAACCTGCGGATGTTGAAAGAAAGAGGGGAAACAGCAGAAAGGGGAATTTTGTACGTAAATCCTTGATTGCATAATCGTAGTCGGTGGTGAACATCAGACCCAGCATGTGCAGCAGAAGGATCGAGCTGAACAGCAATGCCGGCTTGTTTCTGAAAAATTGCCTGAATCCGCTTATGATTCCTTCAAACAGCAGGTATACTGAATAGGGAAATATCCGGAGGATGACCTGCCAGGAGGATCGACCTGCCATGTATGACAAGAACTTTTTTATGTCGAATCGCTCTACGATCCAACCGCCGGTCAGCATAAATTGTCCAAAGCTGATCCCGAATTTTGAAAACGGAAGAGATCCCATGGTCACGATGAGGGAGAAAATGTACCAGTAACGTTGAATCTCTTTCCAGGTCTTTGGCATCGCAAGGGGATTAGGCAAAAAGTTTGGCACGACCCTTTGTCAACTTCGTTCTGAAGATGAAAAAGCTGTCGGTTCCTTTGATGTCGATGCGCTTAATCTCAAACGGCTGAAGAATCGGCCATGGATTGATCTGGTTTCCGATGCGCAATGCAAAGTCGAGTCCAAACTGCTTAAAAAGTGAAATCATCTGCCTCTTCAGTTCAGGATCCTTTTTGGGATAGCCGCCATAAGGGTAGGCCAATACTTTGGAATAGGGAACTCCGTAAAACTCGAGTGTTTGCCTGCAATTATTCAAATCCTCCTCCATGTCGGTAATCGCAAGATCTCCATAACTCTTGTGCAGAAATGAGTGTAGCGCGATCTCGATGCCATGCTGCAAAGCCAGCTGTTTCAGCTTATCAGCGGTCATAAGGACATCGGCGCCCTGGTCCCAGATGTTCGTTTTCCCCATAAAGGCCACCGGAACAAACACGGTGGCGGTAAAATTATATTTGTTTAGCAGGGGCAGGGCCTGTTCAAAAAAATTCAGGTAGGCATCATCGAAGGTCAGGATGATGGTTTTTTTCGGGAGAGGAGCCCCATCTTTTATCAGGTTTTTAAGTGCTTTGAATTGAATGGTCTGGTAGCCCTTTTCCTTCAGGTACATCAACTGGTGGTCGAACTGATCGGCAGTCACGGTAAGTCCGTCAGGGTGTGTCTGAAGAATCTTGTGATACATCAGCACAGGCAGCCCCTTTTTGCGCGGGATAAGGAAACTAAACTGGATCGTCAGAATGCATACGATCAGCAAAAGCGTACCGATAACAAGTTCGATTACCGTCATGACTTTTGTTTTAATTCAATGGTTTTTGCGACTTTCAGGGTAGCATACACCGCTGCCAGGAAGGACCACATAAATCCAGGGTAGCCATCCATAAATCCGCGTTTGATAATGTAAAACGAAATAAAGCTGGTGGGGAATTTCAGGGCGACCCAGAACGTGGAGAAGGACCTCCCTTTGTTTTGATACCCTTGGGCAGCCTGAGAGGTATAGGTGTTGATCTTTTCAAGGTGATGGCTGATATCGCGGTAAGAATAGTGAATGATGCGCCCCCTGAGGGTTCCTGTTGACCCTTTCACCTCTATTCCTTCATGTACCGGAACTTTGGTAAATCCGCCCATGGTTCGATTAAAAAGCCTCAGGTGAACCTCCTTACCAACCCCGCTGTGCCTGAGCAAACGCCCCATGAAATGAAGGCTGAAGGGGATGTAATACCCGGAAGGCATCGAATCGATGAAACTTTTTTCAGCAGATTCTGCTCCCTTTTCACCTGCATTTCCGAACATCTTCATCAGTTCATCACTCAACTCTGCTGTTACAACCTCATCCGCATCAACCGACAGCACCCAGTCGTTCGTGGCCTGGTCTGCAGCAAATTGCTTTTGTGTTCCATACCCGTCGAATTCACGCTGAAAAACCTTGCAGCCAAAATCGCTGCAGAGTCGGGCGGTATGGTCGGACGACATGGAATCGACGACCACAATTTCATCGGCAACCGGCTTCACCGACTCAAGGCAACGGAGGATATTATGCTCCTCGTTGCGTGCAATGATGATGACCGAAAGCCTGGGCATGCGCTATTTGTTAAGGTTAATTGAAAAATGATCCCAATCCATTCCAACGGTGAATGCTTCACGGAAAAGGCTTAAATCCTGTGCCGAGAGGCTCATGGTGTGTATCTCTTCCCTGCCTTCCGCAGCGGCGAACAACACATTCCCCTTGGCATCGATCAACTGCGAGTCGCCCGTATGTCCCGTGCCATGACCATCCTGGCCGACCCGGTTTACACCGGCGACAAAGGCCTGGTTTTCAATGGCCCTGGCCATCAGCAGGGTTTTCCATACCTGGGCACGCGTTGCAGGCCAGTTGGCCAGGCATACCAGAAGGTCATAGCCATATACTCCATTCTTCCAGGTGTTCTTGCTCCATACGGGAAACCGCAGGTCATAACAGATGACCGGTGATATTTTCCAACCCTTCACCTCGATTAGAACCTGATGGTGGCCTGCTGTGAAAATTTTATATTCTTCACTTAAACGGAAGAGGTGACGTTTATCGTATGTTTTGAGTTTTCCATCGGGGTGCATGCATACCAGCCTGTTAAAGCAGCCATCCCCTTCGCGGATGAGCAGCGTGGCCATGATCACGGCATTTTTTTCATAGGCCATTTTCCGGAGAAACTGCATGGATGGCCCTTCCATCGGTTCGGCACAGGTGGTTGGATTGATTGAAAAACCAGTATTGAAGGTTTCAGGAAGAAGGATCAGGTCGGTAGGTTCAACAATACGTTCAATCAACTGACCGAAGTGATCCAGGTTCTTCTCCCGCTCCTCCCAGTAAAGGTTTGTTTGTACTATGGTAAGTGTGAGATCCTGCATTTTTCCAAACTTAAAAATCAAGGTAAAATTAAAAATATCTGCGTTGTCGTATGTAAAAATTTTAATTTTGCGCACATTATTCTAAATAACCAATACCATGAGAACAATTGATAACTTTAACTTTCAAAATAAAAAAGCGCTGATCCGTGTCGATTTTAACGTACCCCTCGACGGTCAGTATCACATCACCGATACTACCCGCATTGATGCCACGATACCAACCATCACAAAGATTCTGAACAATGGGGGTTCGGTGATCCTGATGTCGCACCTGGGTCGTCCAAAAGGAGGACCTGAGGAAAAATATTCCCTGAAACATGTTCTGCCCTATCTTTCTCAAAAGCTGAACCGGCCGGTAAAATTTGCCGACGATTGCATTGGTCAGTCGGCTACCGATCTTTCCGCCTCCCTGAAACCCGGTGAAGTATTGTTACTTGAAAATCTTCGTTTTTACAAGGAAGAGGAAAAGGGCGATAAGGAATTCGCCAGGAAATTATCGCTGCTGGGAGATATGTATGTAAACGATGCCTTTGGTACGGCCCACCGCGCTCATGCCTCCACCGCGATCATTGCCGAGTTCTTCCCCGAAACAAAGATGTTCGGCTATGTGATGGCCAACGAGATCATCAACATCGACAAATGCCTTAAAGATGGCAAACATCCCTTTACTGCCATCCTGGGCGGTGCCAAGGTTTCAACCAAGATCGAGATCATCAACCACCTCATGGATAAGGTCGACAGCCTGATTATTGGCGGCGGAATGATGTTCACCTTTATCAAAGCCCTGGGCGGAGAGATTGGTGCGTCGATGGTAGAGGATGATTATGTTGAAATGGCGAAATGCATTGTGGAGAAGGCCAAAGCAAAGGGAATTAACCTTTACATTCCGGCGGATGCTGTTTTGGCCGACGCCTTTTCAAATGATGCCAACAAAAAGACCAGCAGCGCGTATGATATCCAGGTTCCGTGGATGGGCCTCGACATTGGCCCCTCATCCTGTGCAAAATTTAACCAGGTGATTGAACAATCAGGTACCATTCTCTGGAATGGCCCGATGGGCGTGTTTGAGATGAACAATTATGAAGCGGGAACCAAATTCGTCGCCCTGGCCCTGGCGAAAGCCACCGAAAACGGAGCCTTTACCCTGGTAGGCGGCGGCGATTCTGTTGCAGCCATCAACAAGTACAACCTGGCCGACAAGGTAAGCTATGTTTCCACAGGCGGAGGTGCCATGCTCGAATACATCGAAGGCAAGCAACTTCCGGGCATAAAGGCCATCATGGATTAACACTGTTGAGACCTGTTACCTGCCGGTACATGGAGAGGTAGTTGTCAATACATTTACTCCAGTTAAATTTCTGAGCGTAATCAACCATTGCGGTTGAAAATTTATCTTTTTGCCGATCGCAGACTGACAATCCGTTTTTCAACACTTCTGCCATGTGGTCCGGATCAAAATTCTGCCAGTAAAATGCATGTTTGCCTCCGATTTCGGGCAATGAAGCAAACATACTGGTGAACACCGGCTTTCCTAAAAGCATGGCTTCAATCACCGGCATCCCGAATCCCTCGGCCAGCGAAGGAAATAGAAAAGCACGGCAATGGGAATATAACCAATATTTATCCTTGTCCGAAATTTTCCCGGGAAAATGAACCCTCCCGGTAAGTTTCAATTCATCAACCAATTCAAGGATCCCTCTTGCGTATGCCGAATCATTCTCCCCGGCAATCACAAGGTCATAACCGGGGAATTTTTGCAGCAACGGCACAAGTACCTTGAAATTTTTTTTTGCCGTGATTATTCCAATCGTGAAAAAAAACCTGTCGTTGGTCAAGAAAGAGGGTTGCCGGGTTCCCGGAAATGTTTTCACGCTGATCCCGTTATAAATCCGGTACAGTGGTTTATCTTTTACATCGAGATGTTCAAGAACCTGAGCCCTGGTGTAATCAGAGATTACCGTTATGGCAGCAGCTTTGTTTACGTTATCCTGAAGTTTGCTGAGGTAGCGGGTTGATTTCCGTTTCTCTTTCTCTATCATGAAATTCAGATCGTGTATGGTCAGAATCCATTTTGAGCGACGATTGGGTATATGCGATGGGAACTGATAGAGCGAATGCCAAATATCGTAGGTTTTGTTAAACCGCGGGAGGTACCGCTTCTGGAAATTAACCTTCTGTAAATGTACAAGTCCCCAATCTCCGCCGGGAAAATTTCGCGGACATAAAAAATCAATGATGTATCCGGGGTCGGTATATTTTGAAATGGTCTCCGCAAAATTGACCGAAAACTGGCCGATACCTGAATTTAAATTCCTGGTTTTATAAACATCGATCAGCAGCCGGGGCATTGCAGTTGATTTCATTTTTTACTATTCAGTTCCAGTTCGGGAATTTGATCTCCCCTCCAAACTGCTTCATCAGATTGGGAAAGACCTCCGATGCAGAAGTATAAAAAAAGGATTCCTTTTTATCCTCATGGGTGATCCATTTTCCTTTGGGATCGACGCTGGTGACAATGAATAACAGGATGCTTACCAGGATAATTCCCTTGGCCAGCCCGAGCAGCGCGCCGCCAAGATGGTTAAAGAATCCCATGCCGGCCACCTCAACCAGCCTTTCCATGAGTTTTGCCACCAGGATAACCCCGATCACCACCAACAGAAAGGTGATGCAAAAAGAGAGGATGGGTAACCATTTCCTCGATGGTCGCACATGTTCCACGAGGGTGGCATCAAGGTAGTTTGAAAAATGAACTGCGATGTAAATTCCCAGGATCAGCGCGGCAATGCTGGCCAGGCTGATGATGATCCCTTTGCGGTAGCCATCGATTACGAAGAGCACGGCAAGGATGATAATGACATAATCAATAAAATTCATGGCGGCTGAATTATCGTTTTAACCTCGAAGTAAGTTCTGTACCGAAAACAAATTCGTTCAGTTCGGGGTTTTGAGTATGCAGGATGGTCTCTTTATCCCCTTTCCACCACAGTTCTCCCTTGTAGATAAAGACCACACTGTCGCCGATGCCAAGAACTGAATTCATATCATGGGTGTTGACAATGGTGGTGATGTTGTACTCCCGGGTGATCTCCTGGATCAGCCGGTCGATGACGCCCGAAGTCTGGGGGTCGAGCCCCGAGTTGGGTTCATCGCAGAAAAGATATTGCGGGTTCATGGAAATGGCCCGGGCAATGGCCACACGTTTCCGCATGCCGCCGCTGAGTTCGGAGGGCATGAGCTTATTGACATTCTCAAGGTTGACCCGCTTCAGGACAAAATTGACCCGTTCCAGTTTTTCGGCCAGGGGCTGGTTGGTGAACATGTTCAGCGGGAACATCACATTCCCTTCCACATTCAGGTAATCGAACAGGGCGCCACCCTGGAAAAGCATCCCGATTTCCTTCCGAAGGGTTTTCCGCTGCTGGAAATTCATCGTGGTGAAGTTGCGGTTGTCATAGGCAACCATGCCGCTGTCGACTTCGAACAATCCCACAAGGCATTTCATCAGGACAGTCTTCCCTGATCCGCTCTGCCCGATGATGAGATTCGTCTTCCCCTTCTCAAAAGAGCAGTTAACATCCTTGAGCACATGATTTTCGCCGAAGGTTTTACTTATATTGCGGGCTTCGATCATGTGAGCAAAAGTTGTGTTAACACCAGGTTGAAAAGAATGATCATCACACTGCTGAAAACTACTGCTTTCGTGCTGGCCTGCCCGACTTCCAGGGCTCCCCCCTGCGTGATGTACCCGAAAAAACCGGAAATCGAGGAGATAAGAAAGGCAAAAAACACAGTTTTCGTCAATGCATAAAATATCGTGTATCCCAGGAAATCGATCCGGATTCCCTGAACAAAATCATTGGTGGAGACCAGCCCTGTGGCAACCATGGCCAGCCAGCCTCCCAGGATGCCCATCCACATGCTGAAAACGATCAGCACCGGGTTGATCAGCATAGAGGCAACGATTTTGGGGAAAATAAGAAAGTTTGCCGAATTGACACCCATGATCTCCAATGCGTCGATTTGCTCGGTGACGCGCATGGTGCCAATCTCGGAGGCAATCCTCGAGCCGACCTTCCCGGCCAGGATCAGGCTAATCACGGTGGGCGAAAATTCAAGGATGACGCTCTGGCGCACAGTGAAGCCCACCATCGACATGGGAATGAGGGGACTGGTGATGTTGTAGGCCGTCTGGATGGCCACCACCGCTCCCATGAAAGCTGAGATAAAAGCAACGATGCCCAGCGATTCAAGCCCGAGGCTGTTGATTTCAGTCATCAGCTGGTTCCAGAAGATCCTGCGCTTTTGCGGCCGGCTGAAAACCTTTTGCATCAGCATCACATATTCCCCGGTGGTAGAAAAAACCTTCAGCATAAAATGTTTTTGCTAAAATACCAAAATTCATTGAATCTACGTTTTATTCCTACTTTTACCCCCGAAAACAAGGATGATGAAGATATCGCGCTTGCGTACATTTTTACTGGCTTTCCCGGTCATCATGATGTTGGTTGCCGGGGGGTGCAGTTCAAAGCGGTATCCGTCTCATTCAGGATCGCATCCCAAAGGGTGTGATTGTCCAAAGTTTAAATAGCCAACAGGAACATCGTGCAGCTCTCCCTCTTTCACACCAGGCCACCCGAAGCAAAGCGGGCATCCTCCCCTTTGGCAGACAAGGTCAGATCAACACTCGGCCCACGCCTTCCCGAAGGTGCCATAGAAGAGGTTGTGAGGCAGATCCGTGAAAACCCGATCAACCTGAAGGTGGTAAATCACCGCACCTCCAAAACCGGCGATTTCCGTGCACCTCACAAAGGGAGCCCCGCCCAGATCACTGTTAACGGGACCCTCAATCCCTTCGCCTTCCTGATCACCCTGGTGCATGAACTGGCACATCATCATGTTGAACTTAATCACAGCCGGGTATTGCAGAAGTTCAGCCTGCGCCGCAAACCGAGGCCGCTGCCCCATGGAAAAGAGTGGAAGGAATCCTTCCGGCAGTTGATGCAGCCCTACCTCAACAGCGAGGTTTTTCCTCCTCATATCCTTCCTGTGCTGATCCAATACCTCGAAAATCCCAAAGCCTCCTCCTCGGCAGACCATCTGCTGTCGAAAGTGCTGAAAACCCAGGATCCGCCCGACACCACGGTTCGGCTTGAAGAGCTGCCGTTTGATGCCATATTCACCCTGCATGGACGCAGGATCTTCCGTAAAAAGGAGAAGATGAGAACCCGCTACCGGTGTATCTGCATGAATACCAATCGCATCTATCTTGTCAGTGCCGGGGCTCCGGTGACATCTGCCTGATATATCAAACTGGTACACATTATTTATTCGTAATTCGCAAATCACAAATCGTAAATCTTTTTGATTATGTTTGTATCAAATTAAATCCCTCTGGCATGGCGAAATCAAAACACAATTATTGCGTGATCATGGCCGGCGGCATCGGTGCCCGGTTCTGGCCCATGAGCCGCACATCCCACCCCAAGCAATTCATCGACATCCTCGGAACAGGGGAAACACTGATCCAGCAAACGTATAACCGGTTCAAGCGGATCTGCCCGAAAGAAAACATCTATATCGTGACCAACGAGATTTATAAGAAGTTGGTTCAAACGCAGATTCCGGAAATCAAAAGCCAGCAGATTCTTTTGGAGCCTTCGCGCCGGAACACGGCCCCCTGTGTTGCCTATGCCAATTATTGCATTCTTGAACGCGATCCGGAAGCCCGCATCGTGGTAGCCCCCTCCGATCACATCATTCTGAAAGAAGATACATTCCTCCACAATATTGAAACAGCCCTCCAGGCGGCCGCTGAAAACGACTGGCTGCTTACCCTTGGCATCCGCCCCAGCAGGCCCGATACGGGCTATGGCTACATCCAGTACGTGGATGGAAAAAAACATGCCTATCCCAAAGAAAAGCACCTGAAAAAGGTGAAAACCTTTACCGAAAAGCCCAATCTTGAACTCGCCGAAACCTTTCTTCAATGCGGCGATTTTCTTTGGAATTCAGGGATATTCATCTGGTCGCTGAAAAGCATCATGAAGGCCTTTGAAACACACTTGCCCGATGTAGACGCCCTGTTTAAGAAGGGGATCGGGAAATACGGCACCAGGGAAGAGAAAGCATTCATTGCAGGGACCTATACCATCTGCAAAAGCATCTCCCTCGACTATGGCGTGATGGAGCCCGCCAGCAATGTGTATGTCCTGGCTTCCGATTTTGGCTGGTCCGACCTTGGAACCTGGGGCTCCCTCTATGAGAACCGTCCAAAAGACGAAAACGGCAATACGGTGGTCGGCAAAAACGTGATGTTGTACGATTCATCCAACTGCATCATCAACATGCCCAAAGAAAAGGTGGTCGTGCTCGAAGGCCTCAACGATTATATTGTGGTTGAATCGGAAAATGTCCTGCTGGTTTGTCGGAAAACCGATGAACAGCAGATCCGGCAATATGTCAATGATGTAATGCTCGAAAAGGGTGAGAAATATGTTTAAATAAAAAACCCCGGAATTCCGGGGTTTTTTATTGTGTATTTTGCTGTTATTTCAGGTGTTTCCCAAGGAATGCCTCCATGGCCCGGTAAAAATCAAACCGGTTCTCTTCGTTATGAAATCCATGGCCTTCGTTGTCTTTGATCATATACTCCACGGCAACATTGCGTTTCTTCAGCGCGTCGACCATCTGGTTCGATTCCGCTATATTCACACGGGGATCGTTCTTGCCCTGGGCAACAAACAATGGCGTCTTGATCTTATCCGCATTCAATGCCGGTGAAGTGGCCACAAACTGTGCGCTGTCGGTCTTCGGGTTCCCGACCATCTCATACATCATGTCGAGCATGGGCTTCCAGTAGGGAGGAATGGTCTTCATGAAGGTGAATAGATTTGATACCCCCACATAATCAACCCCGGCCGCATAGAGATCGGGTTCGCGTACAAGCCCCTGGAGGGTGGCATATCCGCCGTAGCTGCCGCCATAGATGGCAATCTTTTTTGTATCGGCAATGCCTTTGGTGATGAGCCACTGGGTCCCGTCGGTGATATCATTCTGCATGGTCAGTCCCCACTCCTTGAACGATTTTTCCCAGAAATCTTTTCCGTAACCGGTCGATCCCCTGAAATTCATCTGGAGAACGGCATATCCGCGGTTGGCCATGAACTGGATCTCAGGATTGAAATACCAGCTGTCGCGTGCCCAGGGTCCTCCGTGGGGGTTCACCACCACCGGCAGATCTTTCGCGGTTTCCATCGTATATCCGTTCGGAAGCGTCAGGTATCCCTGAATCTTAACACTGTCACGTGCGGTGTATTCGATAGGGATCATTTCAGCCAGTTCCTCCTCCTTCAGCCAGGGGGCAATTTCGGCCACCTTCTGCAGGGAGTCCCTGGTGCGGTCGTACACCCAGTATCCTCCCATCGAACGGTCACCATAGGCCCTGATCATTAGTTTATCCTCAGCCCGGGTCATGGAGGTGATGTTGAAGACATAATTACCCAGCTTGGACTGGATTTTTTCGAACATCTTCCTTCCATCTTCGTCAAAAAAGTAGCGTTCCTGCTTCCACGATTCAAAGTTGGCGCAGATCAGCGATTTTTTGGCCCGTGACCAGGAGAGGTCACTTACATCATAATCCTTGTTTTCATAAAGCATCTGGATCTCCTTGCCGTTCGCAATATCAAAGATCACCACGGCGCTTTTATCACGGCCGAGGTTCGATGTGGCATACAAATTCTTGTTGTCGAAGGTGAACAGGAGCGGCGAAAGGCTCTCCTTGAAATTGGTGGTCAGTACCGGCTTGAACTTGTCCGTTTCTTTTTCACGGTAGAGCAGCTGGGTATTCACCCCATCCACGATGGCGATGGCTACACGCAGTTTTCCTGCATGGTCAAGCATCCATCCTTGGATATTTCCCGGGTTCTCAGCCAACATGGTCATTTTGCCTGTCACGATGTTCAGACGGTAGGGATCAAATACCTCGGGGTTGCGCTTGTTGAGGCCAATGATCAGCTCGTCAGGAAAGTCATAAAGATCGTCGATGATCTCGGTCCGTACCTTTGGGAAGTCGGTGAAGCACTGCAGGTTCGACCCGTCGATGTTCACACCGTACAGTTTGAAATTTTCGTCGCCTCCGGTATCCTTAAGAAACACGATGCGGGTAGGATTCTTCCAGAAATAACCGGAAATATCGCGGTCCTTCTCGGTAGTGAGTTGAATGATCTTTTCCGTCCCGATCTCCTGGACAAAAATATTCAGCCTCTTTTCAAAGGGCGCCATGTACGAAAAATATTTCCCGTCGGGGGAAATCTGGTAACGCGATTTTTCAGGATTCTTAAAGAAATCCTCCAATGGAATCTGTCTTGCCTGCATGGGTTTTTTAGATTTACATCCCCCCATCAGAAGGGCAGTACTGATTAATCCTCCTATCAGGAGGTACAATAGTGTTTTCGTTCTCATAAAGGTTTAATTTTAATACAATGATAAAAAACAATCATGAAACCTTTGTGGTTTTTCGATCATCCTCTTTCATTTATCTGTGAATTCATTGATTATCCTGATAAAAAATCACATACCTTTGATAACCAGATGAAAATATATTTCATGGTTTGTCGTTATTTTACGATGATCCATGATACCGGGCACATGGAAATGGTCTCGAGTACCGATCCCCGGGTATACTAAATTTTGCATTGTGGATATATATCTCAGAAAAAGGCGCTGGAAACTGATCCTGTTTGCCTTTGCCATCATCATCGTAGCTGCATCACTCTATTATACCAACATCCTGGTTCATGAGATCCGCAAGGATGAAAGGAGAAACGTAGAGATCTGGGCCGATGCGATCCATCAGAAAGCAGACCTTGTAAACTTCACAAACGATCTTTTCGAGAAGATCAAAAACGAGGAACGCAAAAGGGTCTCCATTGTGGCCGAGGCTCAGCGCCGCATTTTTAAAGCCACCTCCAATGAGGACCTGAATTTCTTTCTCAGCATCATCGGTGAAAACAACACCATCCCGGTGATTGTGACCGACGAAACGGGAAAAATCATAAATGCCCGCAACATTAATGTTGCGTTGGGAGAGATTCTTGAGGGCGACCTGAAAAAAGAATTTTCTGTCTATCCTCCTATTGATGTTACCTACTATCCGAATAAGAAGATATCCCTCTATTATAAGGACTCCAACATTTTTGCCCAGCTGAAAAAGGGGCTGGATGGCCTGATCCGTTCATTTTTTTCCGAGGTGGTACTCAACTCTGCCTCGGTGCCGGTCATCATAACCGACAGCACCGGCAAAAACGTGTACCAGTCGGGAAACATTCCCCGCAATAAACTGCATGATAAGGCCTGGCTAGCCCGTACCCTGCAGTCGATGGCCTCTCAGAATACCCCGATCAGGGTTGATGTGGCCAACACCGGGGTTCATTTTATTTATTACCAGGATTCATTCCTGCTCACGCAGTTGAAATATTACCCGGTGGTACAACTTGGGGTCATTTTCGTTTTCCTGGTGATTGCCTACCTGCTTTTCAGTTATGCCCGTAAATCGGAACAAAACCAGGTTTGGGTGGGCTTGGCCAAGGAGACTGCCCATCAGCTTGGCACCCCGCTCTCGTCGATGGTGGCGTGGATGGAATTGTTAAAACTGAAGGGACTTGACCAGGAGACGATCCGCGAAATTGAAAAGGATGTTCAGCGGCTGGAGACCATCACCGACCGGTTTTCGAAAATCGGATCCGCAGCAAAGCTCGAAAAGATCAACATTGTTGCCGTGATTCACGACACAGTGGGCTATATCCGTTCCAGGGTCTCCGCAAAAGTCAATTTCGAAATCAAACCCGGTCTTGACCGTGAGATCATGATCCCCCTCAACCTCCACCTGTTCGAATGGGTCATCGAAAACCTGTGTAAAAATGCCGTAGATGCCATGGAGGGCAACGGACAGGTGAACATTGAGATTAGCGAGGATCTGGACCACATTCACATCGACATCGGCGACAGCGGCAAAGGCATCCCAAAGTCGCGATTTAAGACCATCTTCAGGCCGGGTTATACCAGCAAGGCACGCGGTTGGGGGCTGGGACTGACCCTCACCAAACGGATCGTGGAGAACTACCATTCAGGCAAGATCTTTGTAAAATCCTCGGTCCTGAACAAGGGGACCACCTTCCGCATCATCCTGAAAAAATAGCCTCTTGGCCGGAATCTACATCCACATCCCTTTCTGCTGGCGCAAATGCCATTACTGCAACTTCTTTTCCCTGGCTTCACAAAAGCTCAGGGAACCGTTTCTTCCGGCACTGAAAAAGGAGGTCGTCCTCACCCGTGGTTATCTTGCAGGCGAACCGGTGAAAACGATCTATTTTGGCGGCGGAACCCCGTCTGTCTTTGATCCCATGGTGCTGCAGGAGATCATTGATCTGATTGACACTGACCTGGCCGCGACTCCTTCATCACAGGAAATCACCCTGGAGATCAATCCCGATGACGTCACCACGGCCTACATTGCACAGTTGCGGCTATCCAACTTCAACAGGTTCAGCATCGGTATTCAGTCGTTCTTTGATGAAGACCTGAAGTACCTGAACCGTTCTCATTCTTCGCTTCAGGCAATCCAATCGGTCAAACTGCTACAGGAGGCAGGCTATGAAAATCTCAGTATTGATCTTATTTATGGCATTCCTTCGTCCTCAAATGACCGATGGCTGAAGAATCTTGAAACTGCCTTTTCGTTGGGGGTGCCGCATATCTCAGCCTATGCGCTGACTGTAGAACAGAAGACCCCGCTTGCCTGGATGATTGATAAGCAAAAATCGCCGCCTGTCAATGATGAAACTCAGGTGGATCAGTTCAAAATTCTGACCGACAAAGCCAGGGAACAGGGATACCAGAATTATGAAATCTCAAACTTCTGCAAACCCGGATGGCATGCCCGGCACAACACAAATTACTGGAATGGGATTCCCTATCTGGGTTTGGGTCCCTCTGCACACAGTTACAATGGAATATCCAGGCGGTGGAACATCTCAAACCTGTCGGAATATATCGGTGGAATGACCAGGGGTGAATGTGTTTATGAAGAGGAGATACTGACCCCTGCCCAGAGGTATAATGAATATGTGATGACCTCTTTGCGTACGATGTGGGGATGCGACGAAAAAAGGATTTACGATTTCGGATTTACGATGTACGATTTTTTCAGGAAAAATGCGCTTCCATTGATCGGGAAGGGTTTGCTCATGGAGAATTCGGGGGTTTATTTTTTGACGGATGAAGGAAAACTATTTGCCGACCGGGTTGCCAGTGAGCTGTTTATTACAGATTAACTCTTCTCATTACCTGGAAACTGCTACCTGTCAAACCGCAGGAAGGTTCCCAGCGGCAGTTTTCTCTTTCCCTTGTCCTCAAAATAAAACTCCCCGGCCTGAACGTCGGGTATTTCCCCGAACCGGGTTTTAACCAGGCTTTCGGGTATCAGCGGCGAAAATCCCATGGAATATAAGCTTAACACGAAGAAGCCATGCTCCGGCTCGAGCAATTCCTTGCACAGGGCCAGCATTTCGTCGATTGAATCTTCAAGGATCCATTTTTCACCATCTGGGCCTCTTCCATAAGCGGGCGGATCAAGGATGATCCCGTCGTAGCGGTTGCCCCGCTTAACCTCACGGCGCACAAAATTCATGGCATCCTCCACCACCCACCGTATGTTTTCAAGATTGCTGGCCGACATCATCTCCTTGGCCCAGGAAATAACCGGCTTAACGGAATCGACGTGCACCACATCGGCGCCGGCTGCCTTGGCTGCAAGCGAGGAGCCTCCTGTGTAAGCGAAGAGGTTTAATACGCGGGACGCGGGACGCGGGACGCGGGACGAATCAGGTGGAATGGAAGATGGATCCTGGGCTTTGATTTTCGACCGCCGGGTTACCAGGTCGTAGATGTAGTCCCAGTTGATGGCCTGCTCGGGGAAAACGCCGATATGACCAAAGGCGGTGAGTCCGAGCCTGAAGTTCAGGTTCATCTGTTTGTACTTGTACCCGATGATCCACTGGTCGGGCATCTTGGGCTTTTTGATCCAGGAACCACGTTCGTTTTCTTCGCCGGGTTTTTTGCCCTTCTGGCGAACATACCGGGCATGCGAAATTTTTTCCCACTCGCTTTCGGGCATCGATTTCTGCCATACGGCCTGGGGCTCCGGGCGGATCAGGATGTGTTTTCCGAATCGTTCCAGCTTTTCCCTGTTGCCGGTATCAATCAACTCATATTCGGTCCAGCTGTTTGTTGTAAGAATTTCCATATTGAGGGTAAAACTATTCTGTTTGCAAAGATAATCAATTGAACTGCCTTTCTTTGATTAATTAACGGGAAACAAAATTGTCACCTCCAGAACTGACGGCTTTACCCTGAAATCTTAACCCTGCCGGGATTCTATTCCCTTCCTGTAATGACTGGTGGTCATTTCAAAGGCCTCACTGCCGGAATACTTCGGGGTAAACCCAAAATCACAGGCTGCCCTCGAGGAGCTGAAGGTGAAATCGCTGCAAGTATACAGCACGGCAAATCGGCTGAATTTGGGATTGTACTTTTTTACCGGGCGAAGGAGCAATGCAAAAAATTCGGCAAGAGCTCCCATCGCATAGGCCAATCCCCTGGGGATCCAGATATTCTTCGGACGGATGCGGTAACCGGCGCCCTCTACGATGGCGTCGAAAAATTTAAAAAAGTTGGAGGGCGGACCATCCGTAATGAAAAAGGCCTTTCCTGCTGCGGCAGTATTTCCGTCCATCAGGGCCTTCAATGCCTGCAGGTGTGCCCAGGCAATGTTTCCCACGAACACGTGCTGCGACACGGAGGTGCCGTCTCCCAGGCGTACGTAAAATCCACCTTTGGCCATGTCGATGAGAGAGCCTATATGGAATGGGTCTCCGGGCCCGTAAATATCGGCAGGCCGGAGGACCAGGGTAGTCAGAAAGGATGGAAAACCCGCAGGGAAATCCTTGTGATTATTGGCAGACAACAGGTTTCCGTTGGCCTTTATGACGAGCTTTTCCGCAAGGCATTTGCTCCGGCAATACATGTTGGGATGGAGGGCCGGATAGGGAATGGATTCATCAATGCCGACCAGTGACTTCCCGGCATAAATGGCATCGAGCGAACTGGTGTATATAAGTTGTTTTACCCCCGTTTTAAGGCAGGCTGCAATCACATTTTTTGTCCCGGTAAAGTTGATGGCATACACCTCCTCCTCCGGCTTGGTGCCCCAGTCAACAATGGCTGCAGCATGAATTACGGCGTCTATCCCCTTGCAGGCCTTTAAAACGGCGTCGTCGTCTCGAATGTCGCCCACCACCATCTCGATCCGCTGATCCGGGGGCCCGTCATACGCCTTCAGATCAAAAATCCGCAGCAGGGAAAAATCAACCGGTGAACCGGCCGACAGGAACTCCTTTACAATGGCCCGTCCGAGAAAGCCTGAACCGCCGGTAAGCAAAATGGAATATTGGGGAGATAAATTGCTTGAGTTTGTTGCTTGCATAGCATGTTTCGCAGATGAGCTGCAAAAGTAAAAGGAAAGATTTACAGAATACCCGTAAGGATCCCCTTTTATTATAGGAAATTTGATACTTTTGGTTCCTATGATGAAAGAGATCTACCTTATCGGCGGGATGAATGAAGAAACTTACCAGGCATTCACTGACCGGATGCTGGCCACAGCCGAAGAAGTTGTTTCCGTTTATCATCCCGGAAAACTTTGGGTCACCCTCACCGAATCACCGCCTCCCCCTGTTTCCATTATCCCCTTTAAACGGGGGAAGCTGGCGGCATTTTCCCTGTTGAGAAAAGAGGAGGAGGACAAAGAGTATTCATTGCTGACCTCTATGGCCGGGTTCCGTTTTGCCTCCAGGGTTGAGGAGGCCATACCGGTGAACTATGAGCGAAACTGGCCCTGTGGGACAGTGACTCCGGGCATCTGCATGCTTACACTTTTCCGTTCACGGAAAGACATTACACAGGATGTTTTTATCGACCGGTGGCACAACAGCCACACCCCTTTGTCGCTGAGGATCCATCCGCTGTGGCACTATAACCGCAATGTGGTAACCGCCCCGCTCGGATCAGGAGAGTCAGGCTGGGATGGCATCGTGGAGGAGCATTTTAAAACCCGCAAGGATCTTCTGAACCCATTCCTGTTCTTTGGAAACCCGCTGGTGATTATTCCCCGGTTGATCGAAGTTTACCGCGACACCAATTCATTCCTTGAATACAAAACCATCGAACCCTGGCTGGTCAGGGAATACCATATTTCGTAATGTTAAAAATCATATACTCGTCCCCCTAAATTGCACACCATGGCCATGAATTTTTTTCCAAAAATTGTACGGTTCTTCGAATTGTTCAAACAACAGAATGATATCCTGGTCGATACCTCGCAAATCCTGTATGATTTATTTGACGATTACAACAATATTTCAGTAAAGTGCAGTACGATCATAAAGAATGAATATGCAGGAAACGATATCTCAAAAGAGATTGCCAAACAGCTATCGCTCACCTTCATCACGCCCATCGACCGTGAAGATATTCATGCCATCAACATGGCACAGGAAAATGCATTGAATTCAATGCGGGCCATCTCTGCAAGGATCGGACTCTATAATTTCGATCATGTTACCCCGGGGGCCAAGGAGCTGGTCTATAAACTGAAATTAATGTTCGCATCTATTTCTCTGATGCTCGTCCAGCTTAGCAAACGAAAAGAGGTTGAAGAACAGGCTGAAAAGGTGAAGGAGCTGAAGATTGAAGCCGACATGCTGCTGCTGCTTTCACTGGGCGAAAATTATGAATGCCCGAATGAAAACACCCGTGATCTTTTGGAAATAATCAAATGGTCGCATATTTTCGACCGGATTGAAGATGCCCTTGCCCATGCTGAAATTTTAGCCAATACCATCGAAGGAATAAGCCTGAAAAATGCCTGATATACCCCTCCTCCTAATCCTGATCATTCTCATCGCTGTCGTTTTTGATTATACCAATGGCGTTCATGACAGCGCCAATGCCATTGCCACCATTGTTTCCACAAAGGTTATGTCCCCGAAAGCGGCGGTCTTGATGGCGGCCTCCCTGAACCTTGTCGGCGCTTTTATTGGCACCCACGTAGCTTCAACCATCGGTAAAGGAATTGTAAATCCTGAAATCATTGCCGGCTCCCAGACCATCATCCTGGCTTCCCTGTTGGGGGCCATTCTTTGGAACCTGATTACCTGGTATCTGGGACTTCCCTCTTCCTCATCCCATGCCCTGGTCGGAGGACTCATCGGGGCAGCAGTTGCCTACAAGGGCTGGGATACGCTGCAATATGGTTCCATCCTTGATAAAATCATCCTGCCGTTGTTTCTTTCCCCGCTCTCAGGATTTATCGGAGGATACCTTCTGATGCTGGCAACTGCCTGGATTACCTGCAGGTTAAATCCGCGGAAGATGAATAAGTTATTCAGGCGGTTGCAGGTGATCGCTGCGGGATTCATGGCCATGTCGCATGGAAGCAATGACGGACAAAAAACAATGGGGATCATCACCCTGGCCCTCTTTCTGTTTCACCAGATACCAACCATCGAAGTTCCAATATGGGTCAAACTGATCTGTGCCCTCGCCATGGCTGCCGGGACAGCCAACGGGGGGTGGAAAATCATCAAGACAATGGGGAAAAAAATCTTTAAGATGGGACCCATACATGGATTCGCTGCCGAGACCTCATCCTCCCTTGTAATTATATCAGCCTCCATGCTTGGGGCACCAATCAGTACCACCCATGTTTTTTCCGCCTCTATCCTGGGCGTTGGATCATCAAAACGGTTTTCTGCCGTGAAATGGGGAGTCGCCGGCAACATGGTGGTTGCATGGGTTCTCACCCTGCCCGCCTCCGCCCTCGTCGGCATGATATGTTTTTACCTTATTGATCTTGTGTTCTGAGATAAAAAGTGGCGGAAGGTTTATTGTAACAATAGGTTCTAATTTTTGAAATTCTTAGCCCGGTTTCCCCCCAGGAATCCCCAACCTCCGCTGCCGATCATGAAACCGAAAGCGTACCATGCCCCGTTGTTGTTCTGGGCAAATACCGACACATCCTCTCTCCAGAGCATCGCGATCAGATCGATGGGAGCAATGATCCCATGCCATAACCCGCCCCAGAAACCATAGGTGTGACCCTTGAGACATTCGGTTACCAGTTCTTTATTTGCACATCCTGAAAGCACCAGGACAAAGGCCAGAAACAAAAGGGTGATACCTACTCCCCTGAAAATAAGTGACTTTTTCATGGTTTACATATTTAGGACAGCAAGTTAAAAATAAAAATCCCATCTTCGCAACCACAAAAACAAGGATTTAATGAAATATGCCGTACTGAAAAAACAGAACAATTCGAAGATGTGTTTTGTTTGCGGGTTGAAAAATGATTTCGGCCTTCACGCCTCTTTTTACGAAACCGAAGCCAATGAACTGGTTGCACTCATCAACCCTTCGGAACAGCACCAGGGCTACCCGGGTCGCATGCACGGCGGCATTGCTGCAGCCATCCTCGACGAAACCATCGGCCGGGCCATCTGTAGCGGGAAGGAGGAAACCATCTGGAGCGTTACGCTTGAACTGACCACAAAATTCAGGAAACCGATCCCGCTTGGCGGGGAATTAAGGATTGTCGGACGTGTGATTCGCGAAGGTGCTCGCTTTTATGAAGGCTCGGGGGAGATTGTCCTTCCGGATGGAGAGATTGCCGTCTCCGCCACCGGGAAATTCATGAAGATCCTCTTCGACTCGGTCTCCCCCGACCAGTTAAATGACCTCGACTGGTTCAATGTGGAAAACTCCGGAGACCCGACCGAAATTGAGATTCCGGGATGACTTATTACTCCACCAGCACCATCAGCAGAAGTATATTTTTCCCGTCGGCATAGGTGTAATCAACACTTTTACACCGTCCGGTGATCAGTTTTAATCCAATGTCATCCTCCTCAGGGTGTTCCTTCAGCGGATTCACCGGGGTCCCGTCGCTGGCACACTGTATCTCCACGGTTCCCTCCTTTTCGGAATAGGAAAGACTGAGTTGAATATCTGAAAAGTCGTGCTGCAGGCATAAAACCTCTTCGGCGATAAGCTGGACATAGCCGGTTACCCGTTTCGACAGGATGTGCTTCTCACAAAAGGCAGCCATCTCTCCCTGCATGGCATACAGGTCGTAATCGCTGCTGGTGATCTTAAGATGCAGGCTGCGCACGCGGTTGATGAATGCCTTGGTCTTTTCCTTCTGCGGATTATCAAAGATCTGCTCCGGTGGTCCCTCTTCGTAAATCAACCCCTCGTCCATGTAAAAGACCCTGGTTGATATGTTGCGTACAAATTCCATCTCGTGCGAAACAATGATCATCGTCATCCCCTCCCGTGAAAGGCGTCGGATCACCGCCAGAACTTCGCTCACCATGGTAGGGTCGAGGGCTGAAGTAGGCTCGTCGAACAACAGGATCTCGGGTTCCATGGCCATGCAGCGTGCTATCGCAACCCGCTGCTTTTGTCCGCCCGAAAGTTCATCGGGGAAACTTCCTGCTTTTTCCGCCAGGCCCACCAGCTTTAAAAGTTCAATGGCCCTGCTTTCTGCTACTGACTTTTTCTTTCCAAGCAATTTGATGGGGCCTATGGTGAGGTTCTCAAGAACGGTAAGATGGGCATACAGGTTGAACGACTGGAAAACCATCCCCATCCGCTGCCGTACCTTCGGAACATTGGTGTGTTTGTCAAGAAGCGAAACATCATCAATAAAAATATTTCCACCCGTTGGGGTTTCCAGCAGGTTCAGGCAGCGGAGGAAGGTGCTTTTTCCGGTTCCCGAAGGGCCTATCACAGAGATGATCTCCCCTTTGCGGATCTCCGTGCTGATATCTTTAAGCACGACCAGCGGGCCGAAATGTTTTGATAGATGTTCTGTCCTGATCATCGTGCTGCCTCCTTTGCTCTTTTTTCACGTTTTCTTTTCGGATCGACTGATAGTTCAATTAAGCCCAGGGCCCAGGTGAGTAGCCAGGCGAGAAGGAAGTACAGCACAGCTACCATGATGAGAGGGAAAAAGGCATCGAACGTACGGCTGCGGATAATATCGCTTGCCTTGGTGAGATCCTGAACCGCGATATACCCCACGATGGATGTCATTTTGATGAGGGAGATGAATTCGCCCTTGTAAACCGGCAGGATCTGACGCATGGCTTGGGGCAGTATGATATAGATAAAGGTTTGCACCTTGGTAAAACCGCCGGCTATGGCTGCCTCTTTCTGACCGTTGTCGATGCTCTGGATCGAGGTCCTGAACATCTCCGAGACATAGGCCCCGAAGTTCAGTCCGAAAGCAAAGATAGCTACCACCACCGGATTGATATTTACGGAAGCAAAAACCACGTAGTAGATGATCATCAGCAGCACCAGTACCGGTGTACCACGAAGAACCGAGATAAAAGCCCTGGCGGTGGCTGAAAGGATACTGCGTTTCGACATCCTCATAAAACAAACCAATCCTCCTACCAGGGTCCCGAACAGTGCGGCAAAGATCGAAATGATCAAGGTAATATAGAGGCCGTTGATGATGTGGAGGTACCTTTTTTCAAAAACGATGTTGCTGTAAAAGCTATCCGAGATCTTAGTGAACAGGGTCGATGTGGGCACTTCCGACTCAACACCGGCATATCTTTTAAGGTTCTTTTTCGGCGTAACCACGACGGTCCGGAACTCGGCATAAGGGTCTGAAAAATTGATTTGTTTTGCTCTCTCCTCGCTGATGGCAATCCCGTCGGTTATCATTCCGACCTTGCCTGATATGAGAGCCGGAACCAGGGAAGGGAACTCCATCACCACGAACTCAATCTGATAGTTCCTGCGCTCGGCGAATTTATTGAGCAGTTCTATGTCGAAACCTACGAGCTTCCCATTCATTTCAGCTATATACGGGAGATCATCGACTGATATTCCGGCCACCAGTTTTTTACCGTGGAAGGGGGGCTTAAACGCAGGCATCACGGCGGTTTCCGGATCACCTGTTAACCAGCGTTTGTAAATTGTATCGTATGTGCCGTCTTTTCTGACTTCTTTAAGAAAGTCGTTGAACTCGTTGCGAAGTGCATCATTGCCTTTGCTGAAACCCACTCCAACGGGCATGTTCAGGACACTGTCGCTCAGGATCCCCAGGTCGGGGTTGTGTTTTAAGATCATCCTGGCGGTGATCAGGTCGAACATGGCAAAATCTACCTTCCCTGCTTTGACCGACATCATCATATCGGGTGTGGTTTCGAACCGGTATATTTTCGCTTTGGGATATTTCCTGGTGATAAAGGCATCGTGAACGGTTGCGGTAAAGATCCCGATTTTCTTATCCGCAATATCGTCAAGCTTTGAATATAAAGGAAGATTTGGCTTAACGATATTCTTCTTTTTGGCGATCACACTCACTCCCGATTCGTAATATGGATCCGAAAAATCGATCTGCTTCTTTCGTTCTTCGGTGATCATCAGTGAGCTGTTGATGACGTCGATCTTATTTGTTGACACAGAAGCGAGCATGCTTGCAAAAGGCAGGTCGACCGGTTCGTACCCTTTCCCGACAGAGGCGGCAAAACGTTTTGAGAGCTCAATATCAAACCCGATCAGCTGACCGTCTTTGATCACGGTGAAAGGCAGCCCGAGATCGCTAACGATACCTGGTTTAAGGGTTCCGTTGATGGCCGGTGTTTTTATTTCAGGCATTTCCGAAAGGCCTTTCTCCATCCAGCGGTCAACCATATCCTTGTATATACCGTTCGATCGGATTTCAAGCAAAAATGCATTGAACTGTTCCCTCAGCTGGTCGTTCTCCTTATTGAAACCGGCTGCAATAGGGACTATGAACACGCTTGGATCAACCACTCCGAGCTCAGGGTTTTTACTGAAGATCTCTTTCAAAGATGATTCATCCATAAATGCAACGTCGACCTTGTCGGAGTTCAGTGCGAACAACATGTCAGAAACGTTTTGGTACTCAAGGATGGTTGCGTTAGGATAGGTCTTTGTAGCATACGCATCGTGGATGCTGCCTAACAGGACGCCGATACGTTTATCATGGATGTCATCAACGGTCTTAAGTAATCCGGTTTCAACTGCCGGGGCAGATGCGGGTTTCCCTCTGACAATAACCGCCAACCCTCCTTTGTAGTAACATTCAGAGAACAGGATGCTCTTTGCACGCTCGGCCGTGATGGAAAGTCCGGCCCCGATCATGTCGACTTTGCCCGAGATCAGGGCAGGGATCATCGCGCCGAATTCCATGTCGGTGATGATGAGTTTCTTCCCCAGTTTTTCGGCAACCCGGGAAGCGATTTCAATGTCGAATCCGACAATCTGTTTGTTTGCATCGAAAAACGACATGGGTTCTGTGACGGCAGCAGTGCCGAAGTTCAGTGTCCCGTTCTTCCCGTCCGAAGGAAACTGCGGCATAGGTGCCGGGTCGCCCTTTTCGGGGAACCAGCGTTTTTTCATAGTTTCATAGGTGCCGTTGGACTTAAGCTCTGCAACCACCTGGTCGATGGTTGTTTTGAGCGCTTTATCATCCAGCCTTACAGCAAATCCATACTGATCGTCCATGATAAGTTCCGAAAGCACCACCAGACCTTCATTCTTGGCTGCGATGTTGTTCAGGATGGGCAGGTCGTATGCTGCGGCATCGGCTTTGCCATCCTTTACCGCCAGGGAACAGTCGAGAATGCTGTTGTAATATTCGAATTTAGCATCGGGGATCCTCTTCAGCACGATCTGGTCGGCAGCGGTCCCGGTGGGAACGGCAAAGGTCTTGCCGCCCTTCAGCATCTCCAGTCCGGTAATCTGGGTTTGTTTTTCACCGCATCCGCCAAGCGAAAGGATGATAAAGAGCGACATCCATGTTATCAGGCTTCTTATTTTATCCATGGATCAAAATTAAAAAGATTTAGGATAAAAAATTATGATTTTTCCCGTCCTTTGCAACCATGCCAATCTACCTCGCCTCACTCAATTCAGGAAGCAACGGAAACTGTTACTATGTTGGTAACGGGACAGAGGCCGTAATGATCGATGCCGGTATCTCCTGCCGGGAGACGGAGCGAAGGATGATGAGGCTGGGGTTGCCCATCCGCCAAGTCAGGGCGATCTTCATCACCCACGAACATACCGATCATACGCGGGGGGCCGAAGTACTCTCACGGAAATTCGGGATCCCTGTTTACATTACCGGGACTACCTACCGGAGCAGCAGGCTGAACCTCGATCCTGCGTCCATGAGACCCTTTGCGGCCGGGTCGCCGGTGCATATCGGCGGACTGCGGGTGAATCCATTCCCAAAATGGCATGATGCCTCGGAACCCCACAGTTTTACGGTAAGTGCAGGCAAACTCACTGCCGGGGTTTTCACCGATATCGGGACAGCATGCGAACAGGTAGCGCACCATCTTAACCAGTGCCATGCTGCTTTCCTGGAGGCAAACTATGATGAGGCGATGCTCGATCGGGGCCGTTACCCCCTGCACCTCAAACGGCGTATCCGGGGTGCCGAAGGTCACCTTTCGAATGTTCAGGCGCTGGATCTCTTTACCATGCACAAGCCTTCCTTTATGCAGCTTCTGATACTTTCCCATCTTTCGGCCGAGAATAACCACCCACAGCTTGTCTATGACCTCTTCAGCCGCCATGCAAACGGCACTCAAATAGTTGTTGCTTCGCGTTTTGAAGAGACTGAATTGTTTTGTATTCAGGATTAGATACTTATAACTAATTCTTCTACAATACAAAAATTATCCGTACCTTGTAAAAATACCGACAATGGTATATGGTAAAACAATCGGAAAATGAAAAAAGACACGCTGGAGTACAGGATGATGCAGGAGAGGCAACGGTTGAAAATTCCCGATTCGAAAATGTTATCAGGATCACTTACAGGAAAATATCCCATTTCGCTCGATGGCGGAAGAACAACCATTTTTATTTCTGATAAAACCAAGGAAAAGGAGATACGATTAAGGTATGAATCGCGGATGGGAAATAAACTGATGGTCTCTTTTAATAAACCTAAATAATTGCGGTTATTCTCCGCACTTTCCCTATTTGATCAGAATGCGATACTCGAAAGGTTGCAGTGCAAGCTGGCTGCCAAGGGTGATTGCTGCACCGGTGGAGGCATTAAGCCAGGCCGAGTTTTGAAGATCTGACGGTACATTAAAGTTTTTCACTGCATTTCGGGTATTGACGATTACAAGTATTTCATCATTGGATGCTTTTCGCTTAAATCCTGCAATATCATTATCGGCATAGGAAATCAAATCCCCGGTTCTAAGGGCAGGATGCGTGGCGCGAAAGTTCATGAGCCACCTGTATTCTTTGCACATGCCCGGGTTGGTTGTCCAGTTGATGGGTGAACGGCTGAAGAAGGGCAGTTTGACCGCACATCCAACCTCCTGTCCGTTGTAGATCAGGGGAACTCCTCCCATGAAGGCAGCTATGACAAATGCCGACATGGAGGCCTCTTTGCCGCCAAACAAACCCATGGGGGTATCGTCCCATGCGCATTCATCGTGATTGGAGGTAAAACGAAGTTTATGCGAACCGGCCGGAATAGCGTTGTATTCGCTCAGGTGGGTCTGAAAATACCCGCTGGCCGGTTGATTACTCTTAAAGACATTTTTACTCTTGTTGAAAAAATCCCACCCGAAATTCATTGAAAAACCGGCAGTAAAATGATCGGCGCGCGCACCTTCGGCCAGCATGATGATTTTACGGTTGGGGAGTTTTTTCAGGGTATCAATTGCCTGTTTCCAGAAACCAAAAGGGATAAAGTCAGCAGCATCGCAGCGGTACCCGTCAATATTTGCTTTCTGGATCCAGTATTTCAGGCATTTGATCATCTCCAGCCGCATGTCGGGATTGTCAAAATTGAGGTCCGCTACATCCAGCCAGTTCGTCCCTGCCGGATGAATGATGTTTCCATTCCCGTCCTGTGTATACCACGATTTGTTTTGAATCCAGGGATTGTCCCAGGAGGTATGGTTGGCCGCCCAATCCAGTATGACCGCTATTTTTCGCTTATGGGCCTCTCTCACCAGGGTTCGTAAATCCTCAAGGGTCCCGTATTCGGGGTTGACCTCACGGTAATTTCTGATACAGTAGGGTGAATTGACCGTATTGATAACCCCGATCGGGTTGATTGGCATCAGCCAGATCACATTCACCCCCAGGGCGCCGAGGGAGTCGAGCCGCGGCATGATCCCTGCAAAATTGCCCGATGTACTGAAGGCCCGCTCATTGATCTCATACATCGTGATGTCCGGTATATCAGGCACCGCGGTGAATGGGGTTTCATACTGGGCAGTATCAGCCGGAAGGGTGTTCTCGGTTACAGGGACGGTTTCCGTCTTGCTGCAGCTGATGATAAGGATCAGAAAAAGTGCAAGAACGGAGAGCAGAGATAGTCTTTGTTTCATCGGGACAAAGGTACGTGATTATTTTCAGCAGCAGCCTTTGAATACATTCGGGTGATCCCGAAACGGACAAACGGCTAATTGGTTTGCTGTTCACAATAATCACTGCCCTGAATCGACGATGGGCCACTGCTGCCCTCGTATTTGATTTTCAGGCTGCCGTTTTTTGTCGTACCAACAGCCGTTATCGAAACGAAGGTACTGGAAAGAACCGGGATGGTGATGGTCCACGGCAGCTGAGGATTCTGAACAGTGACTGTTCCCCCATTGGCTACATAGGTTAAGGAGGCAATGGTTCCGTCGCCGGTTTGCGTTGCCGTGTAAACTATGTTCATTTCAACCGGCGGCTGGGTTGCCGTAGTATTGAGATTACAGGTGATCTCATTTGCCGTCTTCTTACATCCTGTGTTGCTCACAAAAGCAGCAAACAGGAAAATGATAAATAACAATTGCTTTTTCATCATGTTGGTTTTAAGGTTTGCCTTAGCTGATGGTTGGGTTTGTGCAGAAACAACTTATCAACTTCAAATTTATACAAAATATCACAAAACTCATCTTCTGCAGCCAGGGTTCCCCTGGTATAAAATGCTGATGCCCTGCATCCACCTGCACACGTAGCAACAAAAGGACAGCTTTTGCATTTAGGGATTTCGAAAGATCTGACCCTTGTTTTACTATTCCGGCCGCGTTCCAGGATGACATTAAAATCCTCGGCAAGGATGTTTCCCTGGATAAAACATGCTTCACGGAGCAGGTGACAGGGATAGACATCCCCGTTCCAGTCAATGTCGACCGTATAAAAGGCATTTCCGCACACAAATTTGCCCCGTGTGTCGTGGAGTTCTTCACAGCTTTTATCCGTCAGCCCGGCTGGCTGAACATCAAGATTGAACTCCTGCCCGATTTTTTCAAACGTTTCAATGATGCATTTCCTGAGCGATTCAGGCTTCAGATAAATATCCCGGGCATGCGGGGCATGCGGAAACTTACGCAAATGGTTGGGAGCAAAAAATCCACCGTGGCTGTATGCAAACCGTGCAATATCATATATTTCATGCAGATTGCCTTCATGCAGGGTGGGTGCAATCGCAAAAGGTACTTTTTGTTCTATGAGATTCCTGATACCGCTCATCGCTTCATTCCAGGTATTTCCCCTCGTCAGGGAATGAACTTCAGGAGTCATACCATCGAGGCTGGCCTGGACAAAGAGGAGTGTCCTATATCCTTTGAGCCGTTCAGCGCACGACCTGTCAACCAGCACCGCATTGGTGCCCAGGCTGAATTTTAACCCGTATTCATTCAGGATATCGAGTATCTGAAAAACAGCGGGATGGCTAAATGGTTCTCCCCCTGTAACTGCAATCCGGGCCAAAGGATTGAATTCCCTGATCTTTTTAAGGATGATACGGGCATCATCAGGGGTCATCAATTGATCGGGATTTCGCCGCTCATCGCCTATATAACAGTAGGTACATGAAAGATTGCAATTTGTGGTAATGGAAAAATAAACCATCTGGAGCCTTTGAGATTCAGGGTCGTGAACTCCATCCCTGAACCAGCCTTGCTGCCTGAGTTTCTTCAGGAAGATATCGGTAAAACTGGCCATCTTCTCCTCACTGCATCCAAAATCAGATAAAACCCTGCGCAATAATGCGGGGTGATCCTCTTGGGGTGCGTGGATGATATAGTTGAAGGCCAGATACTCCGCCGGAGAGAACAGGCTCATGGCTCCTGTGGAAGACAAACTTACCAGATAGTGCCCATGAACGATCTCGGTCGAAAAATCGATTTTCGCCTTCACATGCCGGCCTTGGTGCAGTCAGGATTCAGAGAGCCGATTTCAGTACAACCCGATCCCGCCCCGGTGGTTGTGCACCTGGGATTGCCATAACCTATCTCCCCGCAATAGGGGCCTGCACCACCCGAAACATGATCCAGTTCCTTTGGTTCTAAAGTAAAGTCTACCTCCTCAGGTTTGATACCCAGCTTTTCGGCCATCTCTTTGGGATTCAATGAATCTTCCATGTAATTTTTCTTTTAGGTTAAACAAATGTTATAATCTGCTCCGCAATGGATCCTTTTTGGGAATACAGGGCATTCGAAGGGATAAACAGACAGAGTGCGGTCAGCAAGATGAAAATATATCTTTTCATTTTTTGAACTTTTATGTATTAAGCGTATCATTATTCATCCCTGGCAGGGTAAAATGAATGATGCTTCCCCTCCCTTCAACACTCTCGATCCATATTTTTCCTCCGTTTCTATCAATAAAATCACGGCAAAGGATCAGCCCCAACCCCGAACTGGGCTCCCCTTCCATTCCATTCCGGTTTGAATTGGGATCTGTCATGAAAAGATTCTTCGCCATTTCCTTTTTCATTCCAATCCCGTTATCCTGTATGGAGACCTCAACCGCCTGGCCATCCTTTTGGCTAGCCTTGATGTTGATTTTTCCGTTTTTTGGGGTGAATTTAATGGCATTGGATAAAAGGTTCCGGATAACGGAATCTATCATATTGGAATCGGCATAAACGGCCAGGGTCTCCGGAACATCAACCTGTATATCGATCTCTTTGCTGGTTATTGCAAACTTTGCCAATGCAAGGTTCCAGGAAATTTTGGAGAGAATAAAAAACATCTCCGGGTTAAATTCAATTAAACCCCTTTGCATCCGAGACCATTCCAATAGGTTTTCGAGCAGTTTATAGAGCTTGTCGGCAGCGTTTCTCATCGTTACCGCCATCTTGTGGATCTGCTCCTGCTTTAGGGTGGGCAGATCGTCTGCCAGCATCCGGGATAGTCCAAGCAGCGGTTGAAAGGGGCTTCGCAGATCGTGGGCCAGGATGGAAAAGAACTTGTCTTTATCCGCATTCGCCCTGTTTAACTGTTCGTTTTTAAGCTTGAGTTGCTCTTCATATTGTTTGCGATCAGTAATATCCCGGTTGCTGATACGCCGTCCAAGGTAATTCCCCTCCTCGTCAAAAATTGGCCGGGATAAATGGGCAATATGACCAACAGTGCCGTCCTTTTTAACAATTTTAAAATCAAACTCAGCAATCTTATGACGGTGCTGCCGCGAATGTTTTCTCTTCCAATGGTCGTCAAAGAGTTTTTTATCCCCGGGATGTACGATTTTTTTGATAAGAAACTCGTCCGACAAAAACTCTTCCCTCTTGTATCCTGTTATCCGCTCGCATGAAGGCGAAACATAATTAAATTGGTTATCTGCCCCCTCCCAGTATTCCCAGTCGAAGGTAAAATCCGCCACCGTTCGGAACTTCAGTTCGCTTGCGCGCAGTTTCTCAATGGCAGTTTCTGCCAGTTCCCTGGCACCGATGCCCACGACAGGAAAATCTTTAACATCAGCTAAGGCACGCACGCAGGTTTTGTGGAGTTTTCCTGGTTTTTCTTTCATGGCGTTCATCGAGAATGGCAGTGGTCCCTGTCAACGTATTATCGAAGGCATTTAAAATATAAAACAAATATAAACATTTACCCGGGAAATGTTTTCCTAAAGCAAATATTTAAGCAGGCCTAACTTTCTGAACTTGTTTTCCCATTAGGTTGAACCATTTTGTACTTTTACCCGAACAAACGAAATCTGAAATGAAGAACAGCCTTTCTTTACTGGCAATGATTCTAGTCCTGCTGGTACCAGCAGTGGCCCGGTCGCAGCAAAATGATTCAGTTGCCGGTACAACCGTTTACGGGTCTAACCCGTCAGCCGGGAAATCCATCTTAACCAGGGGTTTTAACATGTACTATGAGGTATATGGGAAGGGGGAACCCCTCCTGCTCATCCACGGGAATGGCGGGTCCATTGCTGCCATGGCAAACCAGATCCCCTGTTTTTCAAAATCCCGGAAAGTAATTGCAGCCGATAGCCGATCACAGGGCAGATCAACCGATCCGCAGGATTCTCTTTCGTATGAAATGATGGCTGATGATTGCAACGCCCTGCTTGATTCATTGCACCTCGATTCCGTATGTGTGGTCGGATGGAGCGACGGGGGTATCATCGGACTCCTCCTGGCCATCAGGCATCCTGAAAAGGTAAAGAAAATGGCCATTACCGGCGCAAACATCCGCCCCGACACAACAGCTTTTACCGCCATGGATATTCAGAACATGAAGGATTTTGTGGCTCAGCTGCAACTTAAGACGCTGGATCAGAAGGGAAAAAACGACCTCAAGCTCACCCGGATGATGATTGATGAGCCCAATATTTCCAGAAATGCCCTTCAGCAGATCCATTGTCCTGTCCTGGTGATCGGCGGGGATCATGATATCATAAAAACCGGGCATACCCTTGAAATTTTCAGCAGCATCCCGGGAGCCAGCCTCTGGATTTTGCCGGGGTCGGGCCATGATACCTGCATCAGGTTCAAGGATGATTTCAACACACAGGTCGAAGGATTCTTTCAGAAAAATTAATTTAAATAATTGATTTTTTTGCCACGCGTCACGCGTCACGTGTCACAATTTTACTGCCATTTTATACCTTTGAAAAAAATTATTCCATGCGCAAACGAATCCTTGTTTCCCTTGCAATCATTGTCGGATTGCTTGTTCTTTTTGCAGGCTACTTCGGGCTCAGGTTTTATCTTGGCGTCCGCAATATGACACCCACAGCAACCGGCCAGGTTAACGACTCGGTTTTTTGCATCAAAGATGACTTCGTAAACGCCTACCTGTTTAAATGGAGATTTGGCTACCTGATGATTGATGCGGGGATAGATGCCCAAAAGTTTAAAACTGAACTGGCCAAACTGCGAATTCAACCCAGCCAGGTCAACTGTATCCTGCTGACCCATACCGACAGCGATCACACCGGGGCCATTGGCCTTTTCCCTATGGCCAGGATATACATGCACAAAGATGAAGTTCAAATGATCAACGGAGAAAACGGGAAGTTCCCGCTGGTCAGGTTCAAATGGAAATATGGACCCTATACCCTCTTTGGCAGCAACGATACCCTCAGCCTGGATGGATTTAAAATAAAAGTATTCCATACCCCCGGTCATACCCCCGGGTCATGCTGTTTCCTTATTGGCAGCGATTACCTGGCAACGGGCGATAATCTGATTTACAAGGATGGAAAAATCATCCCGTTCGAAGATTTCTTCAACATGGATACAAAAACACAGGCCGCTGCCATTCAGATCCTGCCCGATCTTTCCACCCTGAAATACCTGCTTACCGCACACCAGGGAGTGCTGCGGATTAAAAGCCACGGGACGAATAAAAATTGATTCAGTTGAGCAGGGAGGAGTGGCTCAGATAAAAATCATCCTGATTATATATAAATAAACAGGTGCCATTCTCGATGGTTTCGATCACCGGTTTGATCAAATCGGGCGGCAGGGATGGACATCCGAAACTCCGGCCCAGCCTGCCGGTCTTCCTGATAAAATTCTCAGTAGCATAGGCAGCTCCATGCATGATGATCTCCCGTTTCATCGCATTGTCATTAAACCCTTTTTCCACCCCTTCAATGATGAGCGACAATCCAACCATAGCCCCCTTTGCAGGATTCCTGGTTATGTAAAACCCCAGGCTGCTTTTGCAGGAGCCGGCTTTGTTTGAGAAATATTTTGCAAACTCCTCCCCGGTGTTCCGGCCATGGGCAACATAGGTATTGAACAGGATCTCCGTTTTTTTCAGATCAATCACATACAGCCGTTTATTTTTGCTCGATTGCGACAGGTCGGCAATGGTCAGAATATCGGAATTCTGCAGCTTTCCAAAGGCCTCCAGTTTTCTGTACCCCTTCAGTGCAAGCTGAAAAACATCGTTCGATAAACCCTTTTCCGCCAGGTGCAAAACAGCATAAATGTCGACTGTCAAGTCTTCACTAACAGGTGGTTTGTCAGCTTCAGCTTTGTTGATGATTGGAATCAGTAAAAACAGAAGATACAAAAGAGAATGCTTCATGCCGCAAAATTACACATATATTTAATAATCTGCATGTTTATAACACCGGGGGTGACGAACTGTACCTGACAAACGTCAGAATCTGTGGTTTCGTACCTTAGCCAGATAATTCCTGCAGGATGCTGATCCGTTTTCTGGTTTTTACACTCACTTTACTGTCCTTTTTATCCATCCGCGCGCAGCAATCTGCGGGGCATGCCTCATCAGCTGAACCAGTGAAAGGGGCCCCGGGGGTTGACAGAACAGAGCTCATTGATTTTGCAAAACAATTCCTTGGCACCCCTTACCACAGGAACAGTGTGAATCCAAAAAAAGGTTTTGATTGTTCGGGGTTTGTCTATTATGTATTTAAAAAATTCGATGTCAGCCTGCCCCGTAGTTCTCCGGAATACAAATCGCTCGGCAAGGCCCTGAAACCTGAAAAGTTTAAAGTGGGGGATATCCTGGTCTTTTATGGGTACCGGGACAGTTTACATATCGGCCATGTTGGAATTATTTGCGAAGCGGAAGGGATGAGATCCAGGTTCATCCATGCTTCATCAGGGAAGGCCTATGGTGTAACCATCAGCAACCTTGACTCAAAGGGCTACAAACGGCGTTTTTACAAATGCATTGATGTGCTTAAAACGCCATAAGGTGTTTGCTAATATTCTCCCATCAGCAATTCAGCGAGCCGGTCATCCATCCCATAAATATCATCATAGAAGTTGATCTCACCCTGGGGATTAACCCAGGCAGTCAGGTAGCCGATATAAACGGGTATCTTGTTTTTCAGGGTATAGGTACTCTCTGTACCGGCATGCATCGCCGCATCAATCTTTGCCGGGGTCCATTTCGGGTCATCCTTCAGGATCTCCACTGCCAGGTCCCTTGATTTTTCAACACGGATGCAGCCATGGCTGAAGGCCCTGCGCTCCCTGGCGAAAAGGCTTTTAGCCGGCGTATCGTGCATGTAAATATCATCGGCATTCGGAAAGATGAACTTGATCAGCCCCAGCGAATTATTTTTTCCCGGTTTCTGGCGTACCTGGCCATTGTTCCATTCCATGTTATGCGCTTCCAGGTAATTTTTATTCCTGGCTATTCCCGGTTTAACCTCCTTTTTGATAATGCTCTGCGGCAGGTTCCAGTAAGGGCTGAACACGATGTAACTCAGCTTGCCACTGAAAATAACGGTTTTTGTCATATCCTTCCCCACGATGACCGGGGATTCAAACTCGCTGTTCCCGTTGCGGAACAGGTTCAGTTTATAGGCGGGAATATTGACAACGATGTATTCTTTTGCCCTGGCAAATCCGGGGGGGATCCACCTGCAACGCTCCATGTTGACAATGATCTTTTTTATCCGTTCACTGATGGGAACATTCATCTCCCGGATGAGTTTCGGGGTGATTAATTTGGTTGGATTATACCCGTTGCGCCGCTGATACTTGTTTACGGCTTCCGTGAGTTCAGGGTCGTATTCGTGGCTGCCGTTGTCCTGCTTTATATCACCGGTGATGAAGAGCCGCAGTCTGATCTGGCGTAACGCCAATGCGGTATCGCCAGGCTTGTAGGCCTTTAACTTCGGGCTAAGGTCAATGGGGTTCCATCCTCCTTTCTGTTCAATCTCCCGGTAGCGTTTGAGCACATCCCGCAGCTTGTAATACTGACCTGACAGCACACTGTCGTCGCGTGTGAGCAATTCGGGATCAACCATCACCGAATCAAGCATTCCGGCGTAGGAGAGCTGTTTTCGCGGCAGCAACCAGCCGATGGACTTCGCTGAATCTTCTGCTATCCCCTTGTATACATTTTCAGCATAGAAGAAATAAAGGTTGGTCAGCATGAGTTCGGTCTCGGTCTGCGTCATGGTGTTTTCAGTATTATTATCGAAAACGCCGTCTATCTTCTCCTGGTAAGGGAACTTTGCAGATACGCCCTCTGTGCTCAGTTCGCTGACTTTGCCGTAGAGGGTTTGACCAAACTCCACCACTCCCCGCGCATCATACCAGATGCGGTTATAGTGATGCTGACGGTATACTCCCGCAACATCCTTCTGGTATTTGTTCAATGCCGGATAGGAGTAGTAGAATGTGACCACCAGGTTGCTGTCGAAGGGCAGTTTGCTGTGCTGGTTAATGGCCCCGCGCAATTGGTTCCCGCCGGTTGCCGGCGGCCTCTTCCCCTTAAACAGGCACGAACCATTGGCCAAAACAAAAACCAAAATAACGACCGAAAACAACTGGTGTGTTTTTCTCATCCATGGGAATTTAAGGATCAAACTTTTCACGCAAACAATAAAAATTACGGCAACAACTGCGGTTCCGTTTTACCCATCAGGATCGTTTCCGACGAAGGCCGTACAATCCCTACATTTTCATTTCGTCCCTGAAGGATAAATCTCGGGTTAGGGAGATTCATTTCGTCCACAGCCTGTTTGCAGAGCTGGCCTATCTCCCCGCCTTTTAACCTGTTCCAGATCAGCCCCAGTTTCATTCCGGGGAACTGGGTCAGCATCTCAATGTCCCCGTCGCTGTCGCCTCCGGCAAACAGGGGATCATGATTTTTACCCGGCTGGGTTTTGATCACCAGGTTGATGGCTTCAACCTTCCCGGCTCTCACCGTCTTGACCCAGCCCGCCTTGTATTCGGGAATGATCTTTCCGTCGGGGCCGATGGCAAGTTCCATACCGATCACATGGTCGGCAGGCAGGTTGTAGCCAAAGGTCCCGATGCCCCCAAACACCTCGACCACCGGCTTGTAACTGGCCGAAACAATATATACTTCGATGCCGTGATCCCGGCAGGTTGTGATAAAGTTCTGCATCTCCGGGAAAACACGGAGTCCCGAGTTAAAGGAACAGCGAACCCTCCCTGTCAGGGTGGTTAAACCGGCAGGCGACTCCAGGCTGTGGCGGCCGATCTGGTTGGCGAGTTCATACGAAATGGCCTCTTTTGCCATGGCTCTCACCTCTTCCACGGTAAAACCGGCAAAAAGGTATAACTCCCACATGTAAACATATTCCAACCCGATGCCCTTCGTACCCATGTATCCATCGGCCAGGAAGAGCATCCGGGCGACAAAATCGTTATACCGCGGCGTCGCCTTTATCTCCTCCAGGGTCATCTTTCCATTAAATCCCTGATAATTATCCAGGATGAACTGGTAATCGTTCATCAGGTCGGTATTGATGTCGGCCAGCCTGACACCCCTGTATTCGTCCGACAACCGCGTAATTCCGTTGATGGTATCCTTCAGCACGCTTTTAAACTGTGCTACCGAACATTTAAACCGGAGATTGAAGAGCTGGTAACGCATCAGGGCCTCCTCCACATCAAAATGGGCGCAGGTCTGATCCCAGTCCAGGACAATGTAGGGAATTTCTCCTTCCTGATAATACTTTCCGCCGATGCCGTTGTCTGCGATCATTTGGTTCAATAAATGGTAGTTCCGTTCCGACCAGTTCAGCCTGTCGAGCGAATCGCCTGCCCGTGATTCGGTTTTTGAGCAGCCGGTAATAAGCTGGAAGAAAAAGAATATCGTTATGACTACGAGAGACCTTGGTAGTATTTTCATGGTTGAAATATTTTGTTGTTTCGGGATTCTGTATGAGCAGGGTCAAATTACGCTTAGTGCAAATTTAAAAAAATAAGATTCCCTTTAATCCTGAAATCCCACAAGTTGACATCTTTCCTGAAATTGTGTAACTTTCGGACAATTCCTGAACAAGAAATGCTTGCATAAATTGCAGATATGTCCAGCATGCGAAGCCTGATCCTTGCCTTTGTTTTACTTCAGCAGCTCTGCCTGGCACAAACCATTAAAATCAGGGGAACGGTCAGGAACGAACTTTCCTCCAGGTTCATTTCCGAAGCCAACGTCAGGGTTTATGGCACAACGCTGGGGACCTCCACCGATAAAAACGGCAACTTTACCCTGGTTCTGGCCAAACTGCCGGCTACGATCATCGTCAGCTGCATCGGCTACGAACGAGCCAGGTACGACATCCTGGAGCGATCAGCCGTCCCACTTGCAATATTGCTTCGCCCGGTCACATACGAATTGAAAGAGGTGGAAATATCCCCGGTGAACCATTCCGTGCTGTACCAGGATAAAACCTTTTCGGTGCTCGATTATGAACTGATGGATGACAATGTCGTGATGCTTGTCTTCCGCAATGTGGCCAAAAGGGCCGGGATGGTCCTGCTCAGCCGGGGCGGCGACACCCTGGCCGTTGAAGACCTGCCCGAGCTCCCGCCTGACATGCTTTGCAAAGATTTCCTTTCAAACGTGCACTATTATGCAAAAACAGGGAAGGCATACCAGTGCTACTATGACCCGGAGATTCACAGCCTCGGTTTTCTCCATCCGATCTCCGTCGATTCACTTGAAAAGTATGTCAGGCCATACCTGTTCCGGATTTCCGGCCGCCTCTATTTCCAGGAAAAGGTATTGGGCGGGTTTGGAACCTCCATAGCCTTTTTCAGCAGGGATCATGATAAGCAGTACATTAAAAACAGCCTGAATGATAAAAAAATATCGGAGTTCCTCGATGACCAGTCTTTCTATTACAAATGGAACGGCGCACTCGGTACCTATGTTGACCCTTCCGATGACATTGAAAGCGAAACCAGGTTTGACTTTTCCATTTCGCAAACAGAAGGAGGAGGATATGGCAAAAACGAAGCCCGGGCTCACCGGTTCGAATTCTACAACATGATCTACCCGCTGATCAAACTCAATGAAGACAGCATGGCCTTCTTCAACTTCGGGAGTGACCTCATCGAAATACTCGATCCGGATGGCAAGGTAATCTCAACTGTTTCCATAAGCTTTCACAAGGGATCCGTTGGAATCAACCCCCTGGGGAAGAATGACCGTGCTGTAAACGACGGCTGGCGATGGGGAACAAGGATCCTCAGCGACGAAGCAACGCATGTTCTGTATACGATGTTCCTGCGGAGTGGCATGATGATGATAAGGAAAATCGATCTGAAAACCGGGAAACTGGACGAAGGGACTGTCATCCCCTTTCTCTTCCCCGAAAAGATAAAAATCTACAAGGGCGAAGCTTTTTTCCTTTGTAAGGAGAGCGGCAGCACCGAAAACTGGAAACTGGTGAAATGCAGCATCCGATGAAATACACCCTGTCCCCACCAAAAAACATGAAACGCATTGCAGCATCATTCCTCTTGCTTATTTGCACTTTCTCCTCCTTTTCACAAACGATCATACAGGGCAAGGTCAGGGACTCAAAATCAAACGAAGAGCTTCCCTGGTGCAGCATCTCCGTTAAAGGGACCAAAAAAGGGGCCATCACCAACAGCGAGGGGACCTATGTGATATCTGTCAGCATACCGAAGGACACCCTGCTCTTATCTTATGTAGGGTACAGATCCATCGAGGTCCCGTCGTCGGGGTTGTCGCGCAAAAGCACGGTACTCATGGAAAGAATGGATATCCAACTGGAAGAGGTCACCGTTCATGCCGACAACGATTACCTCTACGATATCCTGGAAAAGTGCAGGAAAAAGCTGCTGAAGGATAAGCACTATCATGAAGCCAAAGTCTATTATGGCATTGAAACCCAAACAAATGAGCAGCCGATCGAATTGCTGGAATGCTACTATAACGGGTACATGAAGGGATCTTCCATCGAAAACCTGACCTTCAGGAATGGCAGGATCGGGCTGGCCGAACTGGATCAGCGATACTTTCTTACCCTGAACTCATCAAAGGCCATCAGCCAGATGAACCTGGTCCGGCAGGATCCCGATTACCCTTCCATCCCTCTGCAATTCGCGAAAAAAGATCTGAAAAAGATGTTTCAGCTTGCCATGAAACCGGGTGAAAACGGCCTCTATCATATCGGGTTTCAACCATGGAAAGAGGCCGGCAATTACTTTTCAGGAGATCTGTGGATTGACAGGAAAACCCTTGCCCTGGTGAAAATTGACCTGGCCATCGATGCTGCAGCCCGTCACCCTTTTCTCCCCATATTTAAGGTTGACCGACTGAGCAACGTGGATATAAAAATCAGCCATACCTTTAAAAATGATGGGTTCTCCGAAAACCTCGATCATATAAACTTCAGTTACCACGTCACCTATAAAAGTGTGAGGGAAAACCTTGCGGACATGGACCCGTTGGTAGTTACCCGGGAGATCACCACCCATGGCATCCTCTGTTTTTATGATTACGACGATCCCTTTATCATCCCGTGGTTTGATTATGATGCCAACTATGATGATTACAGGAAAATGTCGATCATCCCGTTTAACAAAATTTTCTGGGACAACAACAACACCCTGATTCTCACTGCAAAGCAAAAAGAGAGCCTCGGCTTCTTCGCAGATAGCGGGCTGTTGGTCAATTTCGGAGATGGAAACTTTGGAAAGGATTTTCTGACCCTCACCCATTACGATTCAACCTTATACGAGAATTGCTATACCTTCTGGGATCCCGTCAAACGGTTTTCCCTGAACAGGAGCCTTCCCCAGAACAAGATCTACACGCAGAGGCAGATCAACAGCAGCATATTGACCGACCAGTACAACCTGGACATCCTGAAGGTGCAGCTGCTGCTCGATGTTACCCGGGCCGGCGATGCCTTTTCCTTCAGGTCCTATACTGTTTTTGACGAAAAAAAAACACATTTTCATCTTCCCGATGAACCCGAAACGAAGGCATTTCTGAATATCTTTTTCGATCTCTGTGAAATTGAACGAAGAAAAATGGAAAAGACACTGAACACAGGGGATTACGCCATCAGCCAAATCGATTCAGTGTACCGGGTTACCTTAAAAGGGATGGATCAGACAACAGCCAAATACCTGGAAGAGGCGAAACTGGGTAAAAATAAAAAAGCCCTGCTGAAATGGAATGCCTTTGTATTGGAAAACCTGGACATTGATAACCTGAAACTTTTACAACAATAGGTACAGGGCTTTCATCATTCCGCTGAATAAACTTCAGCCTTTGGAATCAGTCTGAACTTAACATCCGGTATCTCCTGTTCTATCCTCGACGACATGTTCTGTTCCACCTGCCCGATCTTTTCAAGAGAGATTCCCGGATCAAAGAGTAATTCGACCTCAATGAATTTTTGTTTTCCGCTCTGCCTTGAAAACATCAGGCCAAAACCTGAATATTCTTTATAAAACTCCGTGGTCACCTTAAGAATTTTAAGCATGTCTTTTTCAGGCAGGGGCAGATCGATCAGTGAACGGAAATTGCTGATGATGAGGGGCAAGCCAACCCGGATCATATACAGGGACAGTATGACCGACAAAACCGGGTCAACGCGGACACTGAGAAAATTGAATCCGAAGACCGATAAAAGATATCCTAAAAAAAAGGCCAGGAACAGGAATGAATCCGAGGTAATGGAAACTTTGAAATTGATAAAATAAGCTTTCAGCAAAGGGGAGGGGTTTGAACTTTGGCTGATAATGCGGTTTGTCCAAATTATCAGCATCAGTGTCAGTAAAAGTGACAATGCAACCGGAACCTGGCACAGCAGGTAGGTAACACCGGGTAAAGGTGAAAACAGCCTGATGATGGAGGCAACAAGATAATAAGCCCCCAGGGGGACAATGGAAACTCCGAAGAAAAAAGAGGAAAAATTCTCCAGTTTCCCGGTCCCGTTGGGAAACATGAATTGATTTTCTTTCGTCATGATCCGTATGGAGATCAGAGCAAAAATCTTAACGGCAATGGCGATGGCTGCCCAGATAAAGTAGATCATCAGTGTGACTGAACCCGTGATCATCGAGAAAATGATGGATAAAGGTGTAATGATCAGCGAGGTGCCAAAACTCACTTCACTGATCCTCTTTAAACCCTTTAATTCGTCCGGATTATTCATGTAATGGATGGTTAGTGTTGTTGATTGAAATGCACCAGTGAAAACCAACGGTTAATATCGGTATAAATATCTTTTATCTGCAGTCCGGTAATTTCGGACAGTTGATGAATACAGGCCGTAGTGTATTTATGTGAGTTCTCGGTATGGATTGTTTCACCCTCCTTTAAAAAGATACTGGCATTAAAGCGGGGACTGGTGACTTCAATATCCATCAGGGCCCTGAGATGCATCTCGATCCGGCCATCTGCTGAATTGTAACAGGCATGATGTTCAAACTGCCTGGGATCAAAATTTGTTTGTGCATGCTGATTTACCGAATGCAGGATGTTCTTGTTGAATGCAGCTGTTATTCCCTTTGAATCATTGTAGGCCTTTTGCATCATTGCCACATCCTTGACCATATCGAATCCGATCAGTAATTGGTCGCCCGGATTCATCCCTGATTTTAAATTGCGAAGGAAGGATAATTCTTCTGCTTTTGTAAGATTTCCCAATGTACTGCCGAAAAAACAGATCAGCTTATTTCCTTCACAGGGAATTTGATCAACATGCTTCAAAAAATTGGCGAGGATGCCATGAACCCTGATGCCGGGATGTTTTTCTGATAGTTTTCCGGCTGATTTTTCAATCGAGGTTTTACTGATATCAACAGGGAAATACGTAATTTCTTCGATCCTGTTTCCGGGTATTGCATCCAGGAGAATGGATATTTTTGAACAATTCCCGCTGCCCAGTTCAATTATATTTTTAACTATCTGGCCGGCCATGATCAGCGGGGCAGCCTCTTTCAGGATAGATATCTCGGTCCGGGTCAGATAGTATTCCGGTAAGCCGGTAATCTCTTCAAAAAGCTCAGAACCTTTATCGTCATAAAAAAAACGGCAGGGTAAATTTTTCCGGGGAGCGGAAAGACCCGTTAAAATTTCAGATACCATTTCCGGAATCCCTGTTTCAACAGGGTTACCCGGGTCGCTGCTCCATTCGAACCACCCTCCGTCGTAAACCGATACCCGCGGCCACCCCATCAGCCAGGCATTGAACCAGGCTTCGCTCCCGCGCCATCCGGTGCCGCAGTAAAAAGCAAGGTGTTTGTCGGGAGTAATGCCGCTCTTTATCCAGTTTTCCGCTATTTCATGATATTCACGGCTTGTCTGGTCAGGATTCCTGTAATTCTCCATGTGATAGGCATCTGAACCAGAGTCGGCAAAAATGGCACCGGCAATCCTGCCTTTCTTCTCTATGTAGTTGTAACCGCTTACTTCTCCGGTGAACTCCCTCCAACTGCGCACACAAACCAACTCCGCATCCGGTGAGGCAATGATTTCCCTGGCTTCCGGGGTATCCACGGCCAGTTCAGGATGAACAGGTATAACGGCACCAAAATCAGGGACCGGAGTTTTGGGTTCATCATGGTAAGAGATTTCAAAACCTTCATCCTGCCATGACTGAAACCCTCCGTTAAGGACACGCACATCTTTTACCCCGGCATATGTCATGACAAAGGCACATCTCAAAGCTCCTATATCGCCTGCTGCGCTACCGGGAAACGGATCATGATTATCAGGCGACATGAACTTACCGTACAATACTACCGTGGTATCGGTGGTAATGCCATGCGTCTCCAGTGCTTTTTTAAGCTCCTGCGGGCTCCTCCTGTTCCATGTTTCAGGCGTTTCAACGGCCAGGGTGTCCATGTCGATGGCCCCGGGAATATGGCCGCCCAGGTAAGCCTCCCGGTTGCGGTAGTGGGCATGAACAACTACATATTTATCGTTGTGGTAATGCTTCTGACGGGTACCAGTAATCAGCATCCTCACCCATTCAGCCGGAACCAGTTGCCTGAACCGTTCAAGCTGCTGTAATGGAAGATCTGTATTCACCGTCCATTCACTTAAGAACCTGTTGTAGACAGATACATGACCATATCCTGATTTCCTGAACCGGGTGGCAACATCCACTGCGTCAGCCTCATGGTAACCATAAACGACAATATGGTGTTCGGGAAAGATCTGCTTGTGCCTGACCGTCTCTATCCAGTCAATGTACCTGGTCCATTTTAAGGGCAAACTCCTGGCATGGGTTATATGTCCACCGCGCGATTCGTTCTGCATTTGCCAGCCATTAAAGGCATCCGCCGGCCTCACATCAATAATCCTGGTGTCCGGCTTCCCAAAAAGGCCCAAAAGTTCACTTGTTGAGATTTCATCAAATGAAATCATGCCTGGTCAGTAATTATAGTAAAGTATCATCAAAAATACAAAATTGCAGGAAACAGGCCATAATGTGACCTCCTGGAAGAATTTAAAATCAATTTTTTGCCAGAAACGGGATCCCGATGGTATGAAGGATATCCTTCGTTGAACAATCGGTAACTTCAGGTATCGTCGGCAACTGAAAGCCACAGCAATGACTTTTTTTATACCCGCTTACCTTTGGTGTTCCGGGAAAAACACCCATGTACAAAATATGCAGACGTTCATAGAGGTATCCTGTACTGTCGAATACAATCTGCGAATAGGGCCACAGGGTTTGCAGGATTTTTTCTTCAACCGCCATCAGAAGCCGGTTATTGTATTTATCCAAATCAGTATCCTCTGTTTCAAACATCCCCTGATCACCTTTTTTCGATTCAAATGACTTCCAGTCTTCCGTACCATTACTATATTCAATCTGCCAGTTGATGTTTCCAAACATGCAGCGTTTGTTTATAGCCGGGGGCATACCTCCCTTCGTCGTTATGGATCTGAAGATAAAAAGGGTATCCAAAGGAGGAAGATAGGTATAGATCTTTTTTATCAGGTCAGGTAATTCTGCGTCCTTACAAAGTGTATGAACCAGTAATTGTAAATATAAGCTGTCACAATTCATTGCGACCTCTTCAAAGAAGGACGATGGGTCCGTAAATCCGTTCACCGAGATGGAATCAACATCTATGGTTGAGTTATTAATGTGAATCAAGGGTTAAAACAGTAAAAATTGCGACAGATATAAACAAT
>JBAXVX010000049.1:0-16851 GCA_037128705.1 Bacteroidota bacterium | reverse complement strand
CTATGTCTGGTCCTTCCTTTTTAACCTATATTTCAACTAAGTTTGGGACAATATCGTCCTGATAAGTTTTAAAGAGTTTTAATAATATTAATAGAATACTATTTATTTATATTTATTATAACAGCTGTTAAATTGGTTAGTTTATTTTTGATTTAAAATTTTGTTATTATGAATTTACTGTTTGATTAACAATATATAAACAATTAATATTTTAAAATATATTCATTATCAATCATTTAATATATTTAAGCTAAATTGTTAACATCAAACAATGTTAAAAAAATTGAATGAAATCTATTCTTTGTTTTGTTAAAATAAGTTGAAAAAATGATGGTTGTTTAATGAAAATATGATTATATCCCTGTATTTCTTAATTAACCCGACTTTTTATAAAAAGTTAGGCACAAAATTACTCAGTTGTGAACATATTATTGTTAAAAATTTAATAATTTGATACAGAGGGCGGTATTCAGGGATAAAATTTCTTTTTGGCTCATTTTGATTCGTTTATAATTACTTTTGTGAAATAAAGTATTAACAATGACAGATACTATCATAAATATTGCTATTGGATGTGATCATGCTGGTGTTAAAATGAAAGAATTTATTAAGCAGCGATTGAACCAAATAGGCTGTGTTATTCAGGATTTTGGCGCTTTTTCTGAAAACAGCATGGATTATCCTGATTCTGCTCATCCTCTTTCCAGGGAAGTTCAGATCGGAGCATATAAGTTTGGCATACTTATTTGTGGAAGTGGTAATGGGATGGCCATGGTTGCCAATAAATATAAAGGAATCAGGGCTGCACTCTGCTGGAATGAAACAACAACCCTTCTTGCCAGGAAACATAATGATGCCAATATTCTCGCCCTCCCCGCCAGATTTATAACACAGGAGGAGGCAGCCGATTTGTCCATTTTGTTTGTAACGACTGAATTTGAAGGGGGCAGGCACGTATGCAGGGTTAAAAAAATAGATGAAACTATGTAACTATTATAAAATGAATCATATATATCAAAAGTTTCTTGAAGATTCTGATAAAAAATCCTTTGATGACGAGCATCGTAAGCGGTTGAATCATAACATTGGAAGGTATGATGAACAGGTTGAAAAAGGAAAAATTCAATTTCAGAACCTGGAATTGGCCAAGCGACGTGCTGCCAATCTGAAGCACAAGGTTATCAATAATCTTGATAAATACCTGGTTGAATTTGAGAATAATTTCAGCAAACACGGTGGAAAAGTGATCTGGGCTCCGAACGAGCGGGATGCACAGCGTGAAATTATGCATATTATCAAGAAGGCAAAAGCCAAGGTTATTGTGAAACAAAAGACCATGGTTTCAGAAGAGTTGGAATTGAACGAATTATTTGAAAAGAATAAAAGGGAGGTTTTTGAAACAGACCTTGGAGAATATATAGTACAACTGGCAGGAGAGAAGCCTTATCACATCCTTACCCCCGCCATGCATAAATCAAAAGAGGACGTTGCCAAACTGTTCAATGAAAAATTTAATTTACCTGCCGATAGTCAGCCTGCTCAAATCACTCAGTTTGTTCGGGAGAAACTCCGTAGTGAGTTCATTCGTGCCGATGTCGGAATTACAGGCGGAAATTTCCTTATTGCTGATGTAGGGGCTGTTGCATTGACCGAGAACGAAGGAAATGGTTTACTATGCATGGCTTTCCCGAAAATTCATATCGTGGTGGTCGGAATTGAAAAGCTGATTCCTTCCCTCAAAGACCTTGATCTTTTTTTACCACTGCTTGCCCAGCATGGAACCGGACAGCGGATTACTGTTTATAACAATATTGTATTTGGACCACAGAGTGAATTTGAACCAGACGGACCAGAGGAAATGTATGTTGTGCTGTTGGATAACCGTCGTACGGAATTGCTGAAATTCAAGGAACAACGTCGCGCCCTATCGTGTATAAGGTGTGGCGCATGTCTGAACGGATGCCCGGTTTATAAAAGCATCGGGGGATATACCTATAATGCAACCTATTCCGGCCCTGTCGGATCGGTAATTTCTCCACATTATCTGGGCATGAAAGAGTATAATCACCTCAGCTTTGCCTCCTCGCTCTGTGGAAAATGTACGGAAGTGTGCCCGATAAAAATACCGCTGCACGAATTGCTTTTGCACAACAGACACGAAGCAGTTTCAAAAAAATACATCTCGTTCAAGTGGCGTACCATTATTTCAATATGGAAGTTGGTTATGCTTCATCGATGGATGATTGATAAGCCCAATTCCGGATTGAAAAATAAGATGATAAAGCGCTTTGGACGAAATATGTGGGGCCCCCGACGGATAATCCCAAAGTTAGCACCGAAAAGTTTTAAGGAACGATGGAAAGAAACCCATCAATAAATGGTTGGTTGTTCAAACCGTTGAACGTTTACTGAACCAATTGTCAATTAAAAAAAGCACCCCTGCTGAAATACTGATCAGGATTCCGAAAGTAACGTACTTAGAGGTAAAGACTATCTTTAGACTGGTAAACAGTGAGCCGAAATAGGGTAAAATGCTGTTTTGGAAATATTCCCTTCCCGGCAGCCAATTAAGGAATGGAAAATCTGAAGTTGTAAAAACAGTGACGAGAACCACGCATAGAATAGCATAAGGAATAGCCGTGTTGGCATAAGAAAGGAAGGATTTTCTTACCGGGGCCAGTTCAGGAGCCACCGTTATGTTATCCATTACCCGATCAACAAAATCATCCGAAGGACTTTCGAGTGGACTTTGCTGAATCAGTTTACGCAAAAAATCATCCTGTTCAATCATATAGCAAAATTAACATTTATTAAACTAATTCACGGTTTTTCTCATCGTAAGGGCAAGTTCATCGTGTAATTTTTTACGGATTCGGTGTAGACGAACTTTAACATTTGACATTGAAAGCCCGGTTATGTTACTGATCTCCTCAATCGAATTTTCCCCTTTATAAAACAGAGTTATTAGCAGGCTTTCATCATCAGACAGTCTTTCCATTGCACGTTCAATCATTACTTTTTGTTCCTCTGGGTCAATTTCGTCAACAGCCGCCGCAACATCATCCTCAGTATAGTTATGTATCACATAATTGTCCATAGGAACGAGTTCTAGCCTTTTTTTCCGGGTTTTCGATATAGCAGTGTTGTACACAATACGATAAAGCCAGGTTGAAAATTTTGATTTTTTCTCAAAGGTTTTTAAAGCCTGAAACGCCTTTAAAAAACAATCCTGGGCAATCTCTTCAGCATCTTCCCGGTTATTCAATATTTTAAGAGCAATTGAAAAAACAAGATTCTTATGTTTGGCAACCAACATTGCATATGCAGAAACATCACCGTTTAGAACACGATCAATGTAGTGATTGTCATCCTGGTATTTCATGTGGGTTTTAGACGGCTGGTTTTAACTAAGGTTACACTGTATCATACAAAGATAATATCATTTTATCAAATCGATTACAGATTTATCATCCCGGTTCCCGTTGTTTTTGTTATGTTTGTATCGGGGAAATCCTCTGGTTATTTGTTTGAATTTTTCCGGATGAAATTTTACACTGCCATCGGTTTAATTTTGTTAATACTGATTCTCACAGGAACTCAATCACCTGTTAATGTGTATAATACGGATAAGAAAACCTGTCTACAACCTCCCGGGATAAATAAAAATATTGGATTAAAAATTTTTTTACCGGTAAGTGACTTTATAGTTACGGCCAGCGCCACACCTGATGTAATCTGCCAGGGACTGATGACTCAACTCAATGTAACGGTTGCAGGTGGCACGCCCCCATTTGACTTTTCGTGGACCCCGGCTTCAACGATTATCAATCCCGCCCTTGCCAATCCTCTCGCCAGTCCCTTTGAAACCATCATGTATCATATTACTGTAACCGATTATTATAACAATATTGCAACCGACAGTGTTTTGGTCACAGTAAACAATGCCCCACCTGCCCCCGGGCCAATTGCAGGTAATCATACAGTTTGTGCCGGTGATACCGTTGCCTATTCAATTGTTGAAGTAGCCGGAGGGACACACTATAGTTGGAGTGTATCTCCCCCGCCCGATTCGATAATTGGCAATGGGAACCCAAATATAATGATTATCTGGGGCGCTATTTCAGGTGAAATTCAGGTACTTGCAGGAAACGATTGTGGAAATAATCCTATCCCGTCCATTCTGCCTGTAATGGTAAATGTTCCCCCGGGGCCATTAAATCCAATTCATGGAAGGGATTCGGTTTGTTTTGGAGCCAATGAAACTTTTTGTACTTCCAGCCAAATAAAATCAGTTAACTACTATTGGACAGTTCCTCCTGGTGTTACTTTTCAAAGCGGACAGGGAACAGACACCATCCATGTTACATGGGGGTCTATGCCGGGTAATTTATCGGTGTATGCTAAAAATGATTGTGGTGAAACCCAGGCCACCACAAAATGGATTGATGTAAAAATTGTTCCCGGACCGGCAGGTTTGATCACGGGGAAAGACAGCGTTTGTCAGGGAACGGATAATGAGGTCTATAGCATTCTTCCTGTTTTGGGCTCGATAGAATATTTATGGACCATGCCAGCAGGCGTTGTCATAACATCAGGCGCCGGGACCAACGAGATCAGACTTCGGTTTGATACTTCAGCATTAACCGGGAATATAACAGTTAAAGGTTCTAATGAATGTGGTTATGGAGTAGAATCTTCAAAACAAATTAATATTAAAAATTGTTTGGGTATTGACTATAAACGACTCGAATCCTCCATTCAACTTTATCCAAACCCGGCACGTAACGAACTAACATTTTGTATAAATGGGCCTGAACAGCATTTGACCGCCACGCTTACAAATCTTTTCGGGCAAGAAGTATATTCAGAAAAGCTGATTGGAATGTCGGGTTTTGTGAAAACAATTCATGTTGCAGGCTTTGCCAAAGGCGTTTACCTTTTTAAATTGTCTGGCGAGGCCGGTATATATATCGAAAAGGTAATTATCCAATAGGGATTTCAGTGAGTCCTGTAACCAATAGATTGTTAGAGCGTCAAAAGGATTGAAAACGGAAAACAAACTAAAATTAAACGGAAATGACCACTGAATTTTTAATCCCGATCGCGTTCTTTGCTATGGTATTCGGAATAGTCTACCTGTTTGTACGGAAAAAAGAACGCCTGGCGCTTATTCAAAAAGGCGCTGACGCAACCATCTTTGAATCCTCAAAAGAGCCATCCTCTTTAAAATGGGGATTGCTTCTGGTGGGAATTGGTGCAGGAATCCTGTTTGGAAAAGTTTTGGCAGTCTACACGACCCTCGAAGAAGAACCAGCTTTCTTCTCAATGATTTGCCTTTTCGGAGGAATTGGGCTCATCATTTACCATCTGACGGCCCATAAATTTGAAGGAACTGCAGGAAAATAATCCTTCGACACCAACAATGCTCATCAAAGGAATCCCCCGGATTAGCTGAAAAGCTTCCGGGGGATTCCTTTTCAAGTGAATAAAAATTTTTCTAAAACGATATATTCGGGTCCATTTTGGTGTAGGATGCTTTCATACAAGATCATCTCCTTTACACAGATAGGCATTGAAGAAATGGATTTAAACCGGTCAATGGTCCTGGTGAAAATGACTTTATCCCGAAGCATTTTAATTCTTCCAAGGGTTAGGTGGGGCACAAGGTTTTGACGATCAGGCTCAAAACCAAGGGATTTCAGATCGGTATGAATATTTTTCATCAGCAAAAAAGGATCCGAAGAGGGTTCAATTCCGGCCCAGATGACCTTGGGAGCATAGGAACTACCGAAAATTCCCAATCCTGAAAGCTGCAATTCCATTGAAGGTGTTACGGAAGCTCGTTGTTGCAAAACCCCCGATATGGATGATATATAGTGTTCTTCTGTCTCTCCGAAGAACTTCAGGGTGAAATGAAAATTACTTTCTTCAACCCATTTGATCTGTTCATGCCCCAACAGATGCTTCAATTCCCGGAATGATTTAAGGAATTCAGCATCTGGATGAATTTTTATAGCTGCAAAAAGACGTTTCATATGAAAAAGTTCTTAATTTTGCATCCGTTTTGGGGGATTAGCTCAGTTGGCTAGAGCGTTAGACTGGCAGTCTAAAGGTCAGGGGTTCGACTCCCCTATTCTCCACCAGGGTAAAACAGGAAACCCCGTATTCAAACAGAATCCGGGGTTTTTTCATGCCATGTCCGGAAAGGGTGGAGTGACAGATGCGCGTTGTAATAACGCTTATCGCCCGTCACTTCCCGTCCAAGCCAGGCTGGCTTCTCAAAGACATCTTCCGGGTTTTCAAGTTCGATTTCCGCCATCAGGAGGCCCTCATTATCTCCATGAAATTCGTCGACCTCCCACACATATTTGCCAATGGGGATCTTTATTCTGACCTTTTCAACCCGTGATGTTGCAAACTGTCGGATCAGTTCCGCCGCTTCCGTCACCGGGATTTCATATTCAAATTCCGAATGCGAGAAGGTATCAGATTTTCCCTTGATGGTCAGAAATCCCTTTTCTCCGGCAGCCCTTATCCGAACAACTTTGTCCTCGTCAATGGATAGATACCCCTGCAGGTAACTTGTACCGGCCGGTTTTGTTAACAATGACCACAGATCCCGATCAACCAGGAATTTACGCTCAATCTCAAGGTGGTTCATGGGTTTTTAATTACCGGGCAAGGTACAAAAACATTTTCATTTGGTATTTGTCGTGTCATTAAAACTGTTTAACTTTGTCCTGTTAATAAATTAACAATAAAGTAATGAAACCGACACATATTGAACATCTTGGAATTGCAGTAAAAAGCCTTGAAGAAAGTATCCCCTATTATGAAAATCTGCTTGGGGTGAAATGTTACAATGTTGAAGAAGTAGCAGATCAAAGAGTCAAAACAGCCTTTTTTTTAGTTGGTGCCACCAAGATCGAATTACTTGAGTCAACAGATCCCGAGGGCCCGATCGGAAAATTTCTTGAGAAAAAGGGCGAGGGAATTCACCACCTGGCTTTTGCAGTCAATAATACAGCCGATGCCTTGAAAGAAGCTGAAAATCAGGGACTTTTACTGATCGATAAAGTTGCACGAAAAGGTGCCGAAGGAATGAACATTGGCTTTTTGCACCCCAAATCAACGCATGGCGTACTTATCGAATTCTGCAGCAAGTAATATCAAAACGAAAGAACAATCCAAATATCCACTGAAATGGCGAACGAAAATAAGATATCCGAATTACTTGAAAAACGCGAGAAGGCAAAACTCGGTGGCGGAGAAGACCGCATGAAATCACAACATAAAAAGGGAAAATTAACGGCCCGCGAGCGCATTGAAAAGCTTTTGGATGAAGGCAGTTTCGAAGAATATGACATGTTTGTAACACACCGGTGTACCGATTTTGGACTCGAAAATGAATTGTATCTTGGGGATGGCGTAGTTACCGGGCGCGGAACCATTGATGGTCGAGTTGTTTTTGTCTTTTCACAGGATTTTACTGTTTTCGGCGGTTCTTTATCAGAAACATTTGCCCGGAAAATATGCAAAATCATGGACCAGGCCATAAAAGTGGGAGCTCCCGTAATTGGAATCAATGACAGCGGGGGCGCCAGGATTCAGGAAGGGGTAAATTCTCTGGCTGGATATGCCGAGATCTTCATGCGAAACATTGCTGCTTCAGGTGTTGTGCCGCAAATTTCAGCTATTTTCGGTCCATGTGCAGGCGGGGCTGTTTACTCCCCTGCCCTGACAGATTTTGTCGTCATGAGTGAAAATTCAAGCTATATGTTTGTGACAGGGCCGAAAGTCACTAAAACAGTAACAGGCGAAGATATTTCAACGGAGGATTTAGGCGGAGCCTCCATTCATTCTACCAAATCCGGTGTTGCCCACTTCCGTTCAACCAACGAAGAGGAAGGAATTCTACTTATTCGTAAGCTTCTTGAATATTTGCCGCAGAATAACCTTGAAGATCCGATTGTCACAGAATGCACCGACCCGATTGACAGACTCGAGGATTCCCTCAACGATATTGTTCCGGCAAACCCGAATCAACCATACGATGTAAAAGATGTCATCTATCGGATCGTTGACGATCAGCAATTTCTGGAGGTTCATCAATATTATGCAAAAAACATCGTGGTTGGTTTCGCGAAATTCAATGGGATGCCTTGCGGTATTGTAGCCAATCAGCCAAATTTTCTGGCCGGGGTTCTCGATATTGAAGCTTCCCGGAAAGCCGCCAGGTTTGTCCGGTTCTGTGATTCTTTCAACATTCCGATCATTACCCTGGTCGATGTTCCTGGATTTTTGCCCGGAAGCAACCAGGAATATGGCGGGATCATCATTCATGGGGCAAAACTTTTATTTGCCTATGGGGAGGCTACAGTCCCCAAAATCACCATTACCCTCAGAAAATCCTATGGAGGAGCGCACGATGTAATGGGATGCAAACAACTGAGAGCCGATATGAACTACGCCTGGCCTTCGGCGGAAATTGCAGTGATGGGCCCAAAGGGAGCCATTGAAATTTTGGAAGGCAAAAAGATCGCCGAAATTCAGGATGTCAGGGAAAGGGTGAAATATGTTGCCGATAAAGAGCTTGAATACAAGAACAAATTTGCCAATCCGTATGATGCTGCCAAGTATGGGTACATAGATGATGTAATTGAACCAAGAAACACAAGGTTCCGAATCATCCGTGCACTTCAGACGCTGTCGACAAAGAAGGATTCCTTACCGCCTAAAAAGCACAGCAATATTCCATTATAATTCAAAGGACCGATCTATGAAAACACTAGCCATTACTTTCGATCCTTTTCTCATCGATCATTTTACACTGGTGATCGCCATTGCCGGATATTGCATTGTTCTTGCAGCACTGGCTTTCATGGCCTATTTTTTCACCAGGCTGCATACACTTCAGGATTTTCTAACGAAACGCAGGATGTCTGCTCAGAAAAACAGCGGGGCGGAAGAAAAACCAAAAATTATTATGACCGGGGAAGAAAATGCCGCAATCGCTGCCGCGCTTTATTTGTTCTTCTCGGAATTACATGATGAGGAAAAATATGTGATGACAATCCGGAAAGTGTCGAGAACATATTCACCATGGAGCTCCAAGATATATGGAATTTTGAACACATTGAAAAACAGGTAACCAATGAAAAAATTCAGTTTTGTAATCAATGGCAATGCATACGAGGTTGAAATTCTCGGATTTGAAGAAAATATTGCGAAGATTGAAGTCAATGGAACCCATTATAATGTGGAGGTTCAAAAAGAATTGAAAATGACCAAAACACCCACCCTGGTCAGGGCTGAACCTCCGAAACCAACCTCCAGAGAATCAAAAATCCCGAGAACAATCACACAGACCACCAACATAGCAATTAAAGCCCCATTGCCGGGTACCATTATCACAGTATTGGTTAAATCAGGTGAAAAAGTCACATTAGGTCAAAAACTCTTAACCATGGAGGCCATGAAAATGGAGAACAATGTACTGTCGGAAAAGGATGGTATAGTAAAGATTGTTCATGTAAAACCTGGCCAGGCCGTGGCTCAAAATGAAGTTTTAGTAGAAATTGCATAACCGATGGATACACTGCAAACATTATCCGGACTTTGGGAAGACACTGGTTTTCACAATGCAAGCTGGGGCAACCTAATCATGATCCTGGTTGGCATTGGCCTTGTTTTCTTAGCCATGCGTTATAGCTACAAACCGTTATTACTCATCCCGCTTGGAATGGGTGTTATCCTAGGAAATATTCCTTTTCTGCACGAAGCGGCCTATCATACCGGCATTTACCAGGAAGGAAGTGTGTTAAACTACCTTTTTTTCGGTGTATTGAAAGGAATTTATCCGGCCTTGATCTTTTTAGGTCTCGGAGCCATGACAGATCTATCCCCGCTCATATCAAATCCAAAGCTTATGCTGCTTGGTGCAGCTGCCCAGGTGGGGATTTTTGCGACTTTCCTAGGGGCAATGGTGATTGGTTTCCCGATGGCTGAATCAGCGGCTATCGCCATTATTGGCGGAGCTGATGGAAATACCGCAATCTTCCTTACATCTCAGCTTGCAAGTGGCTTTCATGGTTCGGAAACAGGCATCGCAATGCAGAACCTGATTGGCCCGATTGCCATTGCCGCCTACATTTACATGTCGCTGGTACCGGTTATCCAACCACCCATGATGAAGTTACTTACCACAAAAAAGGAACGCCTTATCCGGATGAAACCTCCAAGAACGGTCAGCAAATTTGAAAAAATATTATTTCCTCTGCTTGGTTTGCTTCTGAGTGCATTTGTCGCGCCGGCCTCCCTCCCATTGCTTGGGATGTTCTTTTTTGGAAATATCCTGAAAGAATCAGGACTTACTAAACAACTTGCAACCACCGCCAGTACAATTCTTATTGATATCGTATTGGTATTGATTGGTTTAACCGTTGGAGCCTCCACCCAGGCCGATGTTTTTCTTAAATGGGAATCAATTCTTATATTTGTCCTCGGAGCCATTGCTTTTATGGTTGCCACTGCAGGAGGGGTCATTTTTGCCAAGGTTATGAACATTTTTCTGAAAAAGGAGAACCGGATTAATCCGCTGGTAGGTGCAGCCGGTGTTGCAGCAGTACCCGACAGCGCCAGGATTGCACATGAAATGGGTTTGAAGGAAGATCCGACAAACCACCTGATCGGTCATGCAATGGCGCCAAATATTGCCGGGTTGATTGGAAGTGCCATCACAGCCGGATTGCTACTCGGCTTTTTATTATAACATCATGCTGATAATTGGGATTGCCGGGGGATCCGGATCGGGAAAATCGACTGTTGTAAAACAAGTAATCAAACATCTTCCCAGGGAAGCCGTTACGGTTATCCCGCAGGATGCTTATTACAAAGACAATGGCCATAAATCGGCTGAAGAACGCGCAAAAATCAATTTCGACCATCCTACGTCAATTGAATGGGGATTACTGATCAAGCAACTGGAAACCCTGAAAACCGGCAAATCCATTGAAATGCCTATTTACTCTTATGTAACCTGCGCCCGTTCAAAGGAAACCATTACAATTAAACCGTCACAGGTAATTATCATTGAGGGTATACTTATCCTGACAAATCCCCGCCTGCGCAGTAAAATGGACATCAAGGTTTATGTTGATGCTGATGGTGACGACCGGCTGATGCGAATCATCCGCCGTGATCTGGAAGAGCGCGGACGTTCATTTCAACAGGTGCTTGAGCATTATGATAGTTTTGTGAAACCCATGCACCTTCAGTTTATCGAACCAACAAAACGGTATGCTGATATCATAGTGCCACAGGGCGGGCAGAATAAGGTCGCCATCGACATACTCTCCTCCCGTATAAAAACACACCTCACATAATGATTGATATTGCGATCAAATTGAACCCATGTCATCAGGAACAGTAAAATTTTCAAACGTATTATGAAGTTTTAATTCAAACCCATACCAAAATGGAAACACAAAAAGCCCTTGATATTCTAAAAATGGCGATTATCATGGAAAAAAGAGGTCATGCCTTTTATGCCAAAGTTGCCGAACAAACGGCCGATCCTGAGATCAGGCATATTTTTCTTACCATGGCAGATGAAGAAACCCAGCATATAAAGTTTCTTTCAGAGCAATATATCAACTACGAAAAAACACATACATTTAAGAATGTTGAGTTGCCCGATCTTGCAAATGAAGGCTTTGCTACCCTGATCCTGTCGGATGAGATGAAGTCAAAAATCTCGTCAGCAGGGTTTGAAGCAGCTGCGATCTCTGCCGCCATTGATTTTGAGAAAAGAGCTGTGGAGGTTTATTCAAAACAGGCAAATACTACAACCGACCCCAATGAAAAAAGTCTATATCGTTGGCTGTCGGAATGGGAAGACGGTCATTTGAAAATCCTCAACAAAATGGATAATGAATTGAAGGAAAAGATCTGGAACGATAACCAGTTCTGGCCATTTTAATTTACATTCCAGTCCGCATGGCCTCCACCGGATCGAGTCTTGAAGCTGAATAGGCCGGTACGATACCTGCAATCAGCCCGATGATCCCCGACACCCCTATTCCAAGCAGGATATTGCCCTCGGTCAGCAACAATTGAAAAGAGGTTGTGTTGGAAATGATAATAGTCAGGATAAGGATAATCAAGAGCCCGAATAAACCCCCGATAAGAGAGAGAAAAATGGCTTCAAAAAGAAACTGAAGCAGAATAAAGTAATTTTTTGCACCTAAGGCCTTCTGGATTCCGATAATGTTGGTTCGTTCTTTTACCGACACGAACATAATGTTGGCAATGCCGAATCCTCCCACAAGTAAGGAAAAACCTCCGATTATCCATCCCACCGTAGCGATAACACTGAATAAACTGTCAAATCCTTTTGAAATGATGTCGGTCTCGTTGATGGCAAAATTATCCTCAGCGGATGGTTTTTGTTTCCTGATCGACCTCATGAGGCCTGTCAGTTCATCGCGCAGCTCATCATTTGAAACCAAAGGCTTGGCTTTTACGACAATGGTAGCGTCCATATCTCTCAGGTCGACAAGCGATTTAAAGTAGTTAACCGGAAGATACACAACCTTGTCGTTCGAATTTCCAAAGAAATCTTCTCCCTCCTTTGTAATCACCCCGATAACCTCGATGTTCCGGCCAAAAATTTTTATTTTCCTTCCCACCGGATCTCCGTCACGGAAAAGGTCGGTGGCAATATCGGCACCTATGATGGCAATGTTCTTTCCACTGGCCGATTCGGTGGTGGAAAAATATCTTCCTTCGGCAAGTTCAAATTTCCAAACCTTGTCGAAATCCTGTGAAACACCCATCACCCCGATGTTTTCGATATAGTTGTTCTGATATTTCACGGTTTTGTTCACCTGTACCATAAACGCAACAGACTCAGCCAGGTTGCTGCGTTTTTCGATTTCGCGCATGTCATCCAGCGAGGTTTCAGGGCGCTGCCAGTATTTCCACCAGGGATAATCACTGCCCATTGACCAGGGCCACTTCTGAACATAGAGCACATTACTGCCAAGGGAGGCAATACTTTTCCTGATCGCATTTTCCATTGAGTCAAATACAGTGAATACCGAAATGACACAAAAAATCCCGATGGTAATTCCAAGGAGGGACAGGATTGTACGTACTTTGTTTACTATAATTGCCTGAAATGCAAAAATATAACTTTCACGAATCAGCCGTAATATCAAAATCATGGATAAATAGATTTCCTTTTTTTAAGAACAGTAAAGGTAATATTTAATTCCGAAACGAACCCGAATCCGTTGTTTCATCCGGGATTTTTTGGTAACATTGCAAAGCTTCATTAAAGCCGGAGTTAGACGCGGGGTATCAATTATTGTTACACAAGGAAGGAACATGAACGATCAGGTAAAAATCAAGTCGGCCCTCATTTCTGTCTATTCGAAAGAAGGGATCGAAGAACTTGCCAGGAAAATCGAATCTTACGGTATTCAAATATATTCTACCGGAGGAACCTATGAATTTTTACTGAGCAAGGGAATTCAGGCCACCTCTATTGAGTCGGTTACCTCCTACCCTTCCATTCTTGGGGGTCGGGTGAAAACATTACACCCTAAAGTGTTTGGAGGTATCCTTTGGCGGCGCGATCAGCTTTCGGATGTTAAGGATGTGGAGAAATATGAAATTCCCTCAATCGACCTGGTCGTTGTGGATTTATACCCTTTTGAAAAAACAGTCACAGCAACAAAAGAAGAAGATATTATCATAGAGAAAATCGATATCGGAGGCATCTCCCTAATCCGGGCCGCTGCAAAAAATTACGCACACGTGGTCGTCATTCCTTCTTCAGCATCATTCCCACAGCTTGCTGAACTCCTGGAAAAGAACAAAGGCTTTACCAGTCTGAAGGACCGGCGTATGTTTGCTGCAATGGCATTTAATGTTTCGTCTCATTATGATTCTAAGATTTTCGAGTATTTAAATGCCAGGGAACACATACCGGCATTCAAACAAAGCATCACGATATCCAATCCAATGCGGTATGGTGAAAATCCACATCAAAAAGGTACTTTTTACGGAAACCTGGAGCAGGTCTTTACCCAATTGCATGGGAAAGAATTATCGTATAACAACCTGGTAGATGTCGATTCTGCCATCAGCCTTATGGAAGAGTTCAAAGAACCGGCGGTTGCAATCATTAAACACACGAATCCATGCGGTATTGCAATTCGCTCTTCACTAAAGGAAGCCTATCTTGATGCATTTGCCTGCGACCCCGTTTCGGCCTTTGGGGGGATTATTATTGCCAACGGAAACATAGACAACGAAATGGCAGAAGAGCTTAACAAGTTGTTTTTTGAAATATTAATTTCAGATGGATATGAAAAGGATGCCCTTGATCGGTTAAAATCAAAGAAAAATAGAATAATTTTGCAAAAAAATTCCTGTGAGTTCTCACAATGGCAATTCAAGTCTATTTTGAATGGGGTGCTTGAACAAGAAAAGGATCTCAAATCGGAAGAGATAGCCGATTTCCAATGTGTTACAAACAAAAAACCCTCGCCTGTTGAATCTGATGCGCTGGTTTTTGCCAATAAAATTGTTAAACATTTGAAATCTAACACAATTGTTTTGGTAAAAAACTTCCAGCTCATTGGTTCCGGAATGGGTCAGACTTCACGGGTAGACGCACTAAAACAGGCGATACTTAAGGCCCGGGCATTCGGGTTCAGTACTGACGGGGCTGTGATGGCCTCGGATGCTTTTTTCCCGTTTGCTGATTGCGTTGAAATCGCACACGAGGCAGGCATAAAGGCAGTTGTTCAACCCGGGGGTTCTATCAGGGATGTCGATTCGGTAAATTATTGTAACGAGTACGATATGTCTATGGTCTTTACGGGGATTCGGCATTTTAAACATTAAAACCTGATTAAATGGGATTATTCACAAAAGAAATAGCAATAGACCTTGGCACTGCCAATACGGTCATCATTTATAATGATAAGGTTGTCGTTGACGAACCGTCAATCGTAGCCATTGAACGGAGTTCCGGAAAGATCATTGCGGTTGGGAAAAAGGCTCAGATGATGCATGGAAAGACGCATGAAAACATCAAGACCATACGGCCGCTCAGAGGCGGGGTAATTGCTGATTTTCAAGCTACCGAGCACATGATCAGGGCCATGATCAAAATGATAGATTTACGAAAATCATGGTTTCCTCCGGCATTGAAAATGGTAATCTGTATTCCTTCGGGGATAACAGAGGTTGAAGAACGTGCCGTAAAAGAATCGGCAGAACAAGCCGGTGCAAAGGAGGTTCGCCTGATTCACGAGCCAATGGCCGCCGCCATTGGTATTGGAATCGACGTATTGGAACCTGTCGGGAACATGGTTATTGACATTGGGGGCGGGACTAGTGAAATAGCCGTAATTGCGCTGGGTGGTATTGTAAACAGTAAATCCATCCGGATAGCCGGGGATGAATTCAATGCCGACATTGAAGAGTATATGCGGAAGCAACACAACATCAATGTGGGAGAGCGCACCTCCGAGCGAATCAAAATTGAAGTCGGGGCCGCCTTGGCCGACATTGATAACCCACCACCCGATTACGCTGTTCATGGGCGCGATTTGCTCACCGGGATTCCGAAAGAAATTATTGTGAACCATTCTGAAATTGCTCACTGCCTCGATAAATCAGTAGCCAAAATCGAAGCAGCTGTTCTGAATGCATTGGAAATGACCCCGCCTGAATTGGCTTCGGATATTTTCGAAACAGGAATTTACCTGACCGGAGGTGGTGCATTGCTCAGAGGGCTTGATAAACGGCTCCACCTGAAAACCAAACTGAAAGTTCATGTAGCCGAGGACCCTTTACGTGCCGTAGCCCGCGGAACAGGTATCGCATTGAAAAATTTTGATAAATTTACGTTCCTCATCAAGTAAGAGCGAGGTGATATGCGTAATCTTTTTTTATTTCTGAGGGAACACTATTTTTATTTTTTATTCCTGCTCTTAGAAACGCTTTCACTGATTCTGTTTTTTAATTACAATGAATTCCAGGGTGGTGCCCTGTATTCAGTTTCAAGCGCTGTTTCAGGATCTGTAAACAACATGTTCAGCAGTGTTTCAGAGTATTTTTCCCTGCGCAAAACAAACATGGTACTTATTGAGGAGATGGCAAAATTGCATTCGCGGATTCCGGAGGCCTTCTACACGACCGACCACAATGTTTTTTATAAAAAGGATTCAATTGTCAAACTGGAATATAAATATATCAGCGCCAAGGTCATTAGTAACTCAACCAACAAGCGAAATAATTTCCTGATGATCAACAAAGGTTCACTTCACGGAATAGAAAATCACATGGGGGTCATAATAGGAAATAAAATTGTTGGCCAGATTGTAAATGTTACCCCTCACTTTAGCTGGGCCATGTCAATGCTGAATAAGGACAGCCGGATCTCCGGAAAGTTTAAAAAGAACAACCAACTCGTAAATATTGAATGGGATGGAGGAAGTTACCGTACGGGACAGGTAAAGGAAATCCCGAAACATGTGCAGATAATCAAGGGAGATACCATCATAACCAGCGGGAATTCAGATATTTTTCCGGAAGGGCTGCTGATTGGAACGATTACGGATTACACCAACGCGCAAGATGAAAATTTCAACAACGGGGAGATACGCTTTTCAACTGATTTTAATAGTCTTGGTTACATTGAAGTCGTTGTTGACCTGATGCGAAAAGAAAAAGAAGAGGTGAAGTCTATCTTTAAAACACAATAATTTATTCAGCAATACTGCTGATGCGTTAACTTTTTGTTTTTTGTTGTAAGCTATTGAAATTAAATAT
>JBAXVX010000048.1:0-16853 GCA_037128705.1 Bacteroidota bacterium | reverse complement strand
CCTCAATTATTAACACTTTTCTTACAACGATTCAATTTACCAAAGTAGAATTATTGACAACCGTAAATTGATCAGCCATAGTTGATTTCTACACTAGGAACAGAACCCCAATCGTGAATGCAATGATAAGAAGAAAACCCGAAATCAGATAGATCCGCGCACCTTTCCCCGCAAAAAAGCATCCGTAGACCATTTTCAGGGCGTTGTTGCTGATGATGGCCTGGAAGGTAGCCATCGCCACCACATCGATGGTTACCGCATATTTCCCCTGGAATAAATTGATTAAAAAGGGATCGATATCGGTAAGTCCTACGATATAGGAAAGTACATTTAACCCAGGAGTGCCGAATTGCAAAAGGACCCGGTATGTAATAAAGGTGAATGCAACATAAAGGGCCGTAAAGATCAGCGCAACTTTGAACTCCAGCGGGTTTTTATCAACCTGGAGTTGATCGTCACAGGTGCTGACCACCCGATTCTTGTAGAGCAATACGAACAGCCCGATGAGCACGGTTAAAACAAACAGGCTCATGAAATAGGGCCACACATGAGCAAAAAGCTGAGGACTGAAGATCAGGATCAATATCAGTACGCGCAGGTACATCAGGGCTGTGGCGAAGATAATTCCCGACATGTACTGATTCAGGTACTGCGGCTCTTTTTTGCTTTTTTTTGCAAGGATGATGGTGGTGGCTGTACTGGAATAGAGGCCTCCAAGTATCCCCGACAGGATGATGCTCGATTTTGGAAAAACAAATTTCTTCAGCAGGTAACTGAAGTAGGAGATCGATGAAATGACGACTACCGCCAGCCAGATTTTATAGGGAGTCAGGCTCAATCCAGTGACAATCGGACCATCGGGCAGGATGGGCAGGATAACACCGGCAATGATAAGAAACTTTGCCAGGGTGATGAATTCATAGCGATCGAATTTCTGCGAAATGGAGGAGAAAGTCTCCTTCAGTTCGGTAAGTATCAAAACCGTTACCACGATGAGGAGAACCAGCCACAATGGCTGGGTGATGATAAGGGGACCCAGACAATAAGTTAACAAAGCCACCAATATGGTCGTGATGCCATAATCCTTAAAATCGCGGATATGAAAAAAATAGGAGATGGCCAGAAAGATGGCCAGGACCAATCCGCCACCTGCAAAAAGATACCCCGAAGGACTGTCAAACAATCCAAGGATAAATCCCAGGATCCCGATAAAAGTAAAGGTCCTGTCGGTGCCAAAGGTATGGTCACTTTCATGCGCCAGGCTGTGAAGCCGGCGTTGCGATAATCCGATCAACAGCGAAAACAGGGTGACCAGCACGAAATTTACGAGTGTCTTGGGGATGGTTCCGATGAGTTCCATACAATTTACGATTTACGATTTACGATTTTTTTCGTCACGATTTTTTGTCACGCGTCACCTGTTCATAGGTTGGTATCTCTTTCAAAAAAGCATATTTCTTGTTTGGATGATCGATCTTGCAGGCGAAATGGGCCAATCCATTGGTAACGGCAAGGTAATCAACGGCCAGGGTCATATTGTACATGGCCACCTGGTCAAATACAGCCTGGGTGATTTCGACCGTCGGTGCTTTGCATTCGACCACCAGGCTTGGTATGCCATCGGAATTGTAGGCCAGGATATCAAAGCGTTTCAGCATGTTGTTGTATTTCAGTGCAGCCTCAACTGAGATCAGGGTTGCCGGAAATCCAAGCTGTCGGATCATGAACTGAAGAAAATGCTGCCTCACCCATTCTTCGGGCGTGAGACGGACGTACCTTTTGCGGATCTCGTCAAAGATCTCCTCTTTACCGCTTTTCCCCTTGCGAAGCCGCGGCACAAGCGCCGGCAGGTTGAGTTGTTGCATCATAGGTTCATTACAAATGTACATGACATTTTCCAATTTTGTACGGAAGCCTGAAAATCTGACAAAACCCTTATCTTTGTGACAACAAGCGATTGCTTGACCTCCACCTGAAAAGGTGAACCTATTAATGCATATCTGATGAAAACAAAAAAAGAGATTGTTGATGATTGGCTGCCACGCTATACCGGGACAAATCTGGAGGAATTCGGCGATTTTATCCTTCTGACCAATTTTACCCGCTACCTCGAACTTTTTTCATCTTGGCACAATGTGCCGATCAAAGGGCTGGATAAAGCCATGCCGAGTGTGACGCACGAACGCATCACCCTGATCAATTTCGGGATGGGAAGTCCGAATGCAGCCACCATCATGGATCTGCTGGGCGCCATCAAGCCGAAAGCCGCCCTTTTTCTGGGCAAATGCGGCGGACTGAAAAAGAAATGCAAGGTGGGCGATATGATTCTCCCCATTGCGGCCATCCGTGGGGATGGAACATCGGACGATTATTTCCCCGAAAGGGTCCCTGCCCTTCCAGCCTTCAATCTTCAGAAGGTGGTATCATCGGAGATCCACAAACACCGGAAAAATTACTGGACCGGCACCGTATATACAACCAACCGGAGGGTATGGGAATTTGACGAAGCGTTCAAGGAGCATCTGCGCATTACCCGGGCCATTGCCATCGATATGGAATCGTCGACCCTCTTCATGGTTGGTTTTGCCAATGAAATCCCCACCGGGGCCGTTCTGCTGGTATCTGACCAGCCCATGGTTGGCCGCGGTATCAAGACCCAGATCAGCGACAAAAAGGTGACTGAAAAATTTGCTGAAGAGCACCTGCGGATCGGGGTAGCCACGATGAATGACTGCATTGAAAAGAAGTTACTGGTCAAACACCTCCGATTCGATTAACCATGGCTGAAAAGAACAGCATCAGCATCGATCAGCTTCTCACCGACCTGAAAAATCAGATCTATTACCCTGTTTACCTCCTGCATGGGGAGGAGTCCTATTTTATTGACGTTGTTTCCGATTACATCGAGCATCATGTTTTAAGTGACCAGGAGAAGGAGTTCAACCAGACGATCGTTTATGGTAAGGATTCCAATGTGCTTACCCTGATGGGCTATGCAAAGCGTTTCCCGATGATGGCCAATTACCAGGTGCTCATCATCAAGGAGGCGCAGGATCTGGATAAGATCGAAGATTTCCTTCCCTACATGGAAAATCCGCAAACCTCGACGATCCTGGTTATATGTTATAAATACGGGAAGTTAGACAAGCGTAAATCACTCTATAAGGCCATTGAAAAGATCGGGGTAGCCTATGAATCGGCCCGGCTTTACGATAATAAAATTCCCGACTGGATCATTGAATACCTCCGCCAGCGTAGGTATTCGATCACGCCGAAAGCTGCCGCCATGCTCACGGAATTCCTGGGCGCCGACCTTGGAAAAATCGCCAACGAGATCCAGAAACTGCTGATCAATATCCCGGCAGCTTCAGAGATCAATGAAGAGTATGTTGAAAAAAATATCGGGATCAGCAAGGATTACAACGTATTCGAATTGCAGAAGGCCCTTACCAGGAGGGATGTTTTGAAGGCCAACCAGATCATCCTCTATTTCGCGGCCAACCTTCGTGAAAATCCTTTGGTGAAGGTGATTCCCATGTTATATGCCCATTTTTCGAAGATCCTGGTGTATCATTTTCTTCCCGACAAATCGACCAATGCAGTGGCCATAGCCCTTTCGATAAAACCATTTTTTGTTTCAGACTACCAGCAGGCTGCGCGGAGCTACCCGGTAGCCAAAACGGCATCGGTCATCTCTTTGCTGCGTGAGTACGATTTAAAAGCCAAGGGGGTTGAAAATGCATCGGCGGGAGACGGGGAGCTGATGAAAGAGTTGATTTTCAAAATTCTTCATTGAATAAGCTGAACCGGGAGACTGTCAGCAATTACTCTACCCTGTAGTTGTATTCCGAGGAGCGGTAGGTCTCTTCAATGATCTGGCTGTATTTCTCAATGATGAACTTCCGGCGGTATTTTAGTGTCGGAGAAATTTCACCGGATTCGGTCGTCCATTCTGCATCCAGAAGCCTGAACTTTTTGATTTTTTCGGTCTGCCCCAGGTCCAGGTTGAACCGTTCAACTTCATGCTTGATGCGGCGAATAACCTTCGGGTTGTTCACCGCCTTCTGCCTTGAAATATATTCAATGTGTTTGACTTCGCACCAGCTTTTCAGGTGTTCGAAATTGGGAATGATCAGCGCAGCTGCATAATTCCGGTTATCCCCCACTACCATGATGTGCTCGATAAAGGGAGATTCCTTGATGCGCTGTTCGATGGGCTGCGGGGCAATATATTTTCCGCCGGAGGTTTTAAAAATCTCCTTTTTCCGGTCGGTGATCTTCAGAAATTTACCATCCTCGATCACACCGATGTCCCCGGTATGGAACCATCCGTCGGCATCGATCACCTCCGCTGTCTTTTCAGGCCGGTTCAGGTAACCCATCATGACATTGGGTCCTTTGCAGAGGATCTCTCCATCTTCGGCAATCTTCATCTGGTTCCCGGTGAGCAGGGGACCAACCGTGCCGAATTTCATACCGCCGGGCCCAAACCGGTAACAGGTAACACCGGGAGATGTCTCCGTAAGCCCATAGGCTTCGAGGATCGGGATCTTCGCAGCCCAGAAAATGCGGGCCAGCCGCGGATGCAAGGCAGCACTTCCCGAAACGATGAATTTCAACTCTCCGCCCAGCGCCTCCCGCCATTTGCGGAAAACAAGCAGATTTGCTATGAAGAGCTTTACATCGTAAACCCATCCCCGGGCATGGTTCAGTTCAAATTTATGACCCTGACGCAGAGACCAGAAAAACAGGATTTTCATGGGAAGCGGCAAACTACGTCCCTTGATGACAATCTTATTGTATATCTTTTCGAAGACCCGCGGAACAGAGGCAAATCCATGGGGCTTTACCTCCCTGATGTAGTCTCCAAGCTCATCAATCACCTGAACATAATAAACTGAAACGCCGAAAGATTGGTATACATAGCCGGCTGTTCGTTCATAGACATGGCATAGCGGGAGAAAGCTAACGGCCCGGTCATGCATCTTCAGGGGAGGGACTTCGGCCAGGGCCTTATAATTGGTCACGAAATTATTGTGCGACGACATCACTCCCTTTGGACGGCCTGTGGTCCCTGAAGTATAGATCACCGTAGCCATATCGGAGGGAACAATGGTTTGTTTGATGGCTTCCAGTTCCTCCGGATGAAGGTGACCTCTTCCCAGTTCCAGGATTTCAGTCCAGCTCCGGATCCCATCCACAGGTTCAATTGAAAAAACAGCCTTCAGTTTGGGAATTTCTGGAAGAACCTTTTTGATCCGGTTGAAAATTTCATCATCAGAAAAAATCAGGTATTCAATGTCGGCATCCTTGAAAATATACCGGTAATTATCCTCACTGATGGTCGGGTAGACCGGCACCTGAATGGCCCCGGTTTGCAGGATCCCCATATCTAAGAAATTCCACTCCGGGCAATTATTCATGACTGTGGCGACCCTCGTGCCTTTGGTAACGCCCAATTTCAGTAATCCAAGGCTGATCAGGTTGCTGTTCCTGACATAATCGCCAGCTGAAAAATGCACCCAAACCCCGTCTCTTTTTATATTGAAAAGGTCGTCAATAGAATTATATTCATCGGAATATAATTCAAGGAGATCGAAGATCCGGGTAATTTGTTTCATCTTACTCAAACGTAAAAAAGGTCCTTTTATTAAAACAGCTTCGCGATTTTTTCTTCATATTTTTTCATAATAATATTTCGTTTCAGCTTCATGGTCGGCGTGATTTCCCCTGTTTCAAAGGTCCATTCAGTATCGAGCAGGTCCCAGCTTTTGATTTTTTCAGTATCGCCAAAACACTTGTTGTACTTGTCAACCTCCGTTTTAAACCGTTTGCGGATCCGGGGCAAATTGATCATTTCCTCATTGGTTGTATACGGTATTTCCTTTACTGTGCAATAGGATTTCAGAAAATTAAAATCCGGTACGATCAGCGCCCCTGCATATTTCTGATGCTCACCCACCACCACCAGCTGGTCGATGAACAGCGATTCCTTGAAGGTATCTTCAATGGGTTGCGGGCTGATGTACTTTCCAAAGGATGTTTTAAAGAGCTCTTTTTTTCTCCCGGTGATTTTCAGATGCCCTTCGGGTTCAATGTGGCCCAGGTCGCCGGTATGAAACCATCCGTTGGGTTCGATGGCCGTTTTTGTCATTTCCGGTTCTTTATAATACCCCAGCATCACGTTGGGCCCTTTGCATAAAATTTCTCCATCCTCCGCGATCTTGACCTCAACTCCCTTCACCACCTTTCCGACTGTTCCGAACTTCGTTCCGCCTGCCGTGAGGTCATTCACTGAAATCACCGGGGAGGTCTCCGTCAGTCCGTATCCCTCCAGCACGTCGATGCCTGCACAGGTAAACATGCGGGCCAGCCGTGGCTGCAGTGCGGCGCCGCCTGATACCACCAGGAGGTGCTTTCCACCCAATGCATCACGCCATTTTGTATAAACCAGTTTGTCGTATAGTTTCCGTTTCAATTCATAAAACCAGCCATTGGCTCCATTCAATTCATACCTCAGGGCCAGGTGCAGCGCCCAGAAGAAAATCCACCGCTTTGCGCCGGTTAGTTTGTGACCGGTTGCGAATAATTTATCATAAATTTTCTCGAGTAACCGAGGCACCGTCGATAAAATATCGGGCTTCACCTCCTTCATATTGTCGGTGATGGTTCCCAGGTTTTCGGCATAATAGATGGAAAATCCCAGGTAATGGTAAAGGTAATTCAGCATCCGTTCATACACATGGCATAAAGGGAGGTAACTCACCGCCTTGCCCTCTTCACCAAAGTGGGGTATATAGGCGCATACCAAAAAATCTGAAATAATGTTGTGATGGCTCAGCATTACGCCTTTTGGATTACCCGTGGTTCCTGATGTATAGATGATGGTGGCCACATCTTCGGGTTTGACAGATGATTTTCTGAGTTCGAGCCCTTTGGGATCGGTGTTTTCCTTACCCAGGTCGATGAGTTCATTCAGATGCTTGTGCTCGTGATGATCTTTGTAGGTAAATACTCCCTTGATGTGGGATATCTCCGGTAAAATATGATCTATTTTTCGCAGAAGTTCCTGCCCCGAAATGAAGACATAGTTCACCTCCGCATGATTCAGAATGTACTTGTAATCTGATTCGCTGATGGTTGCATAGATAGGTACATGGATCGCACCGACCTGGAGAATGGCCATATCCACAAAATTCCATTCGGCGCGGTTGGAGCTGATTTGGGCAATCTTATCCCCTGGTTTAACTCCCATGGCCAGGAATCCATAGCTGATATTGTCAACGATCTCCCGGTACTGTTTAATGCTGTACTTTGACCATTCCCCGTTGTCCTTCGAAGCAAGAACATCATCTTTGGGTTTGAAAGTAGCTTCGTGGTAAGGTAAAAGGTCAAATAAGCGGGTAACTTCCATGATTTTTCAGGTTAAGGGATGGTTCAAATCCAAAACAGATTGCAATTATAGTAAAAAAGTTACAACACCTTGTGAAAATTCACCGCACTGGCCTGCGCGGTTGGCATGAGCACCAGGTCGTTGACATTCACGTGGTCGGGAAGGGTGGTTACATAATAGACCGCATCGGCTACATCTTCAGCCGAAAGGGGCTTGAACCCATTGTAAACGTTGTCGGCCCGGGTTTGATCCCCCTTGAAACGGACATTTGAAAATTCCGTGTTGGCTGCTCCCGGTGCAATCTGGGTGACCTTGATGTTGTGCGAAACGAGGTCGATGCGGGCGCCCTTGGTGATGGCATCCACGGCGAATTTTGATCCGCAGTAAACGTTGCCCATCGGGTAAACCTCTTTTCCCGCCAGGGAACCGATGTTAATGATGTGGCCTCGCTTTCGGGCAACCATCAAGGGCGAAACCATCCGGATCATGTAAAGCAAACCCTTTATATTGGTATCGATCATCCGTTCCCAGTCGTCAATCACCCCCTCATTGATCGGATTCATCCCGACTGCCAGGCCGGCATTGTTGACTAAAACATCGATGGCCCTCCATCGCTCCGTCAGGGAAGAAATAGCGTTTTCAACCTCATTGAGCCGCCTGACATCAAAACAAAGCGGCAAAACCTCCACCTGATGGGTCAGGATCAAATCTTTGGCAAGTTCATCCAGGAGCATCTTTCGTCTTCCGGTGATGATGAGGTCATAACCGGCCGCAGCAAATTTCCGGGCAATCGCCTTTCCAAAACCTGCGGTGGCGCCCGTGATCAATATGATTTTTTTCATTCTTCAGATTTGCTATTAGTATTTTTTTTTACCCATTCCCTGGCATTGACAAATGCCTCTATCCAGGGTGTGACCTCATCCTGCCTGCTCTCCTCGGGGTACCAGGCCCACTGCCAGGGAAGGATCGAGTCCTCCAGGTGAGGCATGATGGCCAGATGACGCCCGTCGGCCGAAGCAATGCAGGCTGCATCAAACTGTGATCCGTTTGGATTTCCAGGGTATTTTGAATGGTTGAATCTGGCCGGGATATGATAATTCTGCGCTCCTTCGGGGAAATTGAATTTTCCTTCGCCATGGGCCACCCATATCCCCAACTTTGAGCCGGCCAGCGAATTCAGCATCACCGAATGGTTTTCAAGAATCTCCAGCCCCACAAAGGCACATTCATACTTGTGGGAGTCATTCCACGACATCTTCGGGTGGCGGTTCAGGGCGGCATCCTGGCTGTATAATTCAGGATAGATGAGCCCAAGCTCAACCAGCAGTTGACAACCGTTGCAAACGCCCAGCGAAAGGGTATCCTTGCGGGCAAAGAAATTGTTCAGCGTCAGCTTAGCTTTTTCGTTGAATAAAAATGCGCCGGCCCATCCCTTGGCTGAACCAAGCACATCGGAGTTGGAAAACCCGCCCACAAAAGCGATCAGGTTCACATCTTCCAGGTTCTCACGACCCGAGATCAGATCGGTCATGTGCACATCCTTCACATCAAAACCAGCCAGATACATTGCCCAGGCCATGTCACGGTCACGGTTCACCCCCTTCTCGCGGATGATGGCAGCCCTGATTCCTGAGGATTTCCTTCTCTTCGGATCGATTCCGAACTCCTTGAATTTTCCGGTAAAGCCTGCGGAAAAAGAAAACTGCAGGGGCTGATTTTTATAATTCCTGAAACGCTCCAGGGCAAGCTTTTCGCCCGACTGTTTCCGGTCGAGGAGGTAGGATGTTTTAAACCAGGTATCGCGGAGTGCATCTATATCAAAAGAATGATTTTCAGTGCCGTTTATAACCGAAAGGATTCTTTCATTGCAGACCGAACCAATGGGAATGCAATCAACCCTGGCCTCTTTCAGGTACCTGCTCACAGTCTTAAAATCCTTTACCTGGATGATGATCCCCGGGTTTTCACTGAAAAACAACCTGACAATATCCCGCTCCTTCAAACCCGAAACATCCGCATCAATTCCTATAGCACCATTTGCGAAGGTCATTTCAAGGAGTGTGGTGATCAGGCCTCCGGCAGAGATATCATGACCCGACAGGATCAGCCGGTCGCGGATCAGCTTTTGCACTACGTTAAAAGCCCGGACAAAATAGGCTGTATCTTTCACTGTGGGAACCTCGTTTCCAACCGCATTGACAACCTGAGAAAAACTGCTGCCTCCAGGCTTCATGGTCTCCCTCGAAAAATCAAGATAGAGCAACTTTGAGCCGGGATCGTTGACCAGCAGCGGGCTGATGACCATTTTCACATCAGAAACCTCCGCTACCGCCGATATAATAACAGTGCCCGGTGACAATACAGTTTCGCCATCGGGGTATTTCTGCGTCATAGACAAGGAATCCTTCCCGGTCGGGATATTTATACCAAGTTCTATCGCAAAATCACTGACAGCTTTCACGGCTGCATACAACCGCGCATCTTCACCCGCATTTTTACAGGGCCACATCCAGTTGGCCGACAGCGATACGCCTTTCAGCCCGTGGGTCAAAGGCGCCCAAACCAGGTTCAGAAGGGCCTCGGAGATCGACAATCTCGAACCGGCCACCGGATCTACCATGGCGGCAATGGGCGCATGCCCCAGTGAAGTGGCCACCCCTTTTTCTCCATTGTAATCCAGTGCAACAACACCCAGGTTGTTGAGAGGAAGCTGAATTTCGCCACAGGTTTGCTGCATGGCAATTTTCCCCGAAACCGCCCGGTCCACTTTGTTGGTCAGCCAGTCTTTGCAGGCGACCGCTTCGAGCTGTAGCACAGCCTCCAGGTATTCGGTAAGCCTTGATGTTTTATATGCAGGCTGTGAATATAAAGTCGGATACGATTTGTCGGTAATCACGGTTTTGGGTGGTTTCCCAAAGAAATCCTCGATCCTCAGGTTGATCGGCTGACTGCCGTCTCGCCGGTCCTCAAATACCAGCAGATGATCGCCGCTGGTGTGGCCGGCATCATACAACGGGGCCCGCTCGCGGCTGGCTATCTCATTCAGAAGGGCCAGGTCGGTTTCGCGGATAACCAGCCCCATACGCTCCTGTGATTCGTTGCTCACGATCTCCCTCGACGAAAGCGTGGGATCGCCGATGGGCAGGGCGTCGATGTGGATGGTGCCCCCGGTATTTTCAACCAGTTCCGAAAGTGAATTCAGATGTCCGCCGGCCCCGTGATCGTGGATGGAGATGATGGGGTTCTCCTCCATCTCCGTCATCGCCCGGATGGCATTGAAAACACGCTTCTGCATCTCCGGGTTCGATCGCTGCACGGCATTCAGCTCAATGGCATTGCCGTATTCACCGGTCGCAACCGACGATACGGCGCCTCCTCCCATTCCGATCCGGTAATTATCGCCGCCCAGTACGACGATCCGTTGTCCGCCCTCAGGCTCCTCTTTCAGGCTGTCCGATTTCCGTGCATACCCGATACCGCCGGCCTGCATGATCACCTTGTCATAGCCGAATATTTTACCGTTCTCTTCATGTTCGAATGTCAGCAATGATCCGCAAATGAGAGGCTGACCGAATTTATTCCCGAAATCGCTAGCACCGTTCGATGCCTTGATCAGGATTTCCTCCGGTGTTTTATACAGCCAGGGTCTTGCTTCAACAGCCTTTTCCCACGAACGTCCTCCTTCGAGACGGGGATAGGAGGTCATGTAAACTGCGGTGCCGGCCATCGGAATGCTGCCCTTCCCTCCTGCCATGCGGTCGCGGATCTCGCCGCCCGAACCGGTGGCTGCCCCGTTAAACGGCTCAACAGTGGTGGGAAAATTATGTGTTTCAGCCTTTAACGAAATGACCGATTCGATATCCCTGATGGTAAAGAAGTCAGCTACATTCTGATGAAGCGGGGCAAACTGCTCGATGTCAGGCCCCAGGATAAAGGCTACATTGTCCTTATAGGCCGAAACCAGGAATCCGGGATGTTCCTTTGCGGTCTTTTTAATCAGGGAGAAAAGCGTTTCAGGCATCTCCTTTCCGTCGATGATGAAGGTTCCGTTGAAAATTTTATGGCGGCAATGTTCCGAATTGACCTGCGAAAAGCCAAACACTTCACTGTCGGTAAGTTTCCTGTTGAGCTTTTGGGACAGGCCGATCAGGTACTGGATCTCCTCGCTGCTCAGCGCCAGTCCCAACTTGTTGTTGTAAGCGGCAATATCTTCGATAAAAATAACCGGATCGGGATCATGCACGATGTGAAAGATCTCCTGGTCAAGCCCTTCGTAGACATGCTGGAGCATGGGGTCGAAGGAGGTGACAGGTGACGCGTGACGCGTGACAAAGGAATCCGTGACGCGTGACGCGTGACGCGTGACAGAAAAATCGTCACTCGTAAATTCTTCTATCCTGCTAATTCCCGCGATTCCCATGTTCTGGGTGATCTCCACCGCATTGGTGCTCCAGGGGGTGATCATTTCACGGCGCGGCCCGATAAAGGTTCCCTTTAAAACAGATTCGGCGATGCACTCCGCACCGCCGAACAGCCATTTTAACTTTTCCAGATCATGGTCCGTAAGTTTTTCACGACTTTCAACGGCATAGTAACTGGCTGGATTTTTAAAAAAAGTGATCATGGTTCGATATTCAATATTCGTAATTCATCATTCGACATTCGAAATTCAGATTTAACTGGCCAGGTAGCGTTCCGCCTCAATAGCAGCCATGCATCCTGTGCCTGCAGCAGTAACCGCCTGCCTGTAATGATGATCCTGTACGTCGCCGGCTGCAAAAACTCCCTCCACGCTTGTCTGGGTGGTGCCGGGCTTCGTTTTGATGTAGTTCACCTCATCCAGCTCAAGCTGACCGGCGAATAATTCGGTATTGGGCTTATGCCCGATGGCCACGAATAATCCCATCACGGCCAGGTCTCTCATTTCACCCGTTTTTACGTTGCGCACCCGCAGGCCTGTCACCCCGCTCTCATCTCCCAGAACCTCTTCGGGTGCCGAGTTCCATAACATTTCAATGTTGGGGGTATTGAGCACCTTATGCTGCATGGCCTTGGAAGCCCGCAATTCATCGCGGCGATGGATCATATACACTTTCCGGCATAGTTTTGCGAGGTAGGTTGCCTCTTCGGCAGCCGTATCACCACCGCCCACGATGGCGACATCCTGGTTGCGATAGAAAAATCCATCACAGGTGGCACACCCCGAAACACCCATCCCCATAAATTTCTTTTCCGATTCCATACCCAGCCATTTGGCCGATGCGCCGGTTGCGATGATCACCGTTTCAGCGGCCAGGGTCTTTCCGTCATCCGCCTTTACAATGAAGGGTTGGTTTGAAAAATCAACGGAGGTCACCACGCCAAACCGCACCTGCGTTCCAAAGCGTTCGGCCTGCTGTTTGAATTCTTCCATCATTTCAGGGCCTGTAATGCCTTTCGGGTATCCCGGAAAATTTTCAACTTCGGTCGTAATCGTAAGCTGTCCGCCAGGTTGCATTCCCTGGTACATAACGGGTTTCAGATCCGCCCTGGCAGCATAAATGGCGGCAGTATACCCGGCCGGACCTGAGCCAATGATCAGGCAGCGGACATTTTCCATGATTTCACTCATAATAAAATTGATTTAGACTACAAAAGTAGTAAAAAAGAGGGTACAAAACTTACCCGGGAAGCACGATCGGCACTAATCAGCCTTGATAAATTTAGCGGTCTGACCTGATCCTGAGATCCTGAAAAAATAGAGTCCCCTGGGTAAATTCCCGATGGGAATGGTGGATTGCGGACTTTTCAGGTTTCCCTTGATGACGGTCCTGCCGGTAATATCTGAAATGGTGAAGGCCGATGGTCCATATTCGGAAACCGTGATGAACGTTGTAGCCGGGTTGGGCGTCAGCCGGAGTTCCGCAGCTGCATGCAACCCGATACCGACAGCCACATCTGTTGTAACGCAATTTCCTTCCGACTCGCCGGAGGTATATACCGCCTTCACACAATAGGTGTGTTGTCCGCTTACCACGCTGAGATCATCAAACGAAAGCTGGGCGATCACCGCCGTATTCAGTTTCAGGCCGTCACGGTACATGTTATAACCGGTGGGATTGCCTGCAGGGGCGATCCACGAAAGATGCACGTCATGCCCGGTTACCTGGGCCTCCAGCCCGGTTGGGGCAGGTAAGGGCGGACTCAGCAGTCCAATGAAGCGGTAGACCCCGTTTTCGGTGGCGCTGACATTCACCCCGCCGGCCCATCCGCAATGGTTGTTAATCCAGGCCATTTGCAGGTACCTTGCACCCTGGGTTCCCTGGAAGTCGCTCCAGGTGTGGCCGCCGTCAAAACTGTAGGAGGCCCCGATGTTGGTCGCTCCTCCTGAACTCACCCAGGTGTTTTCTGTTCCCGGGATATACTGCAGGTCGGTGCCATACACAGGACCGGCCGGTGTTACCGGGGTCCAGGTAAGTCCTCCGTCAAACGATTCACAGATTGCATTTCCGCCCGCACTCTTATCCTGAACCAGGCCATGCGACCCATTCCTGAAATAGGGCTTCACATATTTCCCGGTGAGCGCAGTTACTGCACTTACCGTATAGGTGTATCCCTTGTCTGTTGAGCGGTAAACCCGGCCCATATTTGTTCCGAACCAAAGGGTATCCCCTATGGCACTGTAATATCCCACAACGCCGAATTCTCCTGAAACAGGATTTGGAATGGCCGATCCTGCAACCTGGGTCCAGTTGGTTCCGCCATTGGTGGTGGTATACATTTCAAAATCTCCATTGATGGGATCACCCATGCACCATCCGTCGGAGGCGTTAAAAAAATGAACACAATTCGGGAAGGAGGCCGAATTGCCGAATGTGGCAGAAGCCTGGCGGCTCCAGGTCGTTCCGCCATTGGAGGTCATGTAAATTCCCATCGGCTTGGTGCCTGAAACCTTATACATGGGAACATAGGCGGTGCTGTCATTCATGGCAAAGATCATCGCCGAGGCAAGCCCTGTGGTATTGGGGATGGTTCCCGGAACCCAGGTAACACCGCCATCCTGTGTGCGGGTGTAATCGGAACAGGCTCCCTGCGGTGCAGTATCATCATAGCCGGTTGCCCACACATTGTTGCTGTCGGCGGCCGACATGTAGCTGATCCCGCGCGACGGAGCCGCAAAACCGCTGGCCTGCGAAATCCATTCCGCCACATTCAGGTTTATTTCATCGTATACGGTGTCGGTAGCGGTGATGGAGTAAACCCGCACCTGGTGACTTCCCAGGTCCGAAGGCGCTGTATTCCAGGTGTATTGAAGCGTGCCGGTGGTGACGGAATATTTCTCAACATCGTCAATAAACAGTTTCATCATGACCGGGGTTCCCCTCACCGTCATTCCCTCGATGTTGACCGGATAGCCAACGCCAATTACGGCATTGTTCACCGGGTGGGAAATGCGAACGATCAGGTCGGGATTATAGGGCTTGATTTGCAAAACAACTGCATTGTCATTGTTAAAGGTGTATCCGCCCGGATTCAGCGACCCGATGGTAAACCATCCATTGGAAGAGCCTGACCATCCCCAGTTGAAATGAAATTTTCCGTCGCTCAACCGGTAACCGTCACATACAAAAGCATGCCCGGCGCTTCCCGACCCGCTGTAGTATACCGGGAGTTGATCATCCAGGTCGCCCCGGATCAGATTTTTAAAATCCTCCGCATTCGGGAAGTTATTCTTATATTCAATCCTCACCCCGGGTTTGTAGTTGAAATAATTCTTCAGCGCATCCGGAACATCATCGCTGTAGGCACCCGATCCATCTACCGCATACTGCATATCAACCGATACGCCGGCATGATACATGAGCGTGGCCACCGCACTGTTGGCGCCGCCTACATTGTTCGGCATGGAGGTCCAGTTGTAAGTCGTCGAGCCGAAATCGGCCGTTTGAAGTCCATACAGCGGATGGGTGTACGAATGGGAGCCCACTCCCTGGGGAGGAAAGTTATGATACTTCATGATCTGGGCCATGGCGGTTGCCACGCAGCCGGTATAAACATGTCCGCACGACCAGCCCGCGGCCGGATCGGCGGGACAAAGTGCATTGTAATAGCATCCCTGGTCCCAGGTTGAGGTGAGCAGCGGGTCAACATTCATCGGCGACCGGTCGGGGGTTCCATTTTGAATGGCATCCCATTCGGGCCGGGTTCCGGTGTTTGACAGCGCGTGGCCGATAATTTCATAAATCTCCTTTGAATATCCTTCGAGCCATTCTTTGGCGGCCGGGTTTACCACCTCGCGGGGCATCGGGTTGTCGAAGGAGTATCCCAGTATGGGCAGGGAGGCGTCGTCGGCAGCGACGATCACAAAACCACCCGTGGTGAAATTAAAGGTATAGAAGGTAGGGACCATTTGGTATTCTGCGGTAAAAACCTCGCTGATCTCCGATGAAATTACACCGCCCGGATGATGATTCCTGTAAAACTGTGAAGCGATCACGCGTGCATCCTGTTGCGGAACATGGATGGCATATCCCCCGGCTACAAGGCTCATCAGGGAAAGAAGGGAGATAAAAAATTTCAGGATTTTTTTCATCGGCTGTTTTGGAATTAAATTATGGGCTAAAATTAGCAATTAAAGGGTTAGGTGTGTTTGGATGAAACAAAAAATTGCTACATTTGCAGCCTTAAATCCGGAACCCAATCCGGACTCAATCGGGGTGTGGCGCAGTTGGCTAGCGTACTTGCATGGGGTGCAAGGGGTCGGAAGTTCGAGTCTTCTCACCCCGACATAAGAAAAGATAAGGCTTACAGAACATGTAGGCCTTTCTTTTTTTATGACCGGTTGAAACATTGGTTGAAACAGTCATCAGGTCAATCTTATCTTGTAAAAAAACCGGAGAAACTGACTTCCTCTGCCGACTGGGTGGACAAGCCGGTGCATCTGACCACCTTGCGCCGATTTAAACCTGCCACACTAAATTGGAAAAAACGGACCATTTGACCACGTTTCGCCGATTTTGATTGATCGTTTCAACCGCCTAACAATCAATGCTCTTTAATTGGAAGTTTACTCCAGCCGAGAGGGGCCAATGTGTCCGGCTTTTCCAATTAGTTGCATTCCTAATTCAGAACCTTTATATTTGTAAAAAAAAGAGGTAATGCCAAAGATTTTTGAATATTTAGGAATCCTGATTTTTTTCTATTCCAATGAGCATGAACCTATTCATGTTCATGGCAAATATGATGTGTTTGAAAGTAAGGCTGAGTTTTATATAGTTGATGGTAAGATTGTTGAGATAAAAATTAAGGCAATAAAAGGTTTGAAACCATTGACAGGAAGTAAACTCAAAGATTTTGAGGACTTTTTGGGAATATTTGCAGATAAAATAGTTCAAAAATGGATTGACTACTTTGTATATCATAAGGATATTGAATTTGAAAAAATTAACACCAGGATCAAATGAAAATAACTGAAGAGTAT
>JBAXVX010000047.1:0-17866 GCA_037128705.1 Bacteroidota bacterium | reverse complement strand
CTGCTCAAAAACCTCCTCGGTGGCAGGATTGATGATGTCAATGGGCTCCCTGTTGGCCTGGCCCATCCATTCGCCTCCGATCCAGTGTTGCTTCATGGTTTGTGCCCTTTCGCTATTGTTTGTTTTTATTCCGGGTGCGCCCGCTGCGTTTTGAAGGCGGGGCTGTCATACCGCGGCCCGCCTTCACCTCCAGGAGTGTTTCATGGAGTATTTCAAGAACCCGATTTACATCATCAAGGGGTATGGTCAGTGGTGGTTCGATTCGAATCACCTTTGCATTGAGCATCGTCCCTGCGACCAGGACGCCGCGTTCGTAGAGGCCCCTGGCGACCTCAAAACCGATATCGTCATCCGGGAATTCCATGCCGATCATCAACCCCTTTCCACGAACTTCGACCAGGATATCCGGAAACTCGCAGGACAACTGTTGCAACCTCGTTAGGAAATGGGCTCCGGTGCCGGCTGCTTTCTCCGGCAGGTTTTCGGACAGGGTGACGTGGATGGCCGCAATGGCTGCTGCACACGCCAACGGATTGCCCCCGAAGGTGGATGAGTGGAGGAAGGGATTCGGGATCATCTTCTGCCAGATCTTTGCGTCCGACATGAAAGCGCCTGCCGGCATGATTCCGCCTCCGAAGGATTTTCCCATGCACAAAATATCGGGAACGACACCCCAATGTTCCGAGGCCCACAGCTTGCCGGTTCGTCCCATGCCTGTCTGTATCTCGTCAAGGATAAGCAGACAGCCGTAGCGATTGCACAGCGCCCTCACCCCCTGCAGGTAGTCGTCGGGAGGAAGATTTACGCCACCCTCGCCCTGGATGGGTTCCAGAACCACCGCTGCTACCTCTTCGCCAACCTTGTCAAGCGACCAGAGCGTTTTCTCGAGTGCATACAGGTCGCCAAACGGAACATGGTGGAATGCCGGAACCAGCGGGAGAAATACCTTGCGAAATTCTGCCTTCGCTGTTGCCCCAAGGGAGCCCATCGACTTGCCATGGAACCCATCCACTGCGGCAATGTAGTTTCGTCTCCCGGTGTGAAGGCGCGACAGTTTGAGCGCGCCTTCCACAGCCTCCGTGCCGCTGCTGGTTAAGAAGGAATACTGCAGCTCCCCGGGGGTAATGTCCGCCAGAAGCTTCGAAAGAATCCCCCGTAAAGGATCAAGGAGCTCCTGGCTGTGAATGGCCTGGCGGTCAAGCTGAGCCTTTACGGCCGCCACGATTTTCGGATGCCTGTGGCCCATGTTCAGGGTTCCATAGCCTCCCAGGCAATCGATGTATTCTTTTCCGTGAATGTCCCGAAACCGGCATCCGTGGTCGGACCATTCAACGGCTGTGTAGTCGTTGGAGACAGACTTGCGGTATTTCAGGAATCCGGGGTTGACGTAGTCGTTGAAGTTACGGACAGCGTTCTCCGATATCCAGGCTTTTTCTTCGTCGGTCAGCTCAGTCTTCCGGATGATATCCAGGACTGTGCGCGTATCCTCTAAAATTTCTTCTATGGATTTCTTCATGTCAATCCCAAAAAGGATGGCAGCGTTGCCAAGGTACATTCATCTCACACTTTTATCAGCCGGAAGACCTGGATCATGCCATTGCAGCCGGTTATCTCAAGAAAGTAGGCGCCGGCCTTACAGTATGAAAGGTCTACTTCGGTGGCAGCTGTAGCGGTTTCATCCTTTTCATCCCTGGTTAAAACGACGCTCCCTGTCAACGAACGCAATACGATCTTAGCAACTCTTTCGTGCCTGCTGACGGATGTCACGATCAACCTGTCATGAACCGGATTCGGGGAAATAACAAACTGATCCAACCTGCCCGGATCCGGGATGCCAGACGTGCTGCACGATTCAAGGTAGGTGATCCGCTGTGAAACCTGAAGCGAATCGTTGAAGACCGTCCAGCCGGGGGATTTCTTTTTCAGGTAATAATCGAGGTAAGGAACCAGGAAATCAATCACTGCTTTGTGCTGCTGATCGCGGGTGATGGTAAATGATGATGAACAGCCGACCTCCCCGATCGAACAGGTGAAGTTATAATCGGCAAAGTAACAATGTCCGCCTCCCTTGATGTTGATGAAAACCTTGCAGTCTGAGGCCAGCGAATCATACATCGGCAACTGGTTGGTGGCCGGAGGTGTTACACAGTCCTTATCCGCAGAAAACACAAGGGAAGGAATGCTGATGTGCCTGGCAGCGGTGATTGCTGATGGAGATGTTTCTGCTGCAGCAAAAGTGACCATCGCATCTGGAACGGGATTATTTTCACACCCCAGGAACGAGGCTCCCCCGCCCATGGAATGGCCCATGACAGCGGAGGTACTGTCGATATGGTTATAGTATGCCGATGACGGGGTATTCCCCTCCACCTTCATCTGGTTTACAAGGAATGCAAGGTCTTTTCCCAGTTCAAGATGATCGGGCAATATTCCGGTTTCTGTTTTTGCAAATGCAAGGATATACCCCAGCGGGACCAGTGAATCTTTCAGATAGAGGTAGTAATCGTAAGCCATCAGGAAGCCATGACCGAAAGAGATCACAGGGAACTTCCCGTTAGCCAGGGGTGTATTGCTTCCGGCGGTAAGCCCCGGATAATACACCTCGGCCGGAACAGAACGGTTGCTCCGGGTCGTGTCGGTAAAATTCATTGTTTGTTGGCCAATGGGAAAGTTCTGGGCTGCCAGGCTAAACGCAAGCAGGCAAAACAGACATGAAAATATTCCGGTTCTCATCGTTATTGTTTTAGAGGGATTATTTCCCGGTCACTACAATCGTTTCCCTGGCCAACACCTTCTCCCCGGCCGGGCCCAGCTCCCTGAGCAGGATGCAATACCTCCCCGGCGTGTCGGGAGCCAGGAATGAAACGCTGGTATCGCCCCCGTTGTTTAACTTGAATTCAGGGTTCCAGTAAACCGTGTTGCGTGAATCCGGCATATTCCGGGAGGCGGGATCTGACTGGATTTGTTCGGCGCAATCATCCAGGAACTTGTAATTGACGAAGGTTCCGGAAGAGGGAAGGTCGATGCCGGCAAAATTGTTTTTCTTCGATACAAAGCTGATGATCCCTCCGTAGATGATGTTTCCTTTGATGTACAACGAACTCACGAGTTCAATCCGCGCGATTTCAAGGGGCGACATGGCCAGGATCTTGTCCATGTCATTTACGGCAACCCAGTCGACCAGCACCAGGGGATCGTAGATGGTCATCTCGGGGTGCGTGTTGTAAAACACGAAGTGTTTTTTACCCCCGATTTTCCTCAGCTTCACTGCGATGGGCGTTTCGGCGAAATAGTCTTCGAATTTGGGAAGGTCGATGTATTTATCCATGAAAAACACCTCTGTCGGCTTCCCGTAGAAAGAAACAGGCGCTTCTGCCTCCACCGTGTCGCCGGCTTTGGGCTCCTCCCTGAACATGGAGGTGATCCTGGAATTGACGGCCAGCTTGTAGGCGGCATTCATCTCCTCCTCATTCAGCGTAAATATAGGCGAAGGAAGACTGACCGGCTTTGAACAGAAATCGTTGTCGATAAGCACTTCAGGCTTGATGCCGGGCAGGTCGTCGGCACTCAGGAAGATGTCCCTGCTCCCGGTATAATCGGGCAGGGCGAAAAAGAATCTTCCCGATGAATCGGTCCTGACCACCAGGATATCCTTGTCCCCGATAATGGAAAGATTGATGACGGCATCGGCGACCGGTTTCCCTGTTTCCCTGCCAATCAGCTTGCCCGACAAGGAAAGCGTGCGGGTTTCAGGTATATAAACCTCATTTTTGCCGGAATCCGCGCTGTTCTTCAGGACGAAAGAGCGGTCGTCGCAGGTGGATTCGGGTACAACAGAAAAACACATCCGGGCAAGAGAATCGTTTATGCCGGCCCCCGCTATATTCAAACGGATCTCCTCCCTGGGCGAAAAAGTCTTTTTAACCGGGACGATGTTCATGGCCTGGATGGAGGAAGGGGAACCGGTGGTGATTCCGACCCTTTTCGAAGTGTCAGCGGCATCCGTTCCGGGAAGCACTTCCGTTTTAAAGGGATTTACGATCTTCAGCATGACATATTTATACTGGTCGGTGGGGAGGTTCCGCATGAACCGGGTATAAAATTTCAGGAAATAGATACCCGAGATGGTCTCTTCGGGAATGCCAAAGCATCCTTCGGCAGAAGAATTTTCAAGGGTGTATTTCCGGCTGGCGACCTTCTTCCCGTCGGGGGTGATCAGTTCACAATAGAGGATACGGCTGAATTGCTCCCCAAGGATATCCGGCACATGAAACAACACGGCAGAAAAAAAGCATTTCTCCCCCGCAACATACAGGGTTCGGTCTGTACTCACCTGTAACCTTTCGCCGGCCGCCCCATCAGCAAGCCCCTGCGATCGGATCCCCGGGCAGAGGAGGGTCAGGGTAATCAGCAAAAGATAATATGTTACAGCGCTTCTTTTCATGCTATTTTGGCCAAAAGTCCGGTTTCGTTGTGGTTCCGCCCAGGGCACGGCAGTCGACGCATTCAATGTTCAGCACCCGCAAGGCCCCCACTTCATTGTAATAAAAGTAAACAGGATATTCCCAGGGGTAAACCTCCCTCCATCCGAATTTGCCCAGGGGATAGGGGGAGCAAAAATTATAATAGTCCATGGGGATCCCGGGAACATCATGGTAAAAATATCTGCTGGAAGAGACCGATGAAGCATAAAAAAATCCAAGGACATCTTTCCCGGGATTGGTCAGATTGACGATGTTGCCTTTGATGGCCAGGGGTTGTTTTTCATACAGTCCGCCCTGCTCGTTGCTGTTGATGCGCATCTGCTCCCAATAATTGAAGGCGGCCTCACTCAGGGCGAGCTGTGTGACCAGCATGCTGTACATGTAGGCCAGGCGGGAGGTGGTTCCGTCGATGGTGTGCAGGGGGAATTGATGATAACTGTTTTGCGACAAACTTTTCGTGGAGAGGGTAAATACATTTTTTACCAGCCCGGTGGCATAGCAAACATTGTTGGTATAATCGGGTGGTATGATCTCGTGTGTAGCGCCGTTATAGTAATACTGGGCCGGAAGTGCTGCATGATATTCCCAGGTTTCCAGGATGTCCCATTTATAATACCTGCTGTAATTCCCCACGGCATTCAGGTCTATGTAAAACTGCATCACCTTCAGAGATTCACCGGGATTGGCTGTAGGAACATCTTCGATGGAATAGGTGACAGAATCAAGCTGTGGCCCCCTGGGCATCGTATCGTATCCCGACACCAGCTCCTCTCCGCCCGGGGTGGTGACACGCACCTGGTAAGCCGTTCCGGGGTTGAGGTCCGGGGCTTGCATGTAGGCCATGTACCTGCCCGGCTGGCGTTCGATGGTGGGAAAAATATTGCCGGTGTTATCATAGATCTTCACCTCGCAGCCCTCTACCGGGATATATTTCGGGGAGGAGACGGGGGATGAAAGGGAAACATCCACCTCCTGCCAGCCCTCCGTATTCACGATCCGTCCTGAAACGACATATTTATTCTCCGCCGCGCCATCAATTTTAGGATCATAGGCCTTGATGCAGGAGAACAGCAGGAACAAACCGAACAGGAACAATATATTTTTAATCTGATGCATAATTCCCAAGCTTAAACAACCAGGTGATGGTAAAAACAGGCACTCCGATTACAGAATACTGGTAGCTTTTAATCTTCCCGTCCTCCAGTTTGAAGTAAACCGAATAGGGATTGGCCCGGCCGGTAACATTGTAAAGTGTGAACACAAATGAATTGTGAAGAAATTTATTTTTTTTGAGACTTCCTTCGATCGTAAGGGAGAGGTCGAGCCTGAAATAGTCGGGAATGCGGTATTCATTGCGGTTGGAATAATCCACGTAGGGAATGCCATTGATGTAGTAAACCGACAGCGGGTAGGTTACCGGCCGCCCTGTTTGATAGGTGACGACGCCGGAGGCTGTCATCCTGCGGCTGAAATGGTAAATGACCACGGTATTCAGCACATGCGGAATATCATAGTTGGCCGGGTAGGCCACCCCGTTGTTGATCTTTTCCCAGGGCTGGTCGCCGTCGACCTTTACGATGGAGCGTGAAAAGGTATAGGATATCCACCCTTCCAGTTTCTGGCCGCTCCTGCGGAGGAGGAATTCCAATCCATAGGCATCCTGTTTGCCGGGCAGCAGGGTGGTTTCCACCAGGGGATTGCTGAGGAAATCGGCCCCGTCGACGAATTCAGGGTAGTTGACCGTTCGTTTGTAATAGAGTTCGAGCGAGGTTTCCCATCCCTTCTGTGAAAAGGTACGGAACACCCCGGCAGAGATCTGGTTGCTCCTGGCCGGGGGAATATGGTAATCGGCCAGTTTCCATTGTGAATTGGGCGCCAGGGCGATGGTATTGTTCAGGACAAAGAGGTTCTGGTGGGTTTGGTTGAAGGCGACCTTCACCGTTCCGTTTGCATCGGTGCGCATAATGACTGCAGCCCGGATATCCGGTTCAAAATACCACTTGATCGCCTGGAGCGTTCCGAAATGCAGTGTGTCGTTGATGTAACGCGCATCGGTGGGGGCCCCCGGATAATAGGTGTACACCGTTTTGGGTCCGATCGGGTTGAAAAGGGTAAGCCTGAGCCCGGCCGAGATGTTCATCCACGGAAGGACGTCGTAGGAATCGGAAAGATAGAGGGCGCTTTCGACGCCCTGTTCCGTTCCAAGTTCAACGGGTGTCCGTTCCGATTTATCACCAAAGGGCATCACGGTTCCCCGGTTCAGGTGGTAAAAGATAATGCCTGCCCCGTAATTCAGGGTGTTCTTTGCATTCAGATCGTGGGTAAAGTCGGCATTGATCCGGTAGTCGCCGATCCGGTAAGAGTGTTCGTAGGCCGTGGGAGGCTCCTGCTGATCGGAGGTGTTGAATGCATACTGGGAGCCGGTGAGTGAAAAATTGGCGCGCAGGGCCGTACTGAAATAGTGGCTGAGGTTCACCGACGCCCCGTTGTTGGAGTACCGGTATGCGCTGAGGTCGGAGAGCTTGAACCGGTCCTGGCTGTGGTAAACAAAAAGCGACAGCTGGCTTTTTTTAAAATCGTAGTTCCACGCTGCCGTGACATCGTTGAAGCCGGCTTCGCTGGTGCGGATCACGGGGTCGTCGATCTGGCGGAGGATCCAGTCGGAGAAGAGGTACCGGCCGCTCAGCAGGAAGGAACTGGTGTCTTTTTTCAATGGCCCTTCCACCGAAAAGTTGACCGCCACCGGGCTGACGCCGCCACGGGCCGTGAAGCGCTTGCGGTTGCCCTGCCTGCCGATGATGTTGAAAACCGAACTGAGCTGCCCGCCGTACTGAACGGGAATATGACCTTTGTAAATGGAGAAATCCTTGATGATATCGGCATTGAATGCCGGGAAGAAACCAAACAGATGCGAGGTGTTATAAATCGGTATCTTGTTGATATAAAAGGCATTCTGGTCATAGTTCCCCCCCCTTACGTTCAGCCCGGCCGAACCTTCACCAACCGTGACGATGCCCGGCAAAAGCTCCGAAACTTTCAGGATGTCACGTTCGCCCATCATCATCGGGATCTCCTTGATCGCCTTGGCCGAGATTTTCTCCAGGCCGGGATCCTTGAACCGGAAATTCATCTGCTTGTCGCCAAACACCACCACCTCCTTCATCTGGATGGCCGATTTTTTCATCTCGATGTTAAATGCCCCGTCAGAAAGAACGTCGAGCATGTATTTCTTTGTCTCCATGCCCATGAAGGCAAAAACAGCGGTATAGCGTCCCGGCTTCAGCACCATGCTTAAAAAACCATTCTGGTCTGTCACCGTTCCCGCATTGATCTCCTTCAGGTACATCGTCGCACCGATGAGTACCTCCCCGGTTTGCTGTTCGGCCAGGCGGCCCAGGATGGTCACCTTTGAACCGCTCGCGGCAACTCCTTTTTTCCCGATCCGCAGGATTTGCAGCACATCGGCTTTGCGCCCGGTGAGGTAGCGCTCCTCGCTCTGGGTAAGCCCCCTGGCCCCCTGGCCTGCCGTGTCGGCCTTCAACTTCTGGATCTCGAAACGGGGCAACTCCGCCGGAAGGATCTCCCCGGGCATGAGGATCAGCTGACGGTTCCATACGGAGACCTCCAGTCCGGTTCCGGTCAACGCCTTTTTTACAGCCGATAAAACGGACATGTTATCGGCATCCATGGTCACCCTGATCTCCTTTACCCACGATTCACGATAGTAGATTCGTACCCCGGTTTCATGGTAAATATAATCGACGAACTCAGTGAAGGGAGCCTGGCTGAAATGGCATGAAACCAGCGAGTCCGGGCCTTTATCCTGGGCGGGATGGCCGATAAACAAAAGATGCAGGAACAGCAGCAGGCTCATGGTTTTATTTGATGTTACCAATAAAATTGATCACCTCCGACATGGTCTTGTCCGACGCTTTTTTCACCTTGACTTTGTTTTTACGCAGGTAATTTTTTATCTCCCCTCTTTTGGCGGAGTCAAAGATTTTGATCAGGCTGCGTTTGCTGGTATAGGGTTTTAACTGCCCGTTGATCAGAACGTAGGAATCCCTCACTGTGGGGGTAAAAACATAATTATTTGCCCCGATAATGTCATTCAGGCTCATGTTCTTCCGCCAGAAATAGAGTATTTCAACCGGCCCCTCCCCCAGCACCTGGTATATTTGCGGTTCCTGCTGCAGGCTGAGCAGTTCAAAGTTCATTCCCGCCATTTGGAACCCTTGCAGCCAGGCTTTCGACACTTCGAGGATGTTCAGCGGACTTTTGTCATCTGCATACTGCAGCAGCAGCTGCTGGTTGAAGATGTCATAATTCAGGGAGACGTTTTCATACCGGGTGCCCCTGAGGGTGACGACCCCCGTTGAAAAAAGATGCGACAGAAGGAACTGGGTTCCCGTGGTTCCCGGCGGGGCGAGGAAGGTGTATTTTTTCCCGTTGTAGAGCGTCTGGTCCAGGCCATACTCCCTGTCCAGGACCTTCGCGGCCTCCTGTGAAATCAGCTTTCCTGAAAATGAGAAAAGGAGAATGATTAATAACGAGCACCTTGTGACTTTCATCGGGGACATATCCGCCTTGAGAAAAAGAGGATATAAAGGTAATGGAATAATTTGAAATGGTGAATGAATTTCTTTTTCCCGCTATTTATAGCAATAGCGCTTCATGACCCTGTAGGCGTCGGGGATCCCCAATTCGCCGGCCCTGCTCAGGTCTTTACAGCCATTGTGGTTGTCGTTCAGCAGGATGCTGATCAATCCGCGGTTGTAGAATGCTTCGGCAAAGTCGTTCCGGAGGGAGATGGCTTTTGAAAAGTCGTCGACCGATTCACGGTAATTGCCCATGCGGCTGTTCACGAAACCGCGGTTGTACCAGGCAATGGCGAAATCGGGATCGAGGGCAAGCGCTTTGTCATAATCATGGATCACTGCTTCGTAGGTGTGTTCGAGTGATGCCGAAAGGCCTGGTGTCTGAGGCTTTTGCATTGTCCGGCCAATGGTTATCTCATGCTGATAATCGTCCTGCATGTTGATGACCTGGATGAGTTCATACCGTGCATTGGCCCGGCTTAACCATGCGGCCGTATAGGTGGAATCGGATGCCAGGGCAGCGGTGAAATCGACCATGGCCGGAGAATAGTTGCGCATCAGCGACAACGAAACGCCTCTTTTAAAATAGGAATCGGGATTGGGTCCCAGGGAATCCAGCAATTTCGTCTGGTGCTCGGTTTCGGCGCGCAGCAGGGAATCGCCAATGAGCCCCGATTGATTGGCGAAGGTAACCACCGTGGTAAAGTAGTGTTTCTTCTTGTACACATCGTACAGCAATACCTTTTCGAAATCGGTTCTCCACAGCAAAATGCTGAAAACCGGCTTCAGCTGGATGTCGATCGTCTGGTTCTGAAGCTTGCTGTTCTGGGTGTTCATCTCTTCGAAATCGCCGCTCAGCTTGACCAGACTCTTCAGGTAATCCTTCCGTTCGGCTTTGAGGCTGTCGGGATTGTAATGGTTTTTTTCCGTCAGCTCCTGGGCGCGCTTGTAATCGGCCATCGCCCCCTTCTGGTCCTTCAGCTTGAGTTTTACCTCGTACCGGTCGTACCAGGCGTCGGTGTAATCGGGCAGCAACCCGATGGTCTTGTCAAGGTCCTCCAGGGCCCCCTGGTAATCTTTGAGTTCTGCTTTCAGTTTGCTCCGGTAATAATAGCTGATGATGTTTTTTGGATCGAGCTTGCTGACAATGTCGAAATCGTGGATGGCGCCCCGCTTCTCATTGAGCCCGATAAGGACAATGGCCCGGTTGTAATAGGCGTAGGAATTATAGGGCGACAGGCCGATTACCCTGTTCAGGTCCCTGAGGGCCCCCGGCTTGTCCTCTTTTTTAAGCAGGGCGAGCGCCCGGTTGAAGAGGGCGAAGGTGTTGGCCGAATCCATGGCGATGGCATGGCTGAAATCGCCGATGGCCGAATCAATCTGGTTCAGCTCGATCCACACCAGCCCGCGCTGTGAAAAGATATAGCCGTTCTCCGGGTTGAGCTTCCGGGCCTTGCCGAGATCTTCGATGGCTTCGGCGTAGCGCTTGATCTCCTGTTCGGCGTTGGCCCTGAGGATGTAGACCGACTCACCCTGGCAGTGAAGCTGAATGGCCTTGTTGCAGTCGACAATGCACGAATAATTTTTTTTCAGGTAGAGGTTTGTCCGGGCCCGCTGCACCCAGATATCCCCGTTGGTGCCATCCATCTCCATGGCCTTTTCAAAATCCTCCATGGCTCCCTTGAAATTCTCCAGCTGGCTCCTGACGATGGCCCGGTTGGTAAACACATCGGCCAGGTAGGGCGACAGTTCAATGGAGACGGAATAGTCCTGTTCGGCCCCCATAAAGTCATCCAGGCCATATTTGGCATATCCCCGCAGGAAATAAAGCTCCGGAACAGAGGACTCCTTCTGGATGGCCACATTGAGGTATTTCAGCGCCCCGATGTAATCCCCCTTTCGGAGACAGGTAACAGCCGATTGCCTTAAATTCAGATCAGACTGGGAGAATCCGTGGATCTGAAGAAAAAACAGGGCGCAGAAAAAGAATAAACGTTTCAGCATGCTTGTATTCCGGACTGCATAGATAACGAAAAAATTGATGAAAAATTTTAAACTAAATTTGCCCTTCACAACAGCGTGTTAGTTTACTGGAGGTATGGGGTTTAAAACCATTGAAATCAAAGTTCCGACAGGGTATTCGGATGCCGAGCTGAAACAGCGGATCGCGAAGGAGTTGCGGCTGGCTGAATTTACGTGGCAGATCGAAAGCAAGAGCCTCGATGCCCGCAAGAAAAACCAGATTCACTGGCTTTTGCGCATCGGGGTTTGGTCTGATGCTTTGGGTGGGGATGACCCTGACAGCGGGGCAAGCCTGGAGATCCCTTACAAAAAAAGAGCGCAGCGCATTGTGATCACCGGCAGCGGGCCGGCAGGATTTTTTGCCGCCCTGGTTTTGCAAAAGGCCGGGTTTGACACGGTGTTGCTCGAACGGGGCGCCGCCGTGGAGGGGCGCGCCCGGGGAATCGCCCTGTTTGAAAAAACAGGAGCCTTCAGCCCGGTGGCCAATTATGCTTTTGGCGAAGGAGGGGCCGGAACCTTTTCGGACGGGAAGCTGACTTCGCGGTCGAAGCACATCTCGAGGGAGCGCGATTTTTTTCTTTCGACCTATATTGAAGCAGGGGCGCCTCCCGAGATTCGTTACATGGCTTACCCGCATGTGGGAAGCGACAACCTCCGCGTGGTGGTGAAGCGGCTCAGGGAACAATACCAGTCGCTGGGCGGGGAGATCCGATTTGAAACCACCCTCACCGACCTGGAGACAGACAAGGGGCGGGTGACCGAAGCCCTGGCCGGCGATGAAAGCCTGCCGGCAGATTATTTTATCGTGGCGCCGGGCCACTCCTCCTACGAAACCTACCGCATGCTGATTGGCCGTGGCGTGCCCTTCAGGACAAAGAATTTTGCCATCGGTTCGCGGGCCGAACACCGGCAGGAGCTGATCAACAAAGCCCAGTGGGGAACCGAACGACTCCCCGGGGTGAAGGCTGCCGAATACCGGCTCACCTCGGAGGGTGACGGGAAGCATCCCGTCTACTCCTTCTGCATGTGCCCGGGGGGCATGGTGGTGCCCGCGGCCAATTACAAGGATATCAACATTGTGAATGGGATGAGTCAGTACCGGCGGAATGGCCGGTTTGCGAATGCAGGCTGTGTGGCGGGCGTCCACCCCGACCAGCTGGCCGGGAGGACGGTGACCCCCCTTGAGGCGCTCGGCTGGCTTGAGGATCTCGAACGCTCCTTTTTCGCCTTTTCCAATGGCTTTGAGGCTCCGTTCTGCAGTATCAGCGATTTTATGGCGGGCACCCTGCCCCGTGAGATCCCGGAGACCAGCTATCCCCTGGGTCTCAGGCCGGCGCCGCTCTGGAACATGCTGCCGGTACCGGTGACCCATGCCCTGCGCGAGGGGCTCCGGGATTTTGACCGCCGCCTGAAGGGGTACGGGCAGGGGATCCTGCTCGGGCTTGAGAGCAAAACCTCTTCACCCATCCAGGCGCTGCGCGAAAAGAACGGACTGTGCAGCGGGTTCGAAAACCTCTTTGTGGCGGGCGAGGGGAGCGGTTATGCGGGGGGCATTGTATCAAGCGCGGCCGACGGGATCAAAATCGCCCTGCAGATCATCGAAAAGGAAAAATAACGGATTTTTAAGGGATGACCGGGTGATGCACCCTGTTATTTGGGATGGGAGGTGACCCGGAGGCCATTGTTATACCTGACCACAAAGGCGGTTTTGATCCCCTGCCTGCGCAACTGGTTCATTAAGTTTGTTGCGGCGCTGATGGTGGTGAACGATCCCGTGGTATAGCGATACCATTCGTCCGTAAATTCCTTGTAAACCGCCTGTTGCAGTTTGAGTTTGGCCCTGATGTCTGCTGCCGTATACACGTCGGTTTTGAAGGCGAACACCTGCACGCGGAAGGTGAGTCCCTGTTGCACCGGTCCCGGTTCGTCATTCTCCACATTCCCGGTATCGGATGCAGCCTGCGAGTAAACCAGGGTGTCGGCCACCGGCAGTTCGGGAAGGGTTGGTTTTACCGTATCACGCACCGGGAAACCGAGCGGGGTGGGAAGTTCGGGGAGTTTGCCCGGTGAAAGGCTGGCGGTTTGTGTTTTTGTTGCAGGTTTGATGACCGGGAGCGGCACAGGTTTTCCGGGCATGGGGCCGAGGGGTTTTCCCGGGTTGGCCTGCTGGAGTTTGGCCGGGTTCCGGCGGTTGAAGTTGTAGGTCAGGGTGAGGGCGGCCATGGAATAGGCATCGTACTGAAACCCGGCCCTGGTGCCATCCATGTAATCGGAATTCACCCCGTGCAGGGTCCATTCAATGCCCAGGTTCACCTTGTCGCCGAAGGAGTACCAGGCCCCGATCCCGCCCATGACCGCCACGCCCGATTTGGCGTAGGATCCGATGCCGGCGGTATCGATGTCGTGGGTGACCAGGTTTTTCCGTTGGGTGTCCCAGCTGGTATAGCCGGCGCCCAGGGTTCCGTAGATGAAGAATTTCCGTGTCGACTTGTAGGTTGAGAAGAGGTTGCTGAAGTTGATGGTGGTATTGAGGTTGAATTCCATGAGGGTGCCGTCGAAATAGACATTGCCCGGCACCGTATTTTTAGCCTCCCGGCTGGTCCCCGAAATTCCGCCGTACATCACCTGGGCGCGCAGGGCGAACACGTGGCTGAGCTGGCGGGTGAGTGAAAAGGTGCCGGCGTATCGCCATTCGTCCATGTTGCTGCTTACGGGCCAGAAGCCGTTCACCTTCAGATCGCCGAAAAAGATATTGGGACCCCCGCTGATGCCGATGGACCAGTTGCTGAAGAAGCTCCGGCCCAGCGATCCCTGTGTTTGGGGGAGGGCGGAGAGGGAGAGACAGAGCAGCAGGAGACAGGTAAAATATCTCAGAAATTTGATCATATCAGGCATGCTTGCGATGGCAAAAGGTATGGTTCACCTTCCTTATACCTGTAAACAGGGCGAAAGGTTACACAATAGTATGACAGAATATCGAGGCCGCCAATTATTTCGGGGAAAAGTTTTGGCAAGCTATTGGTTTTTATGAAAGTTTGATTAATTTTGCACCCCAAATTCCTCCTTAGCTCAGTTGGTTAGAGCATCTGACTGTTAATCAGAGGGTCGCTAGTTCAAGTCTAGCAGGGGGAGCCTCACTGGACAAGCTGGCAGAAATGCCGGCTTTTTCTTTTATTGGTAAGGGTTTGAGTGGTTGCAACTTTCCTCTCTTCGAACAAGGAATTTATCCCCCGATCAGTTCGATCGAACGAAATCCCAAGATTTATAAATCATTATGAAGTTGCAAGTCTATAAGGGCTGGCCAGGTTAAATCGGTCGATAAGTAGTTTGACTTTTTAGTTGGTCAATCTTGTGGAATATTCAGGTACCCCCAGAATCAAACCAATATCCTTCCACTGTTTTAAATAAATAACTTATAATAATCCTGGAATAGGTACTTTCGCCCGCGTTGTCCTCCAGTAATCTCTTTTAAAAGGTCGACCCTCTCTAGTTCCATTATAAGTTTATAAGAAGACGGGGATGACAAGCCTGTGACCTTTTGAACCTGATCTGCATCAATTATCGGCCGTTGATATAGAGAATTGGTTATTTTTTGAGCATTAGCAGCCCTGCTTCCCAGAGATTGAATTTTGGTGTCGGTTTGTTTTTGTAGCTGTAAGATATTATCAAACAACAAAATTCCCTTCTTGGCAGTCTCAATTATACCAACCAGGAAAAACTTAAACCATTGGGATATATCACCGGTTTCTCTTACTCCCATTAGATTATCATAATAAAGTGTTCTATGAGATTCAAGAAAAGCGGATAGATAAAGGATCGGTTTCTTTAGTATCCCTTTATACACGAGATATAGAGGTATCATTAATCGACCAACCCTACCATTGCCATCAAGGAACGGGTGAATTGTTTCAAATTGATAATGAACTAAGGCAATCTTTAACAATTCTGGGAAAAATATGCCTTCATTATGCAGAAATTTTTCAATATCGCTCATTAACTCTTGAACACTTGTGTGAACGGGAGGAATAAACTTAGCGTCCGATATAGATGATCCCCCTATCCAATTCTGAGAAACCCGAAACTCCCCAGGTTGTCTTTTTTGTCCACGCACTCCCTGTAAAAGTATCTTATGGGTATTACGAATCAATCTCGATGAGAAAGGTAATTTCTGCAATTCTATAACTGCAGACTCCATCGCCATTATGTAATTTTGAACTTCTTCCCAATCGTCTCGTTTATCAATTGGAATACTTTCTTTGTCTAATAACGCTTCTTCTATATTGGTCTGAGTACCTTCAATCTTACTGCTCTGAGTTGCTTCTTTCAGAACATGCATCCTTATAAACAGATCAATATTAGGGATATAGTTGGAATACATGTCAAGCCGTCCAAGTTCTCTATCTGCCTGGCTAAGCAGTTGTATAACCTCCATATTCTCAACTACCCACTGCCGATTAATTGTTGTGGGCTGAAAACTTTTATAATAACCCTGGCTAATGTATTGGCCCGATTTAAAATTCTTCATCTTATAAAGAAAAGTTAAACAAAGATAATCCTTATTTAAGATATTGACAAAAAAATTAAATAAAGCCATTCCTTATTTAAGGTTTCGACTTTAAGGAATTTGGTAAATCCCCATGTCTTAACCCCCTATATGGATATGCCGCCCAATTTGACCAACCTACGCCGGAATAACATGACCATCCCAGGGCATTGGTTGTTAACGGGTTGGCAAGGTAAAACAAAATCGGCCAAAGAGTGGTAACTTTGAGCGGCTTCTACATCTGATTATGTGCGTTCGGGGGAACAAAAATTATCCTAAAAATTCAAGGAGAAAACAATATGACTATACGATCATTAAAAGTGACAGATCTCGGTTTCTCAGTTCGATGTTTGAATATATTGAAAGTGAACAATATTGAATACCTGGGCGAATTAACAAAATATTCGCTCTTAGATCTGGCCAACTTCAAAGGTATGAGCCGGAAGACTATCTATAAGATCATTAAAATACTTAAAGACAATGACTTAAAATTGAAAGGGGAAACATTGTAAATGAAAATATACGATATAAAAGGGGAAAGTTGGAAAAACCAGAGTTCCTGACCACCCTCTGCCGATTTTGGTTGACACCTCAACTTATTAATATCCAATACATAGGGCTGGTCAATTTATTTCGGCGAGGACTGGTCAATGCAAGCGTTTTTTCCAATCTGTCCCCCTTTACCGGTTTTGGACGATAAAATTAGCATCAGGCCGGATTTTCATTTTGCAGAACTCTTGTAAAACAATTGTAACTTGTTTTGCAAGGATCTGCCAACTATTGGACAAACATTTGCAAGACACAGCAGGGACAGATAACTAATATAATTTCAAGGGTTTACTCCACCAGGAATGATATCATGTGATTGCAACTTTGTGCAGTAAGGGGAGCAAAAAAGCCGCGAATTGCGGCTTTTATATTTTACACTTCGGACTCAGGTCTTTGCACCCGGCAATAAAATATCGAACGGTGATCAACGAATTTCCGTTTGAACTTAAAGTTCGCTGATCACTGTTCGATCGGGAAAACCATTTCTAAATAATCATTATTTTTGGCCAGATCAATCCTCAGATAAAATGACCAAGAACCGATTAGAAGCATTCAGTGACGGCGTACTTGCCATCCTCATAACGATTATGGTCCTGGAACTTCGTCCCCCGGCCTACATCTCCTTCGCCTCCCTCCGGCCGCTGATTCCAAAGATCCTCAGTTATGTAATGAGTTTCACATTCATTGGGATCTACTGGAACAACCATCATCATCTTCTGCACACTGTAAACAAAGTGAACGGGGGCATACTATGGGCAAACCTGAACCTCCTTTTCTGGCTTTCTCTGATCCCTTTTACAACAGCCTGGATGGGGGAGCATGGTTTTGCGGGTCCTCCAGTGGCATTGTATGGGATCGTGCTCCTGATGGCTGCAGTTGCTTACTATGTTCTGGTTCGTTTTATCCTTTACAGACACGGGAAGGATTCGGTTCTGGCCCAGGCGATCGGCAGCGATTTCAAAGGGAAGATATCGGTCGGGATCTATGCACTTGCTATCCTTTGCGCGTTTATCCTGCCCCTGATGGCACAGTTGCTTTATGCGCTGGTGGCGCTGATGTGGCTCATACCCGATATGCGGATTGAACGACTCCTTGAGAAGGAGGAATAAGCCGTTCCCATTGACCGCCCGACGCCGACTTATAATGACCGCCTTACAGGTTTGATAATGAAACAAATGAACTGTTCCCTTGCGATCAGCCAGGGATGGTCAACTCCATCGGCCTGTCCGGGATATTTCATTACCAGCCTGTAAACCGATGTCAGTTGCCTTGAACTATGGTTTTATAAATCTTGTAGTGTAGACTTTCTTGGGAAATTCACCTTTTGCATACTCAAAGTTCCTTTCTCCCTTTAAAATCGCCTCATCGGCATAAGCCTCTACTACCTCACCGATAAAAAGGCTTTTATCTCCTGTTTCTATTTCCTGTCTAACCAGGCATTCCATATAAGCCACACACTCATCGATAATTGGAACTTTTACCTTGAAGGCTGGTTTTGGGGTTAATCCAGTTTCTTTGAATTTATCAACTTGATATCCAGAATGGAATCCGCAATAGTATATTTTCGGTTTTAGGGTGGCAGGCGGAATATTTATAATAAATTCTTTGCTGTTTTTAATCAGATCATACGAACAAGAATTTTTCCCGATGGCACAAGCGATTAGCGGGGG
>JBAXVX010000046.1:0-18198 GCA_037128705.1 Bacteroidota bacterium | reverse complement strand
GTGACCGGCGCTTCAGGAAGTGATTACCGGCCATTTTCCGACCGGAAAGTTCCAATCCTGACCTTTCATGCCGGTTTTCCGGATGAATACCATACACCGCTGGATGATTTCGAAAGGGTGGATTTACATAAGATGGAGCAGATCCTGAAAATAGTGAATGACTGCCTGTGGGAAACATTGAAAAAGCCACCGGAAAGAGAGAAAAATAGGTAAGGAAGTTACCCTCAGATTATTTGTAAAATCAAAGACCTTTAGCGATGAAGTACCCGGAAGTCAGGAATTATATCAATGGGGCATTTGTTCCCTCACTTACCAACCGAACCCTCGATGTTATTTCCCCTCTTGACGGGACGATCCTTTCGCAGGTTCCCCTCTCCGGCCCCGGGGATCTTGATGATGCCGTATCGAAGGCGCAGCAGGCATTTTTGACATGGTCAAAGGTTCCGATCAAAGAGCGTGTCCAGGTATTCTACCGGTATAAGGCGCTGCTTGAAAAAAACATGACAGCCTTATCAGAGCTTATCCGTGAAGAGAACGGAAAGACATTCGATGAGGCAAAGGCAGAGATTGAAAAGAGCATCGAACTCACTGAATTTGCCTGCTCGCTGCCCCAGATGATTGGCGGCGAGATCCTGGAGGTTAGCAGGGGTGTGGAGTGCCGCTCCGAAGTGTGCCCGGTGGGGGTTGTTGCCAGTGTCGTACCGTTCAATTTTCCAAGCATGGTTCCCCACTGGACCATTCCCAATGCCCTGGCCCTGGGGAATACCATGATCCTGAAACCCTCCGAAGTCGTCCCCCTGAGTGCTTTGAGAATTGCTGAATTGCTTCAGGAAGCCGGGTTGCCTGCAGGTGTGTTTAATATTGTGAATGGGGACCGCAGTCTTGTGGAGGCCATTTGCGATCATCCGGGTATTGATGCTATGTCATTTGTAGGCTCAACGAGGGTGGCCAAAATCGTATATGCCAGGGCTGCATCCAATTTTAAAAGGGCGCTGGCATTGGGCGGGGCAAAGAACCACCTGGTTGTGCTGCCCGATGCAAACCCATCTATGACCGCTGCAAATGTGGCTGCTTCCATGTCGGGATGTGCCGGTCAACGTTGCATGGCCGCTTCTGTCATGATAGCCGTTGGTGATTGCGACACAATTATTGACCTTGTTTGTGCGGAAGCAAAAAAAATCATCCCGGGTAAGAACCTGGGATCGGTGATTTCCGGCGCAGCGAAAGAGCGGATTGAAAAATACATCACGGATGCTGAAAACCAGGGTGCCAGGATTCTTGTTGATGGAAGAAACGTGATTGTGGAGGGAAAAGAAAACGGGTTCTATGTTGGCCCTACGGTCATCGACCAGGTTTCTCCCGGCATGCATGTAGCCAGCGAAGAAATTTTCGGACCGGTGCTCGCCATCATCAGGGTGAAGAATCTTGATGAAGCACTGGCCATCGAAAATTCTAACCCGTATGGGAATGCGGCAGCAATCTTTACCCAAAGCGGTGGTATGGCAAAATATCTGGCCGACAATGCCAGCGCCGGAATGATCGGGGTCAACATCGGCGTACCGGTCCCAAGAGAACCATTCTCATTTGGCGGCTGGAACGATTCAAAATTCGGGGTGGGTGATCTGACGGGGAAAAGCTCCGTTCATTTCTGGACGAAGCTGAAAAAAGTCACAACCAAATGGAACCCTGAAGCAGGAATAAACTGGATGAGCTGAAAAGTAACAATGTAAATCAATCAACCAATGCTCGATGAAATAATATCCCAACAGGAAAAGGAACGAATCCGTAAGAACAGCCTTGATTTCACTTTGTTCTCATGGTCAAAACAGGCAGGTCTGAACCCGATCAATGTAAGCCATGCCAAAGGCGTCTATCTTTATGATTATGACGGGAAAAGGTATCTTGATTTTTCATCACAGCTGATGAATGTAAACACAGGACATGGGCATCCCGCAGTGAGGGAGGCTGTTTCGAGGCAGATGGAAGAGGTCAGCTATGTATATCCCGGAATGATCACCAAAGCCAGGGGTGAACTGGGGAAAAAGTTATCGGAGATCACGCCCGGAAACCTGACAAAAACATTTTTTACCCTCGGAGGAGCGGAGTCTATCGAAAATGCCGTTAAGATCGCAAGGATCTGCAGCGGAAGGTTCAAGATAATTACCTTTTACCAGTCATTTCACGGGGCATCATACGGTGCTTTCTCAGCCGGAGGCGATCCTCGCCGGCATGCTGTCGACAGCCAGGCGGCACCCAATTTTGTTCACGTAGAAAATCCCTATTGTTACCGTTGCCCCTGGAACAGTCAAACCCCCGGGGAATGTTCAGACATTTGTTCGGCCCATGTTGAACGGGTGATAAAGTACGAAAATCCTGACAGTGTGGCTGCTATTTTGTTTGAAGGGGAATCCGGTACTTCAGGATGTATCAAATATCCCCCGGGGTACTGGCAGAAAATCAGGGCCATTGCCGATAAATACGGAATCCTGATCATTGCAGATGAAGTCATGAGCGGTTTCGGCCGGACCGGTAAAATGTTCGGTATCGATCACCATGGGGTTGTACCCGATATACTCTGCATGGCAAAGGGTCTCACAGCAGGGTATATTCCGCTGGGAGGCATTGTGGTGTCTGAAAAGATTGCCAGCCATTTCGACAACAACCCCCTTCCGCTGGGGCTCACCTATTCTGCCCACCCGGTGGCCTGTGCCGCGGCAAATGCAGTCATTGAAATCTATGAAAAGGAACATCTGGTTGAAAATGCCGCACTCATGGGAAAGTACATGGAAGAGCGGGTCGGAGAGCTGAAAAAGAGGCACATCTCGATTGGCGATTACCGGAACACAGGATTGCTGGGATGTATAGAACTCGTTAAGGACAGGAAAACCAAAGAGCCCATGGCTCCTTGGAATGCAAAACCAGCTGAAATGGAGATCATGAACCGGGTAGCGGCCAGGATCAGGGAACTGGGAATGTTTACGTTTGTCCGCTGGAACTATATTTTTACCGCACCTCCCTTATGCGTTACAAAAGAGCAGATCGACGAAGGGCTGCAAATCATCTCTGATGCCATTGCATTGGCAGATGTTCACTGTAAAAATCAACCACCTTCTCAAAACCGATGAAATATGACCAGAACGGTCGTGATCCTCTCGTGGGCCCTTTTATTTACAGCATGCAGCATGCAATTAATCGGGCAGACAAACAATGCTTATCTCAGAGCTGATTCGTTGTTGAAATTGATGACTTTAAAAGAGAAGGTTGGACAGCTCAACCAATACAATGACGATTGGGATGCCACGGGGCCGGTCACGGTTGATACGAATAAGGCTGAGCAGGTTAAAAATGGTGAAGTAGGTTCGCTTTTAAATTGTGTAACCGTTCAGCGGACCCGTAAATGGCAATTGATTGCAATGCAGTCGCGGTTAAAAATTCCGCTCCTCTTCGGTCAGGATATCATCCATGGATACAAAACCACCTTTCCCATTCCATTGGGGGAATCATGCAGCTGGGATTTGGATGCGATCGGGAGATCCGAGCGGGTCGCTGCTACGGAGGCCAGTTCTGCAGGGATTCACTGGACCTTTGCCCCCATGGTCGACATTGCCCGTGATCCAAGGTGGGGAAGGGTCATGGAGGGGTCGGGAGAGGATCCCTACCTTGGGTCGCTCATCGCCGCCGCCCGGGTCAGGGGGTTTCAGGGAGAGAACCTGGGTGCAACCAATGCGTTGATGGCATGCGCCAAACACTTTGCGGCCTATGGAGCGGCCATTGGCGGGCGGGATTACAATTCAGTCGACATGAGCGTGCGACTGCTGAGAGAGGTTTACCTTCCACCTTTCAAGGCAGCGGTAGATGCCGGGGTAGCAACGGTTATGACCTCATTTAACGACATCAATGGGGTACCTTCGACAGGAAATAATGAGTTGCTGACCCAAATCCTTCGAAAGGAGTGGGGCTTTACCGGTTTTGTGGTCAGCGATTGGGGATCCGTGGGAGAGATGGTCAATCATGGAAATGTAGCCGGCGATTACGAAGCAGCGCTCAGCGCGATCAATGCGGGATGCGACATGGATATGGAGAGTCGCTGTTACAGGAACTACCTTGAAAAGCTTGTCAGGGAAGGGCTGGTGAGTTCAGCTGCCCTTGATGATGCCGTTCGGAGAATCCTGGTGAAGAAGTTCGAATTGGGATTGTTTGAGGATCCCTATCGTTTTTGCAGCGAGGAACGGGAGCGCAAGGCGCTGAACAATCCGGAACATACTGCCATGGCGCGTGAGATGGCCCGTAAAACCATTGTGCTGTTGAAAAATGAAAACCATCTCCTGCCGCTCTCTCCCACCTTGAAGAGCATCGCTGTCATTGGCCCGATGGTTAAGGCTGTAAATCAAAACAAAGGGTCCTGGGATGTCAACGTGCCCGGTGTGGATTCGAATTTAATTGTGACCTGGTGGGAAGGCATCTCAGCCAGGGTGAGCAGGGAGACCAGGTTGCATTATGCATTGGGATGCGACTTTGACGGGGAAAGCCGCAAGGGTTTCGACGAAGCCATCGCCGTCGCGAAACAGGCTGATGTTGTCCTGTTCACCATGGGGGAGCGCAGGGATATGTCGGGCGAAGCCAAAAGCAGGAGCAACATTGGGATTCCCGGCGTACAGGAAGAACTCCTGGAACTTCTGCTAAAAACCGGAAAACCCGTGGTAGTTTTGATCAGTGCCGGGCGCCCGTTGGTTTTTAATTACACCGCCGATCATGCTCAGGCTATTCTTTACACGTGGTGGCTTGGAAGCGAAGCAGGTAATGCCGTAGCCGATGTGCTTTTTGGTGACTATAACCCATCTGCGAAACTGACCATGACGTTTCCGCGCAGCGTTGGACAAATTCCCATGTACTACAGCCATTTCAATACCGGGCGCCCTGCCCAAAACAACTCCGATCGCTTTTACGGTTCTGCCTACACGGATCTTTCCAGCCACCCAAAATATGAATTTGGTTACGGATTGTCTTACACTACCTTCCGGTATGGTAATCTGGAGATAAACAGGAAACAATTCGGAAAGGACGACGTGGTGATTGTCAGGGTGACGGTGTCCAATACCGGCCCTTACGATGGTGAAGAGATCGTGCAATTGTATATCCGGGATTTAGTGGGGTCGATCTGTCGCCCTGTTTCCGAATTAAAGGATTTCGTAAAGGTTTCCCTCAAAAAGGGAGAATCAAAAACCATCACCTTTAATCTTGATGCTGCAAAGTTGTCCTTCTTTGATCAAAATGCGAAACCCGTATTGGAACCTGGCCATTTTGCTGTCATGATCGGCGCCTCTTCGGGGGATATTCGTTTAAAAGATCAAATTGAACTGATGAAGTGATTTATAGCTTTTTTCCGAATTGCGCTGATTTACAGGCTGAGGGAAGCGATCAATCCAATGATAAATCCCCATTTCGAACGGTTAATAGGTGATGAGCATTTTTCTGTCCTTGGCAGCATCGTCACATCTCATGTGAACGAAATAGATCCCGGCGGGATGACAGTCCTTGTCGACAGTAAACACTACGGAATATTCGCCTGCCGGTTTCTCGGCATTCACGAGGGTTGCAACTTCGACCCCATACATATTAAGGATTGTTATCGTTACATGAGCCTTTGATTTCAGCTGATACCTGATCAAAGTGGAACCGTTGAACGGATTCGGGGAATTTTGTGACAGGTTGAATTTACCTGATGAAAGATCCTGATCATCTATGCCGGAAGAATTGAAGGCAACTTCATCGGACCAGGGACTCCACTTCAGGTTGTCATCCCTGTACTTTACCCTGTACCAAAATGTTTTTCCATGCGAAAGGATGCTGTCGGGTACTTCCAGCGAATTAAGGTCAATCCCTGCATGTTTATTGATGGGGATGAAGTTTGGGGAGCCGGTATTTTCAAAAACATCCTCCCTGTCGCGGAGTTTGCTCAGCACCGGGGATGAATAGTTTCCCTGGCTTGCCGTAATTTCAAACCACGAGGACATACAGGAATCGGCGCCGCTCATAGCAGATGCTGACAGTGTCACAGGGTTAAATGAGGTAACCGGGTTTGCAACCGGTTTCTGAGGAGGAGCCTGGTTCATCCTGAAATGCCAGGTGTCGAGTACCTGGTTGAGCGGGTGCTCGGGTTTTCCCAGCGTATATGCTTCGGCCACATAGGATCGATCGTTTACATTGATATCCATGAGGACATAGTTGTAATCGTCGACGGTCTTCTGGATTTCAGGATAATCAATTGAACCTGAGAAGAATCTGGTAAGCTCGGCTCCCCCTCCGCCAGCAAGGAGGGTGCGGAAATCATGCACCAGAGGGTCCGTGTTGTTTGTATTTACGATTGCTCCCAGTTCAAAATCGTGGGCGTGGCCATATGAATATTGAACCATTTTATTGAACTTCAGAAACTCCGGGTAAAAAACAACATCAACCGAGTCGTAGTCCCCCTCTGTCCATACCTCTGAATGCCAGGGGTGGTGAGAGAAGGTGAAAACGAGGTTTGTCCCGGGATCGGCTTCTGATTCAGTCAGGACTTTATTCAGCCAGGTTTTCTGAATTGGCGCACCAATCATTTTTTCATTGCTGTTTAATATCACAAATTTGCATCCGGCGATCTCAAAGGAATAAAACCTTTCATTATACGCTGTCCTGGCAACCGCTGAATCCGTAAAATCCTCGTACTTCATGTAATCAAAATAAAATGCTGATTCGTGTTCATGGTTGCCGATGGAGATCATGAAAGGCAGGGAACAGGAAAGATTCGCGATCTTTGAAAAATATTCATTCTCAAAGCGGCTGATATTCTTACCATTCCAAACGATATCTCCTGTATGCATGACCAGGTTGACCGAATCGAACCATGCAGTTCCGTATTTTACCTGCAATGTTTGCTGCACATTCTGACAAAGTGGACCAAGGATTGACTCAATGGTATCATTATATCGTGAATCCCCGAAAATAACAAACCGGATATGCCGGCCTGCTGTTCCCGGAAGGGGTTGACTTCTGAAAGGACAGACAGAAGAAGAATCATTGCCGCTTATGCAACGGTAATAATACCTGGTATCGGGGGTTAGACCAGTCAGTTTGACCGTGTGCCAGTGTTTGCCGCTGATGTTCTGGAAGGAACCCGTGGTTACCTGGTCCAGGTTTGCCTCAGAAAGTCCGTAACGGATTTTTGTGAAAGAGGTGTCGTTCGAATGCCAGCTGACATACACCGAAATGGGCGTAGGGGTTTGCAGATAGGGGTTTACCTGGGCCTGGAGAGAAACGGGATGAACCTGAATCAGGCCTGCAAGCATGAAGAAAAAAGCGATGGTTTTTTTCATGTTTAAACGATTTTAGAATACAAATATGACTTTGATGGCATGTTTCGTCATGACCCAGATTCAAATCTATGACATTCATAAGAACATTCAAACTTTTTTAATCCCCGGTGAGAGGATAACCGTAAACATCAGATGAAATTAACGAAATATCTTTTAATCTCTCCCGGTAATTTCTTTTAAGAGTATCCTTCGTCCTGCATAAGAGAATTTTCATAATTGTCAGGAATTTATTAATTTTGATTGAGGCTTTATTTTAAGGTCGTTATCGAAAATCTGAAGAATACTGAACGGGAACATCACCTAACCAATAACACATTATCTAAAAAGGAAGGAGAAAAGTTATGTCTTATTTTTTCAAGATCACATCCGGGATGGTGAAAAGCAGCCTCATCATCACAGCGATAATGCTGCTGATCATTGTTGTCGCATTTGTGGGCGGTTGCAAAAAAAGCACTTCCGATGATCAGAAAACTGACGGGACGGATCCTCGGCTTCGTTTTGTTTTCCTGGCCGACAGCCGGGGCGACTCGCTCGGCTATACGGTTGACACTACTGCACTAAATCCGATCATCCGCAGTATTGACACATTGAAACCCCAGCCGTCCTTTATGGTTTTCGGAGGTGATATGTGCTACAGGGGATATTTGGCTAAACATTACACCTTCCAGGAATTCAAAAACCTGTTCTCAAAACTGACCAGTAAAGGGATACAGCTCTACACGGCCATGGGGAATCATGAACTTTATCATGAGCATGCCTCTTACGGTTATTTTCTTGTCAACCAGCAGCAGTTCCAGGGTACTTTTACTGAAAACCCTGCGAACGGACCGGCAGGATATGAGCACCTGGCTTATTCTTTCACCGATGCGGCAACCAGCTCCTTTTTCGCTGTAATGGATTGTTATTATGTAACCAGGGACACCCAGAAAATAAATATGGGAGGCCATATCGATTCGATACAAATGTCCTGGCTGAAAACACAGGTTGCCAAGACCAGTGCTTTGCATAAATTCCTTTTCATCCATGTTCCCTATTATTATGTCGACAACGACTCGACTGAAGCCTCAGAACCGGATACGACAATCACGGCACTCTGGTCCTTCATTGACGCCAATAAATTCGACTTCTATGCATGCGGACATTCGCATCTGTATGCCCGAAGGACCATCGACGGCAGTTTAACTCCGAAACCACAGCCCACGCCTCCGGTTCCGGGCTGGCAGAACAATGTGGTGCAGCTACTTAACGGCACCTGCGGCGCAGGTTCCGGCGGCGGTTACATCGACCCGACCGTCAGAACCGAATGGAATGTTCACAACAACCACAAGACCTATTACTACAGCGTTGTTGACATCTCAGGCAACACTGTAACCGTAAACAGTTACCAGGGTTACACCGGTGCATACAGCGTGTTTGATACGTTCACCATTACCAAATAAAATTATTGAGACGCTGAATCGGACAGGGTTAAGAGACCTGTTTTACTATTAGCAACCACTCGAAGATGAATGGATCCAGAAACATCATGGGTTTGAGATTGGCCGCATCAGGGAATCAATTTAATGAAATGGTTGAACTTGTCCCCCAGATTAATGGTGATGTTGCTCCCGAAGTATTCCATAAACATTCACGAACTGTCAGCGTTTTTAAATCTCCGTCAATCACAATTGTCTGGAATGAAAGTTTTGTTTCATCTCCTATCCCATCAGGGGCCTCAATTCCTGAAATCGATCCCTTCATGGGGGAATCAACCCGGTATACGTTCAGGTTAATATCGTTGTCGGGACCCTTGTATATATAAAACTCATTCCAGTTGTCATTCCCATGGAAATATGCTTTGATGTTGGAATGCGCTTTCAGGAAGGTAACCAGGTTTCTTTGTTCAATCGTGGATTCAGCTTGGGTGGTAGTGCCATCTTTGAATCTTTCTTCAACCAGATTTTCAAATTTATCGGTTGAATTAATGTCATGATTTCCGTTGGGATTGGTAAAATGTTTTGCTTCACAATCGGGCTGGTCGTGTGTGAAAATTATGACCGGGGTTGTGAGGGTGATATTGGCCAGATCTTTTTCCATCCAGATTCTTTCGGCCGAATCGGGCCACATATTCACAAAAATTAAATGAACTCCGGCCACATTTTTAGAATAGTTTATTTTATCCGCCGAATAGTTATAGGTCGAATTTGTCAGGGGTACTGGCGGATTCAGCATGAGGTTGTAAATATTTACCATGGCTGTTGCATCTGTAATCGGGTCAATGGGTTTCGGGTGCCCGATGTCGTTTGAAACATCATGATTGCCGCATTCAAGCAAAAAACCGGTTTTTTGATTGTTCCGGTTGGTGAGTGTAATCCCATTCAGATAGTCTGCCGCAAATTGCCCCCAGGAAACAGTTGCAGATTGGATTTTTGGAGGTCCGACCTCCTGAAGAGTTGTAATGTCTCCGCCAATAATCACATAATCAAAAGCACCTGCCATGGTTCCTGCACGCACTCCGCCATCAGCCGGATAGGTCATGGCCGGTAACTTATTGATTTGTTGTACAAGCGCTTCGTTTACCATCTTAGCCTCAGCCTTTGCACCCCTGAAGGTTCGGGTTTCCCCGTAATGCAGGTCGGCGGTATAAACAAATTGGGCAATCCCATAGGAGACCGGTAAAGGATCTTCCTGCTTTTTGCAGGAATAAACAGATAAAAGCAATAAAAAAAACAGGGAAGCTTCACTTAGTGAAAAAATCTGTCTTGGTACCTTGTTGGGTGCGTTTGGTTTCATTTGGTTTCTCATTTGATTTCAGGAGGTACGAGACTTATCAGGCGATTAAGGAGCCAGATTATTTTTTCGGTGATGATGGTCAGATCCAACATGCTCCCCTTGTCCTTTGCCGTTACCAGGACGTCACTGTTAATGTACTCATTCCGGACCCGTTCCATCGAAGGGCTGTTCCCGGAACTGAGTTTTTTGAACAGGGTTATATCCTCGGCCGTGTTTGATTTCTGGGCTTCCAGGGCGAGTTGAATGAGGAGGTCGATGGATTCCATGCAGGAAATGGACAGTCTTTCAAGAACCTTATTGCTCCTGGCATTTACAATGGTGGTTACTCCCTCGGTAACACTTTCAGCAATTTGACCAAGGATGGCCTGCCGGGTCTGATAATATGCATGATCTTTGGCCGTCAGGTGGTGCATTGGCATTGCGGCAACCATCTCGCTTGCATCTGTTACTGACCGTGAAAGCGTGTTATAGGCCTCGTAACGGGATGCAAGGTCTGCCCCTTCATAGTTTTCTCTGGCACTTGCAAATAACCCGGCAATCTGTTCAAACTCACGGGTTTGCTCCAAATGGATCAATTCCAGCCCCGACTCAGGATCTTCAGGCTGGAAATCCAGGAGGTATTTTGGTTGCGCAAGGCCTTCTTCCTCTGATGGAGGTGATCTCCTTGCCAGCCAGCCGGTCAATGGTTTGTTGATGGCAGTGAAAAAAGTTGCCGATGTCAGATTGAAAAGAAGGAATACGATGGAGGCCTGATTTTCCAAACTGGGTGTGATGTACTGCAGCAGAGCCATCACCAATGGAACATGAAAATAAACCTCAATATAGTAAAGAAGGATAAAAACGGTCGCCCCGAAAATATTGAACATGTTAACAAACCGGACAAGTTGCTGTGATGTACCACGGAACCCATGCCCCAGCATCGCCTTAAACAGGGTGGATCCGATGGCTGCACCATACATGAACAGAAAGGTTTGCGGGCCTGTCAGAATATTTGCCTTTGCCAATCCTATGGCCACGAGTGCTACTGCAGTTGATGACTGGGCGATGAACCCCAGCAGCATTCCGGCTAAGATCGAAAGAAATGGATAACTGATACTAAAGGTCATGGCCCCGGTAAACCATGCTTCCTGCCTCAATGGTTTTACGCCGGCAGTCATTATTTCAATCCCGAAAAAAATCAGCCCCAACCCCATCCCGATCAGGAACGCATTTCGGTATTTATCAGTTTTTGAAAAATAAAGCGCTATTCCGCACACTCCGACAATAAAGGTCACAGCTGCTTCAATATGCAGGGTAACAAAGAAAAGCAGTATGGTATTCCCGACACTGAATCCGGTAAGGATGGCAATTGCCTGGGAAACATTGATGAGCCCGGCAGTGATCAGGCTGGCCAGGATCATCAGGGCAGCAGAGGTGCTTTGCATGATCACCCCCGATCCAATGCCAAATAGCAGAGCCTTTACACGGGAAGATACAAATCGGGTGGCAACTTTACGAAACCGTCTGCTGCTCAACTGTTTAAGTCCTGAAGAGAGTAACTGTACCCCTGTGAACATTAATCCCAGACCCAAAAGGATTTTCCCGATTATTTCAACCATAATTATTCAGAAGTATATTTTATTGCGAATATTGCAGAAAATCCAATTTCTCTTACAGGTCAAATGTAGCAGTTTTCTTCATAATTATTTTGGGGAATTGATCTGATGCGCAAAATGAACGATTAAAGATAAGCAGTAGCAGCGGAAAATTTCTAAATCAATGAGGTAAAATATGAATCACCATGAAAAAGCAAAACATGATCCTGAGATACTCATTACTGGTGTTAATGGGGCTTGCCTTAACTCTTCCATACAGTTGCACGAAAAGGTTGGGGGCTCTGTCAGAACGATCGAATGGCATTACTAAGCGAATTATAAATACTGCATTTGCCCCGAAGGCCATCGGGCCATACAGCCAGGCTGTTGAGATCAACGGAATGCTTTTTATATCCGGGCAGGTGCCTGTTGATCCGGTTACGGATAAAATAGTCGGGGGCGGCATAACGGAGCAGACCGGACAGGTCATGAAGAACATAGGAGCCATCCTGAAAGCTGCAGGGTACGAATACAGTGATGTTGTAAAGTCGACGTGCCTGATGAGCGATTTGGACAACTTCAAAGCCATGAATGATGTTTATGGGAAGTATTATCCAACTGACCCCCCGGCCCGTGCCACCTTTGCCGTGGTTAAACTTCCGCTTGAAGCCCTGATCGAGATCGAGACAATAGCTGTCAGATCCAGATAAAATACTTTTAACATGAATATTGATCGGGTCACCTTCAACAAAAAAGCCGTCCTTACGAACGGCTTTTTTAAATCAGCAAAATGAATCTTATTTGTTTATAAGAATCTTGCGTGTAATCTGGTTGTCACCATTACGCAGGATGAGGGTGTAAAGCCCGCCGGGGACTGAACTCAGGTCAACCGGGGTTACCATGGTTCCGGTGACGGTAATTGTGCGTTCTCCATACACTTTTACACCTAAGCTGTTATAGATATCAAGCTTGTAGGATATTTCCTTTTCACTGTTTATGGTAATGCTGAAATGCCCGTCGCTGGGTACAGGATGGATGGTTACCACCCCTGGATTATGTTCGCCGATTCCAACACCCATGATGTATTTGTGGTTTGAGGTGTCGGACGAACAGGCATTCAGGGTGACTATGGTCCAGTACCAGCCCGAAGCTGAAGCAGGAACGGTATAGGTCTGGTCTGTGGCCCCGGCCACGGCAGTTCCGTCATGATACCATTGGTTTCCGGCGGCAGCATTGGAAGTCAGAACATACCCGCTGGCTGTGATGACAGGCGAGGGAGGAATGGGATTTACGGTTACGCTGAGGTTCGAACTTGCCCCGTTTCCGCAGAGGTTATTCCCGTATGCAGTTATGGTTCCTGAAGTTGCATTGGCACCATAGTTCACCGAAATGGAATTGGTCCCTTCACCGGTGGCAATGGCAGCGCCGGTGGGCAGGATCCAAACATAGGTCGGGGCACCGGTGATGGTGGCCATGGTGTAAGGAACGCCCTGGGTTCCTGAACAAAGTGCATTGGTCCCGGTGATGGAACCAGCAGCAGCAGGAACATCATTCACCGTGACGTTAAATAAAACCGGGTTCAGGGCCTGGCAGCCGAAGGCATTGGCATAGTTCACGCCTACAGTCTGAGCGCCTGCAGAGTTCCACACCACGGTGATGGCTGATGTTCCGGAACCGCTGTAAATGTAACCTCCTGAAGATACAGTCCATGTATATCCGCTCATACCAGCCTGGGTTGTATAGGTATAATAACCGGAGTTGGCGCAAAGAACTGAAGTTCCTGTTATAACAGGATCTGGCAATGGATTGACAGTTACAGCAATGCTTGTTGCCGATCCTGCGGTGCAGTTATTTGTTCCGTTGACTGTAATATTTCCAGAAACCGAACTTGATGTAAAGTCCACCGTTATGGATGATGTTCCCAATCCTGCAACAATCGAAACACCTGCAGGTAATGTCCAGTTATAATAGGTAGTATTCGGAATGTCAGGGACACTATAGACTACATTTGCTGATGACCTGCAAACACTGGAAGGCCCTGAAATAGCCCCGGGAGCCGGAATGGAAGGACAACCGGTTGTAAAGGTCATGTCAGCGCCATTGGCAGTCCCTGCACTGTTAATCCCCACACAACGATAATGATAGGTGGTTCCCCATATTAAACTGCCAATGTCAGCCAGTACAGGAGTTGATGTCATACCCGAAACACTTACAGGTGTCGCTGGAACATTATTTCCGTAAGCTGCTGTGATGCCCCAGTCGAATGAAACCGCCGTTTGTGCATTGTTTGCGACAATGGTCCCGTGAAGCTGGGCTGAAGTATTTAATACATCTGTGGCGGCGTTGGTAATAACAGTGGGCGGTATAAGCGGGGTGGTGAAAGTAAGGTCATTGCCGTTGGTTGTCCCTGCAATGTTTGCTCCGCTGACCCTGAAATGATAGGTTGTCCCGGGGATCAGGCCGACAATGTTAACAAGAACAGGGGTCGGTGAATTCCCAAGTACAGGAGAAGGTGTGGCGGTTAACGTGGTCCCGTATGCAGTGGTAAGGCCATAACTAAAAGTGACGACCGTGCTGGCATTATTTGCATTAACGGAACCATTCAGCACGGCCGTTGTCCCTGCGACTGATGTTGCCGCCAAGGTAATTACGGAAGGAGCGGTAATGTTCTGGTTTGTCATGGTGATCATTAATGAATCCTTGACTGTATTATCCAGAACGGAGACTGCTTTTGCCCATACCGTGCCGTTTGTAATTGCTGTAACCAGTCCGCCTGTGCTCATCAATGCGATTCCTGTGCCCGGAACGATGCTCCAGGTTACATTTTGATTAGCTGTGAGTGGGGTTATCGTATCGACCATCTGCAATGTTCCCATGGGTGCAACGATTGTTGCAGGAACATTTCCCAGCGTGTACACTTTTATTCCGGTGAGACCCCCGATTGATATTCCCTGGGCATATCCCTTGTATCCTCCGGAGGCCCTGTTTTCAGTCCATACACCGGCACAACGGGTCGGGCCGATGGGAGTGAATCCATAACGCATTTTGGGAACACCCATCGCTGCAGTGGATGAACTGATTTCCACCCTGTTGCCGTTCCAGACAAAATTTCCGCTGGCATCCAGACGTATTGCATAGATCTTGTATGAGGCATCATATTCCATAAACATCGGGCCATCTGTTAACAAGGTAATGCGGCTGACATGCTGGTCAAAACTCGCACTGATCGGATAAAGTACTTTGGCCTGGTCAGTAAACTGCCGTCCCCCTGTTGTTTTCAGGTACTTCTGGACATAAATTCCATACTGGTTTTGAAGGGAGTTACAGAAATTCGAAACCGACCAGATATAGTTGGTCCCCGGGGTCATGTTTATATCCGTAACCATTTGGTAAGGATCGGCAGATGTTATTGAAGTGCTGAAGTTCGATCCGTTCATACCCCAGGGTGTGGTCCCTGTAGGATTGATCCTTTGCAAAAAGGAGTTAAATCTCGATCCCTGGGAGACAAAATAACCAAAATAGGTTGTGTCGCCGTCTGCAAGGATAGAATAGTACCTTGAAGCGCTTGAAGTCAGGGTTGAAAGCTGCACCGGTAAATAAAGTGCAAGGCCCGTGCTGTCGTATGCCTGTGCCCACAAGGTTGAAGAAACACCTGTTCCCTTTCTCTGGAAAACGTTGGTAAACTTTCCATTACTGTTGGCAATAAGCTGGCCCCTGGTCGTTTTTGTAGTCCCGACCATGACAGTAACCGGTGTTGGCCACACAATGGCTCCACCGATTGAGATCTTCTGGATCTTCAGGGTGCTGCTTGTTCCGTCATTCCAGGCCACGACGGTCTCACCTGTACTTAATACCGCGGGATAGGGTGATAAGCCTGTTCCCAGGATAACCCCGTTGGGATTCCATAAATGGGTCCCGTTCTGGGATATTTTATACACTACCGCCTGGTTGGAACCACTTCTCTGATCCTGGCAGGCAATAATCACGTTATTGGAAGCATCGATACAAACATTGAAGACATAGATTGCACTGCCGGATGTCTTGTTGCTGACCAATACACCGTCAGGTTCCAGGAGTTTATTCCCGTTGGCATCCAGCAGTTGGACCATCATGTTGTAATTGCCAGTCGTGTTGCTGAAGTAGGCGATCCAGGTTTTTCCATCGGTCGTCGGAACTGACTGCATGTCGTCAATTGTCAAACTGGATATCATGAGGTTGACAGAAGTGTTCGGGTTCCACTGTGCGTGAAGTCCTGTTGATATTACCAACGACAGAAATAAAGCCAAAGCTAAATAAACAGAATTGTAATTTTTTCTCATTTGGTTCTTTTGGTTAGTTTCCATTTCATTTGTTGTTAATTGTAAAATTATTCGGTTGCCTCAGATGCGAATATTAAACAAAAGTAATTTTCGCCCTATTTCTTACATAATATTATACCATATCTATACTACGGCAAAGTAAAAGTGGAGAGATAAAATACTACGGCAATAATATGTAACTTATAGAAATACAACAACTAATATTGCGATAGAAAGGTGTGAATATTAACCTCGGCGGCAAGGCCTAATTTCTTCCTGAGCCGGTTCCTGGCCGATTCAACACTGCGTAATTCCCTGAAGGTGATGGAGGCGATCTCTTTGGTCGAAAGGCCTAGTTTCAGCAAGGCACAGATTTTTTTGTCATTGGGAGATAAATCGGGGAAAGCCGAACTGAGATTCTTTTCAAATGACTGGTGGACCTCCTCAAAATATAACCGGAATTCCTGCCAGTCATGTCCTGAAGAGTATTGATGAAGATCAGAGATCATGGCTTTGATCCTGTCTGATCTTTCCTTGTCCCTTGGATTGGTCCCCAGGAGGATCTGTTTCAAATCGTCAGTTGTTCTCTGAACAAATTCACTGTTCCTGGCCAGGTGCAAGGCATAGGATGTTAACTGGCGGTTTTTATAATCCAGTTCTAGTTCAAGGGAGTTCTCTTTATTTATATGGAATTCCTTTTCCTGCTTGTGTAACAGCTCGGCCTGTTCCAGGATTTTATGGTTTTTTTTCCGTTCCCTCCTGTTATACCTGATCAGGTTAAAAACGAAATAAATGAAAAAGAGAACAATTACTACGGCCCCGATAAGAACAATCCGCTGGCGTTGTATTGCCAGTTGCTGTAGGTTGACTTTCTGCTGCAGGATCTTATTGTCTTTCTCCTTATTGAGCACCTCATAGACTGCCTGAATCTGTTCGATTTTTGTAAGGCTGTTCAACTTCTCGAGCGAGTCGTTCAGAATCACATACTTAGAATAAAGATTATAAGCAGTCTTGTAATTTCCTGTGTTTTTAAAATACTTTGCAGCTTCTTTGTAGACAACCAGTTTTTGAGAAGGATTATTCAGGATTTCAGCAAGTTTCAAGGATTCATCCATGTAAAATGTTGCTGAATCTAGCATATGAAGATTTTCGTAAACGGATGAAATGGACAACTGCGTCCGGATCAGGCCTACAGGGAAGGATTTGCTTTTCTGTATACCCGCAGCCTGCTGGAAATATGACAACGCAACCGTCGGATTTCCCATATCCTGGTACAAATTGCCAATATTGGAATAAACGATTGAAAGATCGTAGAAATTCTTGTTTATATCGAGCTGGTTTAAGGCGATCAACTCATATTCAAGAGCCTTTGCAGTATTGTGCCGCGCCTTGTAAATCCCGACAAGGTTATTGTAATTATTGAAAAGCTCGCGACGGTTGTTAAGGGATTTGTTGATTGTGATGGCTTTATTGAACAGGTCTTCGGCCTTGACATGCTCATTCCTTTTAAAATACAATACTCCGATATTGTTATATACCCTGGCCTTACCCGCCTGATTGTCCGTTTTATTGCTAATCTGGAGTGAATTCATATACATGGACAGGGCGCTGTTCCATAACCCGGTTTCTTCGTAGATGGCTCCGATCACCAGATATAGCGAGCCGATCTTATCTTCATCCTCATTGGTTTTTGTTGTTTTCGTTTCGAGAAACTGCCGCATATCATTAAAAATATCCAATGCCTTGGCATGTTCACCCTGTTCAAGCAGGAAAAGACCGATCCGGAAAGATAATTGATATGCCTTTTGAAAACCGGCTGAATCCCTGGTGCTCAGGGCCGAATCAATCATTTTCTTCCCTTCGCCGTACCCTGGTAAGGCTGCAAGCAACGAATTATAATGGGATTCCGCTTTTTTCAGAAAAGAATAATTCGAAACTGCTGCTGATGCCGGGAAAATATAAACGAAGAAAAAAACGGAAAGCAGGATACGCATAACAGCTCATTCATTTCTTAAACCAAATGCGAATATAATGAAAAAATGTCCCGGCCGTCAGGATGGGTTCCGTAAAAAATATTTTTCTATAGCCTGTTAATCAATGTCTTTCGGGCATATGAACACCTTGTTCCAGTCCAAACTAATTTAATATATCTTTCTCCTATAAATCCTTTCCAAGTTATATCGCCTTTGGTATGCGAGTTTC
>JBAXVX010000045.1:0-20043 GCA_037128705.1 Bacteroidota bacterium | reverse complement strand
AACTAGCCGCCGCGTTTATTTATTTGATTTTTAACCCTTGATTCACATTATTAATAAATAATAATACAATGTCAGAACCAACCAAATCAATTAACGCGACCGGCCTTGCTGATATTCTCGAGAGGGTACTGGATAAAGGGATCGTTATTGCAGGTGATATTAAAATAAGTCTTGCGGATGTTGAATTACTCACCATAAAAATCAGGCTTTTGGTTTGTTCCGTTGACAAGGCGCTGGAGATGGGTATTAATTGGTGGCAGGAAGATACCTACCTGTCAACGAAAGCCAGGGAAAAAGAGCTCATGCAGCAGCAGGAGACACTTGATGCCAGGCTTGAGAAACTGGAAGCACAAAACAGGCCCTTATAAAAAACCTCAATACAGGATAACATGGAAATCAAAGATATTGTGGAAATTGCCAATTCGGGGTTGCTCCAGCTTACAGGATTCAGTTCTCCCAAAGCAATTGGAATAAACAAGGAGGCAGATGTATGGCATATCACTGTTGAAATGACTGAAAAGGCTTCGGAAGCTGCAAATCTTGATCTTCTGGGAATTTATGAGGTACGTGTGAGTGCTGCAGGAAGTCTTCTGGGTTATGAAAGAATAAGAATGAGGAAGCGCTGTGAAAAAGACAATGTCTGAGCAGGCCAGCCCTGATCAGGTATAAATATATGAAATCACCTGATGTTACGTTATAAACAAGTTATCACCCTAAAACCAGATAGAAAATGGAAAAAGATAAAAATAAAGAAAAAGCAGAGGATGCTGATTTTGACCTTTTCGGACTCGGAGGATTATTTAAGGGCATTGAAAAACTGGTAGATCTTGCCGGAAAGCTTGAGGATAAAGGTGGTATTAAAAAGGAGGGGGAGATCAATTTTGACCACATTAAGAAGGGGATGAAGGGAGTGTATGGGTTTACAATCAACACTGCCGGTGGCGGGGCCCCAAAGGTTGAGACCTTCGGAAATATCAAAAAGACCCCGGAGGGCCCCAAGGTTGATGAAGAACGTGAGCCGATCACAGATGTGTTCAATGAAAAGAATGAGCTCGTCATTATTGCTGAAATGCCTGGAATAGAGGAAGCAGACCTGAAGATTGATCTGAAGGAGGACATCCTTGAAATTTCAGCTGCCAGTAAAAGCAGAATTTACCGAAAAGAGCTGTTGCTTCCGGTAAAAACCATTAAACAAAATCTCCGTCATAAATTCACCAATGGAATCCTTGAGATCAGGATAAAAAAATAAATGTCATGGCACTTGCTGGTTTACGAAACAACGACCTTGAACTGATCATCTTCGGCGGAAAAGGCGGTGTTGGAAAAACCAGTTGTGCAATTGCCACAGCCATGTCGCTGGCTGAAAAGTCAAAAACATTGCTCATCTCAACCGACCCTGCCCATTCGGTTTCAGATTGTCTCGGGCAAAAAATCGGGTTCAGCGTTGTTAAAGTAGATGGTACTGAGAATCTGTCTGCCATTGAAGTTGTTGCCGATGAGGCGCTTGCAAGGTTTATCAAGGAGCAACAGCCGGTACTGAGAAGGTTGTTTGAAACCGCTACCAATCTTGACAAGCAGGATATCGAAGAGATGCTTTCCCTGACGATTCCCGGTATTGATGAGGTGATGAGTTTTAAGACCATCATTGATTTTATCGAAGAGGGTGCTTACGAAAAATATGTGGTGGATACAGCACCGACCGGACATGCTTTGCGTCTTATTTCATCTCCAAAAATGCTGGATGAATGGATTAAGGTTGCCTCCAGGATGAGATGGAAGTACCGCTACATGATCACCAGTTTTTCCGGGACCTATCAGCAGGATGAGGTGGATGCGTTGCTGCTGAGCCTGAAAAAGACAGTAAAGCGGATTGAAAATCTTATCCGTGATAACTCCAGATGCGAGTTTATCCCGGTTTGCATCCCCGAATCCATGGCGATTATGGAAACCGGCAGGCTGCTTGTTGATCTTGGCAGATCCGGAATCATCCCACGGCAAATGATCGTGAACAATGTGATGATGCTGGATGATTGCGATTTTTGTAAAAAGAGGAAGGAGGGGCAGCAACCCTATATTCGGGATATCCGGAACATATTCGGCAGTTTGAACAAGGTTGAAGTGCCCATGTTTGCTACAGAAATCAAAGGATTGGAATCTTTGAATCACTTAAAATCGTTTTTAAACTGTAAGTAAGTTAATCTGCAAAATTTTCAGGAAATATGATTAAAGATAAAATTGTTTTGAGGGTAAAGGAAGCCCTGGTGAAGGATGTCGGAAGGGCAATTGCCAGGATCGATCCAAAGGACATGAAACTGATCGGCCTTGAAAGTGGTGATGTTATTGTGATTGAAGGCAAACGTGCCACCCCGGTCAAGATCATGCCCTGTTACCCTGAGGACCGTGATAAACGTATTATCCAGATTGATGGTATAACCCGGGAGAACGCCCAGGTTGGAATTGACGAAAAGGTGTCGATTTTTAAAACTACCTGTCGTCAGGCCTCAAAAATAAAACTCAAACCAGATACAAAATCCGGATCATCATTCAAGACAGATGATGCCAAATACATTGGATCACTTATCAATGGCCTTCCGGTAACAAAAGGAGATAAAGTACGGGCGAACCTTTTTGGTTCACGTTCGGTGGATTACACGGTAACCGGTGTCAGCCCTGACGGAGTCGTGATCATTCACCCGAACACCACATTCCAGCTTGAATTGGCAAACCAGACCGGTGAAAAGAAAAGCAAGGTGTCGTATGAAGACATCGGAGGACTCGGAAACCAGGTTCAACGGATCAGGGAAATGATTGAACTCCCGTTGAAATACCCTGAAATATTTGAACGGCTTGGGATTCAGCCTCCCAAGGGAGTTTTCCTTTATGGCCCCCCGGGAACGGGAAAAACGTTGATTGTCAGGGCTGTGGCACATGAAACAGATGCCTATTTCATCAATATCTCCGGTCCCGAAATCATGGGGAAATTCTACGGGGAGAGCGAGGGTCGTATCAGGAAAATATTCGAGGAGGCCAATCAGCACGCACCCGCGATCATTTTCATCGATGAAATTGATGCCATTGCACCCAAGAGGGAAGATATGGGCGGTGAGAAGCAGGTGGAGAAACGTGTGGTTGCCCAACTGCTTTCACTCATGGACGGGCTGGAATCGAGGGGAAAGGTTATCGTAATTGGGGCCACCAATATTCCCAACTCCATTGATCCGGCACTGAGAAGGCCGGGGCGTTTCGACCGCGAAATTTCGATTTCCATTCCTGACAAAAAAGGCAGACTTGAAATTCTTCACATTCATACCAGGGGCATTCCCCTGGCGATGGATGTTGATCTGGAAAAGCTTGCTGAGATCACCCATGGATTTGTTGGGGCCGACCTGGAGGCGCTGGCCCGGGAAGCTGCCATGACGGCCCTTCGCAAGATCCTTCCTCAGATCGATTTCGAGATAGCCGAAATCCCTTACGAACTTCTGATGTCACTCGAGGTGACCATGGACAATTTCCAGGATGCAATGAAAGAGGTGGAACCCTCGGCGATCAGGGAGGTATTTGTTGAGGTGCCTGATGTAAAGTGGGACGATGTCGGCGGCCTGGATGATATAAAGGATGCATTGAAGGAGACCGTGGAATGGCCATTGAAATATGCCGATCTGTTCAAGAAAGCCGATACCAATCCGCCGAAGGGAATCATTCTTCACGGGAAACCCGGCACAGGGAAAACATATCTGGCCAAGGCACTTGCAAGTGAAAGCGGGGTTAATTTCATTTCGGTGAAAGGGCCGCAGATCCTTAGCCGGTACATCGGAGAATCAGAAAAAGGGGTTAGAGAACTTTTCAGGATGGCCAAGCAGGCATCTCCCTGTATTCTGTTCCTTGATGAGATTGACAGTCTGACACCCCGCCGTAGCAACGACAGTTCAGGTTCAGGGGTGATTGACCGTGTGATCGGTCAGTTCCTTACGGAAATGGACGGCATTGAGGATCTTAAAGGGGTGATCGTTCTGGCAGCGACAAACCGGATTGATCTCATTGATCCAGCATTGCTGAGGAGTGGCAGGTTCGATCTCATTTTTGAATTGCCGCTTCCCGATGTTAAAACGAGGGAGAAAATATTCGATATCCACACCCGTAAAAAACCGTTGGGGAAAAAAGTCAGACTAAACAAACTTGCCCTGGCAACAGAAACGCTGACCGGATCCGATATTGAATTTATTTGCAGGAAAGCTGCAATGCTTGCAATTCGCAGCCTGATCGAGCAAAATAAAGGAAAACAGGACGAAATTGCCGGGAATGTGGTTATACTCGAGCATCATTTCGAAGAGGCGATCAGTCTGGTTTTGAAACAAAATTCAACGAAAATATAGAGTTATTGGCAGCCTGTATCAGGCTTTAAAAATGAGAATTATGGCGAAAAAAGGTTTATACATTTATGGGATTGTTCCGAATTTTTACGGAACAACACAGTTCCAGCTGCTTGAGAATTCAGGGGTTTATGCCATTACTTTTCAAAATATTTCTGCGATCGTTTCCGACCATGAGACCGCGCAACTCGATTTTTTAGACAGGGAGTCGCTTGCCCACACCCTGGTGCATCACCAAAAAACGATTGAAGATCTCATGACAAAGGGGTTCAAGATGATCATTCCCATGAAACTTGGAACAATCATGAATGCCCGTGAGGAGGTGTTGAGTATGCTTGCCAAGGGCTATGATTTAATCATCGCTACCCTGAAGGAGATTGAATACCTTTCGGAAATAGATCTGGCGGTGACCTGGGCCGATTTTACAGGTACGCTGAAGGAGATTGCAAGCCACCCTGACATAATCATGCTGAAGGAAGAGTTGCTGCAAAGCGGGGTGTCACCAACCCAGATCGACCAGGTAAAGGTTGGAATGCTGCTGAAAGAAAAGCTGGAAGAAAAAAATAAAGCAGTTGAATTAAGGATACTGGAAGCCTTCTCGTCCATCAGCGTGGATATTAAAATTCACGAGGTGATGGACGATCAGATGATCACCAATTCAGCTGTGTTGATAAAAAGCACCCAGGCAGGTCATTTTGAAAAAACAATTGAAAAGTTAGACGAGGAGTACCACAGTACCCTGAATTTCAAAATAGTCGGCCCGTTGCCCTGCTACAGCTTTTATACCCTGGAGGTGGACAAGTTAAATCCGGATGAGGTGGAGAAGGCAAAAAAAATGCTGGGCATAAAGGAAAGAACCAATGAAAATGAGATCAAGAAAGCCTACCTGGAGAAAGCAAAGTTATTTCATCCAGATAACGGGTATGATCCGGGAGATGCAGACAAGTTCAATCAGATACAGAAGGCTTACCATACCCTGATCGATTTTTCCGCTTCCGTGAGGCAATGGTCTAAGGGGGAAGATATTTCACTTTCAAAAGATTATGTGAATGAGAATTTAACACTTGTAAAAATAAAAGGATAATATGCAGCGCGACGGTAAATATATTTATTGCATCATAGCCTCCGATTACGATGTAAGTCTGGGCCCAATAGGGGTCGGTGGCCGGGGTGATCTTGTTTCGACCATTGGATTCGACGGTTTATGTATGGTAGTGAGCGACCATCCGCTCAGCAGGTTTGTGGTGAATCCGGAAAATATGCTGGCCCATCAGAAGGTGATTGAAGAGGTGATGAAGGAATTCAGAAGCATTCTTCCGATCCGCTTCGGGACCATCGCCGCTACACCGGATGAAATACGAAACCTGCTCAACAGGCGCTACAGCGAGTTCATGGAATTGCTCAGGCAGTTTGAAAACAAGGTTGAACTTAATGTCAGGGGAAACTGGAAAGATATGGGGAGCATCTACCAGGAGATCGACAAGGAACACGTTGAACTGCGGAAAATCAGGGCGGAAATCGAAAAGTTGAAGGATTCGAGTGCGCGGAATGAGAAAATCGCAGAGGCCGGGAAACTGGTTGAGCGGGCCCTGGTTGAAAAGAAAGAGGAGGAGACGGCAAAGATCATTGATGCCTTCAGGAAATCGGTATTTGAGTACAAACACAATAAGACATCCGCAAATTCCATGTTCATGAATACCGCCTTCCTTGTGAATAGCGGCAGAGAGGTTGAATTCGATAATATCATGGCTAACCTTGGCGTAAAATACCAGTTCCGCAGCGATTTTGTCTACACAGCCCCATTGCCGATCTTTAATTTCATCGACCTGAAGATTTTTCCTGAAAAGTGGGAATTATAACAGCAGGGAATCATAACGGTTTATATAAACAAACAATATCTAACGCGTATCATGGAAAATGAAGTTGAAATTCTGAAAGAGGGAAAGTATATTTACGGGATCATCAGGCATAGCAGACCGATCGAATTTGGAAACATTGGTATCGGCAAGCGCGCTGACCTGGTTTATGGTATCAACTACAAGGATATCAGTGCCGTTGTTAGCAATTCCCCAATCATTCAATATGAGGCCCGAAGGGTAAATATGACTACGCATGAGAAGGTTCTCGAGGAAATAATGAAACAATTTACTGTTCTTCCTGTCAGGTTTTCCACCATCTCCGAGCATGCCGACGACTCGGGAATTTTAAAGATCCTTGAAAAAGACTATAAGAAATTTGATGACCTCCTCGTAAAGATGGACGGGAAAAAGGAACTTGGTTTGAAAGTTATGGCGCAAGAGACTGCGATCTATGCCAATATCATTGAAAAATATGATGAAATCAGAACAATGCGCGGAAAACTGATGAACCTGCCTGCAGATAAAACACACTACCAGCGCATGAAAATTGGCGAAATGGTAGCCGAAGCGCTAAAAAAGGAGACTGAAAATTATAAAACCATGATCCTCGATGTGCTCAGGCCCCTTACTGACGATGTGAAAATAAATGACAATTACGGGGAACTGATGATTATCAATGCAGCTTTCCTGATTAAGAACATCAGTGAACCTGCATTCGACAAAGCCGTGTTCGAGCTGGATGAAAAGTTCGGCCAGTTCATGACCTTTAAATATGTTGGCACATTGCCTCCCTATAATTTTGTCAATCTCGTAATTAACACCAAAGAATTGTAATATGTTTTTAATCGATGATTTACTCATGGCCCCCTTGAAAGGGATGCTTTTTATCGGGAAGAAAATTAATGATGTGATCGACAAAGAGATGTCAGATGAAGGCACAGTTAAGGAAAGGCTGATGGCATTGCAACTTAAATTCGAAATGGACGAAATTGATGAAGAAGAATATGACAGAAGGGAGGATGAATTGCTGAAATTGCTCGAAAAGATCAGACTTGAAAAACAAAATAAATAGTGAAAAGCCGAAGCAGTATCGTGGGGAAGGAATGACGCATTAAAATAATTTAAAAGGAGGAAAAAATGAGTGCATTTAAATGTCCGAAATGTGGCAAACTAACAGGTGGAAACGAAAATTTTTGCATCGAATGCGGGCAGCCGCTGAATATAACCTGCCCTGAATGCGGCGAAACATGGAGGTTCATGTTTGATTACAAATTTTGTCCCGGTTGCGGGCATAACATGAAAAAAGATGATTCAGTTAACCAGATACCTGAAGAGAAAGTTCCGGTAATAAAAGCTGGTAAGGCGACAAAAAAGTAAATAATTAAACTATTTGGAGGAAACAATATGAGTAATATTATTGAGGTGAAGAAGTCGGTGGTGAAATTCCTGAAAGAAAATATCAATTGTTATGATGTAACGGTCATAAAAATTGAAAAAGCGCAGGAAGTATGGGTTTCCGTGGCCGAGGTTTATGAAGATGATTCATTTTTAAAATCAATGAATCTGCCACCGAAGAAGATTAGGCTCTTCTATCTGGTGAAAATGGATGACAAACTGGAAATCACCTCTTTCGAAAGATTGAGTTCCTTTGAAGGAATTGACATTTCCAGTCAGTAACGATCTTGAGATAAACTCAATAAAGACCCATTCAAGATGGAAAACAATCTGATATATGTTTATTGCATCTCCAATCATCCGCCTGACCTCGGAAAGAACGACGAATTTCAGGGACTGAGGTGCGTTTCGTCCGAAGATTTTTATACAGTGGTAAAGATGGTTTCCGAGAGTGAATTTTCAGAAGAGAATCTGAAAAAAAATTTATCGGACTTGGCCTGGCTTGAAATCCAGGTCAGAAACCATGTGAAGGTGATCAGCATGCTGATGGAGGATTGCACGGTAATACCCTTCAATTTTGGCTCCATCTACCGGTCGGAAGAACCCTTGAAAAAATTCATGTCTGATTACGCTGATTCCTTAATAGAAAATCTTCTTTTTGTTGAATGGAAAGAGGAATGGACAGCCAAAATCTATAGTGACCGGAAGGTGCTGGTCGATCAGATTGATGAATTAAGCGAGGAAGCTGCATCTCTTGAAAAGCAGATCATGGCAAGTTCTCCCGGCAGGGCTTTTCTGATGAAAAGAAAAAAAGCCGACCTTATAGAAAATGAGGTTGACCGGCTTTGCAAAGCATACGGGCAGGAGTATTTTGATGAATTCAGGAAACTGAGCGAGGCATTCACACTCAACAATCTTATCCCGAAGGAACTGAGTGAACGGAATGATGAAATGATCCTCAATGCAACGTTTCTTGTTTCTAAAGACAGAGCCGTTGACATTGCCTCAACGGCGATGAACCTGAAAAGAAAGAATAACGAACTTGGTTTTGATATTGAAATCACCGGGCCATGGCCGCCATTCAGTTTTATCTCCATAAAAGAAAAAAGCAATGCACGATAATGTAGTCGACCGGAGTAAAGATATCACTATCCTGGAGGCGCTTGACAGGGTGCTTAACAAAGGGGTCATCCTCACCGGCGATATCGTAATTTCAGTTGCGGACATTGACCTGGTTTATCTGGGTGTGAAATTATTGCTGAGTTCGGTTGAAACCATGGAACAATTAAAATCGGGGAAGAAAATTAAGGGAAGCCTTTAATTGTGACGTTATGGAAAAGATGATCTATTCATTTTTACCCGTTAAGAAGAATAACCGGAATGCTGAGCATCAGCTTGCAGGGGTGAAGGGGATCGTGGGAATGGACCTGTCTTTTGTATCTGCTGGCGGAATTGCCGCAATTGTAAGTGATTTTAACAGATCGGATATCATGGCCGACAAATCCGTTGCCATTGAATATGCCGGAGTTGTAGAAGCTTTGGCTCAATATTTCACCCTCCTTCCGGCCAGGTTCGGGTCGGTGATGGAATCAACCGATGCGATCACTCAGATGCTGGGCAGGAACCACCGGGAGATAAAGAAAAATCTTTTGAAAGTTGAAAACAAGTATGAGTTCGGGCTGAAGGTTTTCTGTGATACCGAAAAATTGACCCGGGAGATGAAGGAAAAGTCAGCATCCGTGGGGTTAAGCGCTGCAAATGCTGAACCGGAAGTTAAGCAATCGGTATACAGGGAGTGGGTAAACAGAAAACTTAAAGAGCACAGGCTGGAGGAGCAGTTACTGGCCTATGTTGAATCGGTGATTGCAGAGATTAACGGTTTCCTTACCAGTTGGAATACCGAAAGCAAATTCAAAAAGATGTCAACACCTGCCATCATCATTGATGGTGTTTTCCTGCTTGGCAGGGAGCGGAAAGATGATCTCATTGAGGCAGTTGCTGACTTACAAAAAAAACATCTCAGCCTGACCTTTGTGCTGACCGGTCCCTGGCCGCCCTATAATTTTGTTGATTTTAAGGTTAAATAATACGGCCGAAGATATGAGTGAGAATAAAATCCTATTTGATACCGGATCGTTCGACGGGATAACTGAGGAGATTGGAAAGCTGGCGAGCAGCGAAGAATCCAAACTGAAGCTTACACCCGACAACGCTGACTCCGGCCTGGCGAAACTGGTGCTGACACTTGTGGAACTCATCCGGAAACTGGTTGAAAAACAGGCGATGAGGAGGGTCGACGGGGGATCGCTTACCGACGAGGAGATTGAACGGCTGGGTGAAACACTTATGAAGCTTGAGGAAAAAATGGAGGAGATGAAAAAGCATTTTAACCTTACAGATCGTGATTTAAACATTAATCTTGGTCCGTTAGGCGACCTGATGTAATTGATTTTGAATGCAATAGTGATAAAAAAATAATATGAAACCAATGATGTCGCCAAACGAATCAGGCACCAATTTCGATACATCAACGAATTCATATAGTCTGTATTTTAGAAACCCCCTTGATTTTTCAATCCTGGAACAGATCATTCTTCCTGCCTTATTTAAGAGAAATGAGATTTCCGGTTCAAAAGCTGTCAGGATATGGTCGGCCGAGTGTGCCGATGGCCAGGAACCCTATTCTTTGCTCATGGTGGCCGCTGATTTGATAAAAGAGCGATTGAAAAATGAATCGGTGATGGTTTTCGCTACCGATATTTCAGCACAGGCCCTCCAGACTGCAAAAAAAGGGAGCTACTCAAATATTGTCATGCAAAATGTGAAACTATCGAGGTTAACCGATTATTTTTCCAGTAAAGGTGCTGTCTGGACTGTCACCGATAAACTGAAACAACTGGTGGAATTTTCATATTACGATCTGCTTGATACAAAGTCTTCATCGCCGCCATGCAGTATTTTCGGGGGTTTTGACCTGGTTGTTTGCTGCAATGTCCTTATCTATTATAAACCAGAACTTCAATTGTTTATACTTGATAAACTTTACAATTCGCTGACTGATCATGGATGTTTAATGGTTGATCAGTCTGAAAAAATGATCCTGAAATTGCATAAAGGTTTCCGTATGTTTAACCCGGTAGGGAATATTTTCACCAAGGCATGAGCAGGTTGAAAAGCTGAACGGATGAGCGGAAACAGAAGAAATGGCGGAATGGGAAAAAATTGAAAATAACGGGATGAAAAATCTGAAGGTAAGAACGAAATTGCTGTTTGGGATAGGAATCATTATTTTAATGGTTATCCTGATGGGATGGTTGTCCTACCGCCAATCTTCGCGCATGTGGGAAAATACCGATGCCCTCTACAAGCATCCATTTAAAGTCAACATTGCCATCAGGGAGATTGAAACCAATATCTTGAAAATCCGTCACGGGATGACTGAGGTTATGTTATCGGGCAGCCAGGATGAATATCATTTAATCGTTCGTCATTTGAATGAAAATGAGGCGTTGATTTCCAGGTTGTTAGATACCATTTATGCGCAATACCTTGGAGACCGGAGTTCGATCGACACAATATCGGTGGCAATAAAGGATTGGAATTTAGTCCGCCAGGAGGCCATCAGCTTGTATCAGGCGGGAAAGATCAGGGAAGCGGTTGAAATAACCAAAGGCAGGGAATCTAAGGCAGCCAATGCAGTGTTAAGGAAAATCATCGTAATTAAGGACTTTTCTCTCAACCGAGCCAAAGAGTTTTACAATTCAGCCCTGAAAGAAAAAAATGATCTGGCCACCCGTTCAATGGTCATGCTGTTGTTGATCCTGGGACTTTCAGTTGTCATTCTGATTACTATCATGCATAGTATAACTCTGCCGTTGAAAGAGATTACCATGGTTACTGAGCAACACAGGCTGGGAAATTATCACGCCAAAAGCAACCTGGAATCCACCAATGAGATAGGACAACTTTCGGCAGCCATTAACCGAATGGCCGATAGCATCAGGTATGATATGTCCGTCAAAAAGAACACCGCTGCAATTCTGGATGCCATGCTTGGGCAGGAACAGCTGATGTCATTCTGTCAATCGGTAATCGGGAAACTGATCTCTGTAACCGATTCAAATATCGGGGCCATTTATTTGCTGAACAAGGAAAACACAACATTTGAGCCCTATTTTTCCATCGGGTTAAGCAGCGATAAAATCAGATCATTTTCTGCTGTTGCCAACGAAGGGGAATTTGGCATCGCCTTGTCGAGTAGAGTAATAACCAGAAGTACAGTGATCGATGATGACACGCTTTTCATTTATTCTGCGGTAACGGGAAATTTCAAACCCAGGGAAATCATTACCATTCCACTGCTACAGTTTGACAAAATAATCGGGATGCTTTCTTTTGCTTCCATCAGTAACTATTCACCTGAGGCGATAGAGGTGTTTAATAACTCCTGGAATAACCTGAATGCCGGGATCAGCGGAATACTTGCCTTTGAAAGTATCCGCAGTTATGCAGGGCAGCTTGACATACAAAATGAGCGGTTGGTGGAGCAATCTACTGAGTTACAGATGCAGACTGACGAACTGATCATACAGAACACAGAACTTGAAATACAGAAAAGGCAGATAGATGAAGCAAACCAGCTTAAAAGCCAGTTTTTATCAAGCATGAGCCATGAACTGAGAACTCCCCTTAATTCAGTTATTGCACTTTCAGGAGTGTTGATCAAGCGGTTGAAAAAACTGATCCCCACGGAAGAGTATAGTTTTCTGGAAATAATTGAAAGGAACGGGAAGCAATTGCTGATGCTGATCAACGATGTACTTGACCTCTCAAGAATTGAGGCCGGAAAAACCCAGGTTCAATACAGCAAGCTATCCTTGAGTGATCAGGTACAGTCCATTCTGTCGACCATGCAAACAATCATTGCGGATAAAAATATCCTGGTAAAAAACAACATCGGGAATGACATCCCTTTAGTCACCACCGACAGTACCAAGTTGTATCATATTCTTCAGAACATTATAGGAAACGCGATAAAATTTACTGAAACCGGGTCGGTTGAAATTTCGGCCAGGTTGGACCATGAATATGTTCAGATCGCAATAAAGGATACCGGGATCGGAATCCCGGCTGATCAGATCCCCCATATTTTTGAAGAGTTTCGTCAGGTTGATGGTACGGCCTCACGAAAAACAGGGGGAGTTGGCCTGGGATTGTCCATTGCTGATAAATATTGCCAGGTTATCGATGCCAGCATAGAGGTGGAAAGCGAACCGGGGAAAGGCTCCGTATTTACTGTCAAGATTCCCGTTGAGCCACCTTACGGGACTTCTTTTAAAGCGGCACATGAAGCCGATGACCTTTTTTATGAAAAGGAACCGGTTGTCATCAACCTGGAAGAGATGGATGGCAAAGGGAAAAAGATCCTGGTTGTTGAAGACAACGAACCAGCCATCATACAACTGTCCGAAATTCTAATTGAGCAGGGATATCAGCTTGAAGTTGCCCGCAACGGACAAGAAGCGCTTGGTTCGGTGACAAAGAATATACCGGATGCCATTATCCTGGATCTGATGATGCCGGGAATGGATGGGTTTGAAGTACTTGAAAAAATCAGGGGAACGAAGGAGACTGAAGATATTCCCGTACTTATCCTGACGGCAAAGTATCTGACAAAGGAGGAATTAAAGCGACTCTCAGAAAAACACGTTCATCAGTTGGTTCAAAAAGGGGATGTCAGGAAGAATGAATTACTGATCCTGGTTAAAGGAATGATAAATTTTAATTCTTTCAACAAAACGAATCAAAGGGTTGAAAGACCAAGGGCTTCAGTAAAAACAGGCCGTGGTACGATCCTGCTCATAGATGAAAGTGCCGAAGCGGGAATAACGATCAAGGCACTTCTCGGGGATAGGCACACCGTCATTGAGGCATTGGATGGAACAGACGGAATTATCTGTGCAAAAAGAATGAAGCCTGATCTTATCCTGCTGAATGTCTCTATCTCCGGGAATAGCGGTTTTCAAACATTGAATGAAATAAGGAAAGAGGAAGCGTTGTCAGATGTGCCGGTAATAGCACTCACCGCAATGGCAATGGCGGGAGACAGGGAGAAAATAATTGCGTTTGGTTTTGACGAATATATTTCAAAACCGATTGATGCTAAGGCATTAGATGAAACAATCGAAAAGTGGATCAGTCAATAAACAGCAAATGATTAAAATTCTTGCCATCGACGACAACAAGGATAACCTGGTGGTTCTGGCTGCCCTGCTATCCGATGCATTTCCTGATGCCAGGATAATCACTTCCCAATCGGGTAAAGATGGCATAGAGAAAGCACGGATTGAAAGTCCTGATGTGATTTTGCTTGATCTGGTGATGCCGGTTATTGATGGTTACGAAACCTGCAAAATTCTCAAGGAAGATGATGAATTGCAAAGAATCCCGGTAATTATTTTGACGGCCATGCACACCGAATCGGGTAGCAGGACCAAGGCACTGAAGTTGGGTGCTGAAACGTTCCTGACAAAGCCCATTGATGAGGCCGAACTGACAGCGCAGGTTTCCTCCATGCTACGCATCAAGCGGTCGGAGGATAAGGTAAGGATGGAGAATGAACGGCTTGAGGAGCTGGTATATGAACGCACAAAAGGGTTAGAGGAGAGCAACCGTGCCTCGCTGCTGTTGCTGGATGAACTGAAGGTTGAAATGGAACAACGGAGATTCTCGGAAGAGGCCCTTCGGGTCAGCGAGGATCATTTCCGCAATCTATACAACGATGCACCTGTCGGGCTTTACAGAACTACTCCTGATGGAAAAATATTACTGGCTAACCGTGCCATATATGAAATGCTTGGTTTTACCAACCTTGAAGAGGTCTCTCTGAAAAACCTTGAAGAGGCAGGATTTGAACCAACCTACAGGCGGGCCCAATTTATCGAACAAATTGAAAAATTCGGGGAAGTCAAAGACCTGGAATCAAAATGGATCTGCCGCAATGGCGAATGCATCATCGTGCGTGAGCATGCAAAGGTAATCTGTGACCCTGACGGGAAGCCGCTTTATTATAATGGAACTGTAGAAGACATTACGGAACGGAGGCGGGCGAAGGAAGCCCTTAAACTTGCCCTGATTAAAGCCGAATCTGGCAACCTTTTGAAAACTGCTTTCATGAACAACATTTCACATGAAGTACGAACTCCGTTAAATGGACTCCTTGGATTCAGCAATCTTATCACGCAACCCGACATCACCCAGGATGAAAAGATACTGTTTTATTCTCTCATTAAAAAAAGCAGCAGTCGCTTGCTCAACACGATCAACAGCTACATGGATATATCCCTGATTGTTTCAGGAAACATAGAGGTAAAACGAAAAGCCATAGATCTGCACCAGATGCTGCTTGGTCTTTTTAATCTGTTTCAACCGGAATGCATTTCGAAGGAGATTGAATTCCTCCTTAATATTCCAGGGAACATTGGTCAAATCACACTTTATTCTGACGCTGACCTGCTGAAAAAGATCCTGAATCATCTGCTCGACAATGCAGTAAAGTTCACCGACAGGGGTGAAATCGTATTTGGTTATATTGTTCATATTCAGTCACTTGAATTTTACGTGCATGATACTGGCATCGGGATAGGCGTTGAAGCACAGTCTCTGATATTTGAAAGTTTCATTCAGGAGGAATTATCGCCAACCAGGCGGCATGAAGGAAGCGGGCTTGGATTGTCAATTGCACAGGGATTGGTAAGGCTTCTTGGAGGTGAATTGATGGTGGAATCAAACAAGGGAACAGGCTCAAAATTTTTCTTTAAAATACCGTTTGAAGGAACAAAAAAGGAGGTATCAAAGCAGGAGGATATCAAAACAGACATCCCTGTCGCCGGTAAAGCTGTTATCCTGATTGTGGAAGATGATGAATCAAACAAATTATTTGTTGAAGCATTGTTGGGGAGGATCCCCATTCCCTTTTTGGTTGCGGTCAATGGGAAAGATGCCGTTGATCTGTGTCATCAGCATCCTGAAATTTCATTGGTACTGATGGATATCAAGATGCCTGTTATGGATGGGTTGGAGGCTACACGGATCATCAAGTCATTCCGTAAGCAGTTGCCAATTATTGCGCTAACCGCTTTCGCAATGGGAGGGGATGAGAAAAAAGCGTTTGAAGCCGGATGTGACGATTATTTATCAAAACCTTTAGAAAAAGAGGCCCTCTTTGAAAAATTAACCAAGTTCAGAGTAATGTAATGCTCATGGGAGAGCAGGAAGCAAAAAAATGAACGAAACCTTTCCTATGATTGATGCAGGAACGCTTCTGGGCCAATATTCGGAGCTCTATGATTTTGCTTCGGTTGGTTACTTTTCACTTGACCGGTATGGGAAAATTCACGAGTTGAACAACGCGGGAGCAGAACTACTTGGGCAGGAAAGATCAAAGCTGGTTCTGGGCGACTTTAATTCTTTCCTGGTACAACATGCAAAGCTTGACTTTAAAAAATTCCTTGAAAAGGTTTTTACAAAAGAGAATAAACAAACCTGTGAACTGGAACTTATCCCGATCCGGAGACCGGGTGTCTATATCAGGGCAGAGGCCATTCAGGTTGAACCGGATCATCTTTGCCGCATGGTGGCGGTCGACATAACGGAAAGAAAATTTATTGAGAACACCCAGATGTTTCTCATAAAATCGGGGTGGAGTGGGGCTGGGGGAGATTTTTTTCAATCATTGGCCAGGTACCTTGCCGAAACCCTGCAAATGGATTATGTATGCATTGATAAACTTCTTGACAAAGGTCAGGCAGCGCAAACGATCGCTGTTTGGTTTGATGGAAAATATGAAGACAATGTACAGTACACACTCAAAGATACTCCCTGTGGAGATGTTGTTGGTCGCAGGATTTGTTGTTTCCCTGCCGGGGTGCGCCAGCTTTTTCCCGGTGATGCAGTTCTGCAGGAGATGAAGGCCGAAAGTTATGTTGGGACGACTCTTTGGGATTCGGAAAGCAATCCAATCGGACTGATTGCCGTGATTGGAAGACATCCAATTGAGAACCCTCAGATGGCTGACACCATTTTAAACCTGGTAGCCTACCGGGCCGCAGGGGAGATTGAGCGCATGCGGGCGGAGATGATCAGAAATATGATGTATGCCATTTCAAATGCGGTCGTGACATCAAATGACCTGGCAGAATTGATCGAAACCATCAGGGTGCAACTGGGAAGGATAGTAGATACGAAGAATTTTTACATTGCATTTTATGATGAGGCAACAGGCATGCTGAGTGCTCCGCATACGAAAGACGAAAAAGATAAAATTGATTCCTGGCCTGCAGCAAAATCGCTGACTGGTGCTGTAATATACGGTAACCGCCCGTATTTACTGACCAGGACAAGGGTGCTCGAACTTAACCGGCTGGGTGAAATTGACCTGATCGGTGCCACTGCCGAAAGCTGGCTTGGAGTTCCGTTGCGAAGCAACGGAAAAGTAATTGGAGCCTTTGTTTTACAGAGCTACGATGATCCAAATGCGTTCAGTAACAAAGACGTTGAATTCCTTGAATTTATATCCTCACAGATCAGCCTGTCTGTGCAACGTAAAAAATCTGAGATTGAATTAAAACAGGCGCTTGAGAAGGCCCGGGAATCTGACCGGTTAAAGTCGACCTTTCTGGCTAATATGTCACATGAGATCAGAACACCCATGAATGCAATTGTCGGCTTCTCCGGGATGATTTCTGATCCTGATCTCAGCGAAGACGATCGAAACAAATACTCTAACATCATTTTATCACGCTCTGATGATCTGATGCATATTATCAACGACTTGTTGGAGATATCGAGGATCGAATCAGGAAATGCGACAGTTGAAAATGCAAAGGTCTCCTTAAATACTTTGATCGACGAAATACTTGAGGTATTCAGGCAAAGGATTAAAAAGGGTAAAAAGGAGCATCTCGTCATTCAGGCCGTAAAAGGTCTTTCTGATGACATGGCGTTAATTAATACAGACGGGTTCATACTTAAGCAGGTCTTTTCAAACCTCATCGACAATGCCATAAAATATACACAAGCCGGGTCGATCTGTTTTGGGTATCATTTACCTTCCAATGGTTCATTAACCTGTTTTGTGACCGATACAGGGATTGGCATCACGCAAGAAAATCAATCCATCATTTTTGAACATTTCAGGCAGGCAGAAATTCCCGATTCGCACCAGTATGGAGGAACCGGGCTGGGGCTTTCAATTTGCAGGGGTTCCCTTGCCCTTCTGGGAGGTGAAATATGGGTACAGTCCGAATGCGGGGCCGGGAGCACTTTCTTTTTCAAATTCCCCTATAAATCTGAAAATGTGATAAATATCCACAGTGAGCTGGAAGCAATAAAACCAAAGGGAACCGGGATCTTCAATTGGAGCGGGAAACGGATCCTGCTGGTAGAGGATGATAAAACAAATATGGAATTCCTCACCATCATATTGAAACGCACCGGGGCTGAATTGATTGGAATTTACAGTGGTTCGGAACTCAGAGCACGGTATGGGGAGCTCAACCAGTATGATTTGGTTTTACTGGATGTCAGGCTTCCCGATGCCAGCGGTTGGGAGTTGGCCGCGGAGATCAAAAAGCAACGATCAGACTTGCCCGTGATTGCCCAAACAGCCTACGCGATGGAATCGGACCGCAAAATGAGTGAGGAGGTGGGTTGTGATGCCTATATTTCAAAGCCAATAAAAAAGGAAAATTTATTGGAGGTCATGTCAAGATTCCTGCAGTAAAGTATCACAGGCCTTTTCAATTTCCTCCTGTTTCCCTGTTCAAATCAATAAACTTTTCATTCTTTCTGAAATTCTCTATATTTATGGTTTCTTTGGGCATTTATAAACAGTTTGAACATTCTATTTTATTATAAAAGCAATCTGAAGCAAATCTATGAAAAGAATGGGGAAGGCCTTTAATTCGAGCGATGCCATGCTTTCGGCTTTTATGGATTATAATCCTGCATTGATCCTGATTAAAGACCATGAGTTCCGGCCGGTTTTTGCCAATAAAAAATTCTATGATCACTTTCCGATGGCGTTGTGGATAGGGAAAAAACCCCATGAGCTCTTTTCTTCCGATATTGCCGATGAGATGGTTATAAAGGATACTGAAGCCATGAACACGGGGTACACCTCCTATGAAGAAACATGGAAGGATATGGAGGGTGTTATACATATTTATTTTACTGAAAAGTTCAGGATCGACATCCCGGACAGCCCGCCACTGCTTGGATCGATCATTACAGACATAACCGAAAAAAAGAGATCAGAATATGCCATCCTTGAGAACGGGGAGCGGCATCGTTTGCTGGCAGAATCACTCCGGATCAGTGAACAGCGTTCCCGGGCGCTGATTGAAAATGCTCCTGATGGGATCGTGATGGTCAACAAAGAGGATGCATTTATCTACGCAAGTCCGCCAGCCTGCCGTATGTTCGGATATGAACCGGAGGAAATCGGGAAAGAACGTCCGAGTGAGTTGACTCACCCTGAAGATTTGCCTTTGGTGCATGAAACGCTAGGACGGCTGATTCATGATCCCGGGTCTGTTCCAACAATTCAATATCGTTTCAGGCATAAAATGGGCCATTGGCACTGGATAGAAAGCACCTTCAGCAACCTGCTTGATACGCCTGGAATTGAAGCGATCGTCATTAATTTCCGTGATATAACGGATCGCAAAATTGCTGAGGATAAAATCAGGGAGAATGAACTTCGGTTAGTTAAGTTATCAAGAGGACTTGAACAAAGCCCTGCAGCTGTGGTGATTACCGACACCAAAGGGTTGATTGAATATGTCAATCCCAAGTTTACCTTCATGACTGAATATCCCATTGATCTGGTTCAGGGCAAAGTGGCCAGGATATTGAAACCTGGAAGAACCACTGATGAAATTCATGACCAGATATGGCAATCCATTATTTCGGGGAAGGAGTGGACAGGAGAATACCTGAGTAAAAAAATGAGCGGAGAAACATATTGGGAATCGGTTTTAGTAGCTCCGATCATTGAACCTGGTGGTACGATGACCAATATCATTATCACCATGGAAGACATCTCCGAAAGAAAAAGGATGATAGGTGAACTGGTTGATGCCCGGCAGAAGGCTGAACAGAGTGACCACCTTAAGTCAGCCTTCCTTGCCAACATGAGCCACGAGATCCGAACCCCGATGAATGCCATCGTGGGCTTTGCGGAGATGTTGTCGGATGCTGACCTTACTCCTGAGGACCGCATTCAGTTTTCCTCCATCATTCAATCCCGTTCCGATGATCTGATGCACCTCATCAACGATCTTCTTGAAATTTCCAGGATCGAATCGGGCAATTTCACGGTGGTGAAGACGGAATTCATGATCAATAAGGTGCTTGAT
>JBAXVX010000044.1:0-20449 GCA_037128705.1 Bacteroidota bacterium | reverse complement strand
ATCAGGGGGTCAACTTAAAACGTACAGAGGGGGTCAATATGTGCGTATTTTCCAGGTAAGATGAGCGCGAAGAGAAAAGATCGGGATTTATTTAACGGTCAATTTCTGAAACGAACGCTCCTGTTGAATAAAGTGTTCCAATGCGAGAACTAAAGTTTGGTTTTTGTAAGAACCTTCACGAACGATAACGCATTGCGGTCATTCCCTGAGTTCAGGTTAGAGAACAGCGCTTGCACCCGAGTGCTGCTGAATTCTTCATTTTTTAATATTTTCAAAGCGTTCAATCATATTTTCCAGTTCAATATGGTCGAGCGGCTTTAACAGGTAATCAAAAGCCCCCCGTCTTAATGCATCGATGGCATAATTTTGAACAGCTGACAGGAAAACAACAGAGAAAGGAACTTTATCGAAATATTCAAATAATTTAAACCCATTTTCTTCGGGCATTCCGATATCAAGGAAAACCAGGTCGGGATGATATTTATGAATAGCAGAGACCCCATCATTGACAGATTTGGCCGAATAAACTATCTTCAATTTTGAGCTCAGGTAACGTTCAACAATTTTTTCAAATGTTTTACGGGATTTCTTTTCGTCATCGATGATAACACATGAAATCATAATAAAAACAGGAATTGGGCAATCAAATGTAATCACTTGTATCTCATTTCCTTCACCCATTTATTGAACGTGGGTTTTCAGCAATGATTGCCGGAGAATGGGCAATGAACGTTATTTTATTGATCTGGTTTGGTCCGACTGAAACCAGTTAGAATTATAAATGTGAATTGTTAACTTGATAATGACATTTAAACTCTTACAAAATTGTCACAGCCGCAATGTTCAGGTTTCGTCAATTCGTTGGTCACAGTGCTTCATTCATGGTTTTCAAGATCGATCATAATGATTTTAAATGCATTAGTGATATTAGAACCGTATGGTTTTTACTATTTACACCATAGTACATAATTTGAAGGGAAATTATCAAGTAAATAAGAGAAAAACCGCACCGGTAAAGGGAAATCAAAGAGGGAAAAACTTTTGTTCCTGATCCGAAAAACGGATGCCTTGTAGGTATAAATGTATTCAACCATGAAAAAACCACCTACAAAAACTGATGTAAGTGGTTGATTTTCAAGTCGGGGTAGCAAGATTCGAACTTGCGACCTCCTGCTCCCAAAGCAGGCGCGATAACCGTGCTACGCTATACCCCGAAAATAAAGTACGAAATTTGAAGTAAGAAGTACGAACGACAAAGGTAACAAAAAAACCGGATCAACCGGGAAATCTGAATTCTTATTTCAATCAGCGGAGAAGGGGGGATTCGAACCCCCGGTACAGTTTCCCGTACGACAGTTTAGCAAACTGTTGGTTTCAGCCACTCACCCACCTCTCCATTCCCCCTGGCTCATTTTTAGGGGCTGCAAAGATAGAAAATCCTTTTTACTCTGACAAAAAAAACAAACACCCAAATTTTCACAGGGCCAACATAACTTTTTCCTCTGAAGATAGCAAAATTTTTCTGAAATTTGCACCTCAGGGTGGCTGTTATCCATCAACCATTCATCCATATAGTGTTTCACATTTCAACCCCTTCACCCATGCCAGGAAAAACATTTGCTGAGAAAATATTCGGAGCTGAAAAAGGAAGCATTGTCTTCGCCTCACCCGATATCATTTTATCCCATGATAATACATCAAGTATCTACAGCACTTTCAAAAAAATGGGAGGTGCCTTACTGGCAAATCCTGACACCCTGCTGATCACCCTCGATCACAACGCCCCTCCGACCAATTCAAAACTGGCCAATGATTATCAGATCATCCGCGAATTTGTTGAAAAGTTCGGGATCGCCAAATTCCATGACGCAGGTGACGGAATTTGTCATCAGCTGATGTCCAGTTATGCTAAACCAAAAATGATCATCGTAGGCAGCGACAGCCATACCAGCACGGCTGGGGCTTACAACGCCTTTGCTGCCGGCATTGACCGTACAGAGACAGCCGGCTTATGGAAGCAGGGTGAAACCTGGTTCCGGGTTCCGGAAACAATGAAGATCACCCTGTCGGGAGAACTTCCCAAAGGCGTTTTCGCCAAGGACCTCGCCTTATGGATCATCGGAATGATCGGTTCCAGCGGCGCCGACTACATGTCAATTGAATACCATGGTGCGGGTGTAAAATCCCTGTCCATCTCCGATCGGATGGTACTGGCCAATCTCGCCTCCGAAATGGGTGCAAAAAATGCGGTCTTCCCTGCCGATGAGGTTCTTGAAGCTCATTTCGGTTATAAACCCGATGGTATATGGGCGGATACGGATGCGACTTACCTGAAGGAAATAAAGATAAATTTGAATGAAGTGTTCCCTGTTGTTGCTGCGCCACATCATGTCGACAATGTCAAAGCGGTATCCGAAGTCCAGGGAACTAAGATCCAGCAAGCCCTGATCGGAACATGCACGAACGGCAGGTTGCAGGATTTGCGTGAAGCTGCCGCCATCCTTAAGGGGAAACATGTTCCCAAGTACATGCAACTCCAGGTTATTCCTGCATCAAAGGATATTTTCATACAGGCCATGAAAGAGGGACTGATCGAGACATTTATGGAAGCTGGAGCCAATGTGCTTTCGTCATCCTGCGGTCCATGCCTGGGAACCGGCCAGGGGATCCCGGCCGACAATTATAATGTCATATCGACGGCAAACCGGAATTTTAAGGGACGCATGGGCAATAACGCATCAAACGTTTACCTTGCCTCCCCAGCTACAGTCGCGGCGTCTGCTCTCAAAGGTGAAATCACAGATCCACGTGGAATCACAGCCAGTGACCTATACCCGTACCATGCTCCACAAAGTGCGACGGTCGATATCAAGGAGGGAGAAGACCGGTTTTCCGATGGAACCTGGAATTATGCTGATGTTGACAACCTCAACACTGACCAGATGTTTGCCGGGAACCTGACCTATAACGTCCAGAGTTCAGAGCCTGAAAAAATAATGCCCTACCTTTTCAAGGGATTTGACAACAGCTTTGCTGAACGAGTAAAAGCAGGCGACATCATCCTCGCCGGTGCCAACTTCGGTTGCGGCAGTTCACGTGAGCATCCCTCCGTAGGATTGGCTTTTGCGGGGATAAAGGCGGTCATCTGCAAATCAGTCAACCGGATATTTTACCGATCAGCTGTAAACCAGGGACTCCCGATCATCCTGGTGCCGGAGGCCGTGGAGGCCTACCTCCCAGGTGAAAAAGTTGGGATCGATTTTGAAAAGGGACTGGTGCACATTGGGAGTAAATCATACCCCTTTGCCCCCCTGCCAGCTAAACTGATGGAAATTTTCGAAGCAAAAGGGCTTGTGAATTACGTCAAGAACAAATGAAGAAATTCCTGAATTGGTTTCTGTTTGTTTTATTATCATTGATTCTGGTTCTGACATTGAGGGCCATCTTTCCAAAAAATGGTGGCATTCTCCGGTATTTTTTCTTTTTCCTCCTGTTCGATGCATATTTGTGGTTCTCATTCCGTTCCAGGGTCAATAAACTGGCCCCGGCGCTGCGGATTTCAGCCTTTTTAATTTACTGGCTGCCACTTACACTCATATTAATGCTGATGGTTTATGGGTTCTTCGTCTCATTCCTTGACTGGAACATTGCTCTCCGCACCTATTCGCAAAGCTTCATTCTCATTCTGTTCCTCGCTAAATTCTTTCCCATCATTGCACTCATCCTCGCTGATATCATACGATTGGGAAAGATCACGACCCTTCTTTTTCACCCGCACAAAGAGTCGGCGTTTTATCCTATCCGGCGCAGCAACCCACTCCTGGTTTCAGGATGGATTCTAGGGGCAGCTGTTTTCCTCTCTTTGTTGGCCGGAACCATTTTCTGGCAGTTTGACTTCAGGGTAAGACGCCAGGAAATTGTCCTGAAGGAGCTCCCTCCCCGGTTTGACGGACTGAAGATCGTTCAGTTCTCGGATGTCCATCTCGGAACCTGGCCATCAAAGCAGAAGCTCAGCCTGGCAATGAACATGATAAACAGTTTAAACCCGGATATCATTTTTTTCACCGGAGATATGTTTAATTATTGCACGGCCGATGGAAAAGGATTTGAGTCCATTCTGAAAACCCTTCATGCACCATACGGGATCTTTGCCATCATGGGAAATCACGATTACGGGGATTACCTGAACTGGCCATCCATGGCAGTAAAACAGAAAAATATCACCGACCTCCGGAATTATTATAAGAACCTGGGGTGGAAACTGATGCTGAACTCCAATGAAATATTAAAAAAAGGGAACGACAGCATCGCCATCATCGGTGTTGAAAACTGGGGTGCAACCCATCGTTTTCAGCGGTTCGGAGATGTTGCCAAAGCACAAAAAGGGGTTGAAAAAATGGCCGTTCAGCTTCTGCTATCCCACGATCCTTCACATTGGGACAGCATCGTGAGTAAAAAGTTCAAGAACATTGACATCACATTTTCAGGACATACACACGGCGGGCAGTTAGGGATTGACTGCTTTAATATTCATTGGAGTCCGGTTGCCATGGTATACAAGCACTGGTGCGGGTTATATGAGATCGACAACCCGTTGAAACCTCAGTATATTTATGTGAACCAGGCCCTGGGAAACATTGCCTATGCAGGACGAATCGGGATCTTACCTGAAATAACCCTCATCACCCTGAAAAGAAAATTGAAACCTGAAAATCCCTGAACAATCAAATACAGGGTTCCCTAAGTTATTTTGCCCTGGATACCTGGATAAAGGAGACTTCCACATCCCCACCCTGCGGATAAAGGCTGATCCAGTTATTGTCTTCACGCGACCAGAGGTCCTGATCCCTGACACTGACAAGTCGTTCATTCACCTTCCCGTCACTGCTCAAATTACGCATGACCACTCCCCCATTGGCCTGTTTGTCTTTGCCATACCGCATCAATATATTGAAGGGCTTGTTCGAAAGGTTCTTGATCTTAATATAGATGAAGTTGTTTTTCCTCGAAGCGATATTCACCGGGGGAAAAGGAAACTGTTTTTCAGTATTTGAAGCAATGATTACAGTCGTTTTCATAACATCGGCGATGGCATTTTCAGCAATGGTCCGCCTGATTTTCACGATCATCTCCCTTGGGTATTTTTCCATTGGCAGGAAATTCGCCGCCTCGTTATATGCATCAACTGCCTTGTCGAATTCAAACAAATTATAAAAACGGTCGCCATCCGCCACGGCTTTGTCGTAAAAGGATTTATTTGCGCGATACAGGCTGTCGACCCTCGCTGAAATAAGACCAATCTGCTCTTTGGGATAAGTTTGGGCTGGGAAGAGTGCAAGTGCCTGCTGATATGACTCCAGCGCCTTTGCATAATCTTTTTCCTTCAATAATTTGTCTGCGGTTGCGACCAGGTTTTCGTAATATTTTTGCTTACCAAGCAACTCCTCCAGCGCCTTGTTAATTTCTGCGATTTTTTCTTTCGGATAGGTTGCCTGTGGCTTGAGAACGATTGCGTTCTGGTATTCAGTGCGGGCATCCTCATATTTCTTTTGAACAAGCAATTGATCGGCGTTTGCAATTGAGGCTTTGTATGCATCCTCTTTCGCTTTCATTTCAGCCATAACCGCATCAATCTCTGCTATTTTACCCCTGGAGTATTGTTCATCCGGTTTTAACTTTCCGGCATTGAGATATTCAAGTTTTGCCTGGTCATAGGTTTTTGAATCCAGCAGTGCATCAGCTTTGGATAAAGATAATTTATACTGATCATCAATCAATTTCTGCTTGGCAACTGCAGCCAGCAGTCCGTTGATTTCCGCTACCTTGTCCTTTGGATACTGCTCGGATGGCTTTATTTTCCCAGCATCAAGATAGGATGATTTAGCCTGGTCATAGGCCTTATCCTGCAATAGTTTATCTGCTGATGCAATGGCTGCATTATATTGGTCGTCAATGGCTTTCAGACGTGCAGTCTCTGTCATCATCTTTTCAATTTCTGCCAGTTTTGTTTTTGGATACTGTTCCGAGGTTTTCAGGGCTGTTGCCTTCTTATATTCAACCATCGCCAGGTCCCAGGATTTATCGGCAAGCAGTTTATCTCCGCTTGAAATGTCCGCGGCATACTCATCATCCAGCGCCTTTTGTTTGGCGATCGCAGCCAGGATCCCATCGATCTCGGTTATTTTTGTTTTGGGATATTGCTCGGCAGGCTTCAGCCCCGAGGCTTTCGTATATTCCGCCCTGGCAGGATCGTAGCTCTTTTCCAACAGGTACTGATCAGCCTTGGCTATGCCAGCTTTGTAATTTTCATCCAGCGATTTCAGGGCTGCCAGGTCTGACAGGATTTTATCAATCGCTGCCATCTTTTCCTTCGGATAAGCGGCTTCCGGCTTCACCTCAACGGCCTTCTGATACTCAGCCCGTGCCGGGTCGTAGGTTTTTGCAGCAAACAGCTTATCTGCCGCCACAATGATCCCGGTGTATTTGTCTTCCAGCGCCTTGGCTTCCGCCAGGTCGGCCAGGATCTTGTCGATGGCTGCCATCTTCTCTTTGGGATAGCTCTCATCCGGCTTGATCGAGGAGGCATTGGTATACTCGGCCCTTGCCGGTGCGTAGGATTTCTGCAGGAGCAGCTTATCCCCATTGGCGATGGAGGTTGCGTACTTTTCATCCCGGTCTTTCATCAAAGCCAGCTCTGCCAGGGCCTTGTCGATCTCGGTGATCTTATCCTTCGGATATTGCTCCCCGCCCTTTATTTTCAATGCCGCCTGATATTGCAGTCTCGCAGGGGCATAGGATTTATCGGCAAGCAGTTTATCTCCGCTTGAAATGTCAGCGGCATATTCGTCATCCAGCGCCTTTTGTTTGGCGATCGCAGCCAGGATCCCATCGATCTCGGTTATTTTTGTTTTGGGATATTGCTCGGCAGGCTTCAGCCCCGAGGCTTTCGTATATTCCGCCCTGGCAGGATCGTAGCTCTTTTCCAACAGGTACTGATCAGCCTTGGCTATGCCAGCTTTGTAATTTTCATCCAGCGATTTCAGGGCTGCCAGGTCTGACAGGATTTTATCAATCGCTGCCATCTTTTCCTTCGGATAAGCGGCTTCCGGCTTCACCTCAACGGCCTTCTGATACTCAGCCCGTGCCGGGTCGTAGGTTTTTGCAGCAAACAGCTTATCTGCCGCCACAATGATCCCGGTGTATTTGTCTTCCAGCGCCTTGGCTTCCGCCAGGTCGGCCAGGATCTTGTCGATGGCTGCCATCTTCTCTTTGGGATAGCTCTCATCCGGCTTGATCGAGGAGGCATTGGTATACTCGGCCCTTGCCGGGGCATAAGACTTCTGCAAAAGCAGCTTATCGCCGTTGGTGATGGCGGCTGTATACTTTGCATCCCGGTCTTTCATCAAAGCCAGGTCGGCCAGGGCCTTGTCGATCTCGGTGATCTTATCCTTGGGATACTGCTCTGAGGCCTGTAATTTCAATGCCGCCTGATATTGCAGTCTCGCAGGGGCATAGGATTTATCGGCAAGCAGTTTATCTCCGCTTGAAATGTCCGCGGCATACTCATCATCCAGCGCCTTTTGTTTGGCGATCGCAGCCAGGATCCCATCGATCTCGGTTATTTTTGTTTTGGGATATTGCTCGGCAGGCTTCAGCCCCGAGGCTTTCGTATATTCCGCCCTGGCAGGATCGTAGCTCTTTTCCAACAGGTACTGATCAGCCTTGGCTATGCCAGCTTTGTAATTTTCATCCAGCGATTTCAGGGCTGCCAGGTCTGACAGGATTTTATCAATCGCTGCCATCTTTTCCTTCGGATAAGCGGCTTCCGGCTTCACCTCAACGGCCTTCTGATACTCAGCCCGTGCCGGGTCGTAGGTTTTTGCAGCAAACAGCTTATCTGCCGCCACAATGATCCCGGTGTATTTGTCTTCCAGCGCCTTGGCTTCCGCCAGGTCGGCCAGGATCTTGTCGATGGCTGCCATCTTCTCTTTGGGATAGCTCTCATCCGGCTTGATCGAGGAGGCATTGGTATACTCGGCCCTTGCCGGGGCATAAGACTTCTGCAAAAGCAGCTTATCGCCGTTGGTGATGGCGGCTGTATACTTTGCATCCCGGTCTTTAAGCAATCCAAGATCCGCCATTACTTTATCGATCTCGGTGATCTTTTCCTTTGGATATTGCTCCGCGCCCTTTATTTTCAATGCCGCCTGATATTGCAATTTCGCCTGGGCATAGGCCTTGTCAAGCAGCAGCTTATCCCCCGCCGTTATGGCTTTGGCATATTGTTCTTCAGCCAACCTGGCCATGGCCGCTTCCTGGCCGGTCATCATCATTTCGGCCTTCGTCATCATTTGCTTAGGATAACTTTCGCCCGGCTTGGCTGATATGGCCATCTGGTAATTATCCCTGGCCTTCAGGTACTGCTTATCAATGTAAAAGCTGTCGGCCAGCACGATGTACTGATTATAATCAGACTGAGCTTTCGCGATCCGTGCCAGGATGCCTTCAATCTCCTTGATTTTGTTTGAAGGATAGACCTCCCCTGGCTTTATAACCAATGCATCCTGATAGGATTTCATCGCTTCAGCATAGCGGGTCGAAGCAAAAGCGAGGTCGGCCATATCAATGGCTTTCCTGTAAGCCTCGTCCCTGGCCTTTATGTCTGCAATTAACTGGGTCAGCTCCTTGATCTTCTCCTTGGGATATTTTTCATCAGGATTCAGTGTCCCCGCTTTTTTATAATTAAGAAGGGCGTCCTGGTAATTCTTGCCCGCAAAGAACTTATCGGCCAATAGTATGGCTTTGGCATAATCCTCATCCCTGACCTGCCGGTCTACCTGGATCTTGATAATTTCATTGATCTTGCTCTTGGGATATGGATCGCCCGGCAAAAGTTTGCTGGCATTTTCGTACTCCTGCTGGGCCTTTACATAGTCACCCGCCTGAAACAACTTGTCAGCACCTGCAATGGCCACATCAAACAAAATATTCTGGGCCTTCTGGGACCGCAATAAATCAAGGGTCTTGCGCAACTTCTCACGGGCAATGGTATCATCAGCGTTTTGCGAAACCGCAAGCTGATAGGATGATTTGGCATTCAGATAATCCTTGTTCTTGAAATAGGCATCGCCCGATACAACCGACTTCTGACTGGTCTCAAATTGTTGTTTTTGGGTCGAAATCAATCCATTCAGCTTAAACATTTTCTCCTTTAGCAATGGGTCGTTTGGTTTGATCAGCTGGGCCTTTCTAAGCTCGGCCAACGATTTATCATATGCCTTTTGAGTCAAATATCTATCCGCAGTCACCAATATGGCGCGATAAACCGAATCGGAGGGATCTGATTTCCTGGTCGGGATGGTATCTCCTTGCAAGACTGAAAGATTTTGTTCACTCCGGAGATCAGGATTGGAAATGAAATGATAGGAGAAAAACAATCCGAATGAAATTGTGGAAAGTAGTATAAAATATAGGGTTACGGATGATTTTTTGGAAACGGATATTTTCATGCGATACAGGTACGTTCTGATGATCGGTATATGACTATTTATATTAACGGGATTTCAATGAAATAATTACACCGGCAACTTTGTTTCAATAATGCCATCCCGGATGGTGAGTTTCCGGTCGGCCATATCAGCAAGTTCAAGGTTATGGGTTACGATCAGGTAGGTTTGACGGAAGGTATCCCTCAAACGGAAAAACAGTTTATGCAGTTCCACTGCGGAGGTGGAATCCAGGTTGCCTGATGGTTCGTCGGCAAGGATTACCGATGGATTATTGACCAGGGCCCTTGCCACGGCCACCCTTTGCTGCTCGCCTCCCGAAAGCTCCGAAGGTTTGTGATCCATGCGGTCGGTCAGGTTCATGAATTCGAGCAATTCCTTCGCTCTTTTTTCAGATTCTTTTTTACTGGTTCCTGCTATGAATGCCGGTATACAAACGTTTTCAAGTGCAGTGAATTCAGGCAGAAGGTGGTGAAACTGAAAGACAAAACCGATGTGCATGTTCCTGAAATCTGACAGTTTGCGCTCCGACAATTCATGAACCCTGATTCCATCCAATTCAACGGTGCCTGAATCGGCTTTATCAAGTGTACCAACAATATGCAGCAACGTTGATTTACCAGCGCCTGATGCACCTACTATCGAAATAATTTCACCCTTTGCAATCTCGAGGCTTATCCCCTTTAGCACCCTGAGGGGTCCAAAATTTTTTTGAATGTTCTTCGCTATGATCATACGGCTGCTTGATCTGCAAAGGTAAGAAAAATGAAATCTTTGCACCTCCTTTATTGTTAATCCAATACATTCTGTTAATTTTGAAATCCCTTGTCAAACATTTCAGGGGGCGATTTAAAACCATTATTCATCACATGAATCTACACGAATATCAGAGTAAGTCGATCCTGAAACAATATGGGGTTGCAGTTCCCGAAGGAGTTTTGGCCTATACAGAGGAAGAGGCAGTCAGAGCAGTTGAATACCTCCAGGGGGCGACCGGAAGCGATAAATTTGTTATCAAGGCGCAGGTCCATGCAGGTGGCCGCGGAAAAGGAGGCGGTGTAAAAGTGGCCAAATCCATTGACGAGGTCAGGCGTTTTTCATCCCAGATTCTTGGCATGACGCTGATCACACCGCAAACCAGTAAAGAGGGCAAACTGGTCCGGAAGATCTACGTTGAGCAAAACATCTTTTATCCGGGCCCCACGGAACCAAAAGAAATATACATGAGTATCCTGCTAAACAGGCAGAAGGGTCATACGGTACTGATGTATTCCCCCAGGGGAGGGATGGATATCGAAGCGGTAGCCGAAGAGACGCCCGAACTTATTTTTACCGAGGAGGTTGATCCGAAGATTGGATTACAAGCCTTCCAGGCGAGGAAAGTAGCTTTTAACCTCGGTTTAAAAGAGGAGGCCTATAAAAACATGGTGAAATTCGTGTTTGCGATCTATAGAGCCTATGAAGGAAGTGATGCCTCCCTGATCGAAATAAATCCGGTTTTTAAAACGTCAGATAACAAGATCCTGGCAGCCGACGCCAAAATCGTCATTGATAACAATGCGCTTTTCCGTCACCCCGATATCGCCACCATGCGCGATCTGGACGAAGAGGATCCCATGGAGGTGGAGGCCACGAGGCATGACCTGAATTACGTCAAGCTGAATGGCAATGTCGGATGCATGGTAAATGGTGCAGGCCTTGCCATGGCCACCATGGACATAATTAAACTTTCGGGCGGGGACCCTGCCAATTTTCTGGATGTTGGTGGTTCTGCCAATGCGAAACGCGTAGAAGAGGGATTCCGCATCATTTTGAAAGACCCTGCCGTAAAAGCCATACTTGTCAACATATTCGGTGGAATTGTACGCTGCGACCGTGTTGCCCAGGGTGTTGTGGATGCTTACAAGAACATCGGAGAGATCAACATTCCTATCATTGTCAGACTCCAGGGAACCAACGCGATGGAGGGAAAAAAACTAATTGATGATTCCGGATTAAAAGTCCATTCTGCCATCACACTCAAAGAGGCGGCCGACCTGGTGACACAGGTGCTGAAGTAGCCCTGACCTGCATCTCCTTTTCAAAAAGGAATCCTCTCACCTTTTCCAGTTCACTTAGATTGGATTCGTTGAATGATAAATTTTGCAAATCGATTGCGGATTTGACAAACTCTTCTCCGGGATAAAACCTGTGTAAAAAATCACCCAGGTTTTCTTCATCGGTCGTTTGAATCTTTTCGTGCGAACTCTTCAGGAACTGCAAGACCCGCAACCCGTCAAATTTCTCGTGGAAAGCCCGTGTAAAATGTTCCAGATCCGTATGATTTTTACGCAATGAACTGATCGGATCAGGCTCTTTTGATGTCGTTGTAATGAAGTTTACAATGGTGGTGGAGATCGGTTTTAGGTAGAAAACAGGGATCAGGAGATACGTTTTAAGAATTTCGTCAAAGAGTTCAGCAGGGTATATCGGGTAACTAAGCCAGTCTCCTGTTGCGCCTTTGATCATGGCCGGGCCCGTTCCAAAAAAAACACGGTCAGAAAACCGGGCTTCAGGGTACACGATTTCCTCATTCCATAAAAGAACAGGACCGAACTTCCTGAGTTTTTGCAGGAAATAAAAATCTTCCCCGCTGAGTTTGGGCGTCAAACCGCCGATGGCACGATAGGCCCACACAGGCAAAGCCATCGCTGATCCAAGTGCAGTAAAGGCATAGGGAGAATCGATGCGCTCCAGGTTTAGGAAATAATAGCGCATGTAGATCTCGTACCGGAGCATGGCCCGGCTGGCCGACATATCGGGAACTGTTTTGTGAAAATAGGGAACGGATAAGGCAACTGCTTCAGGATGACTTTTGAAGTTCATGGCTACAGACCGGAAGTAGTCTTTCGAGAATACCGTATCCGCGTCCAGGCTGATAATGAGATCATCCGGGTTGGCCTCTGCGTCAATACAATCCATCAGGGTTTTGCGGGCCCAGCCTACACCTCGCCGTTTTCCAGTCCATCCCTTTCCTTTGGACGAATGGTCCTGAACCTTAATTTCATTACCCTTCCATCCATAAAGCAATTCCAGACTCGCTGCATTATTTGCACAGGCAGCTACTTTTTCCTGATCGTTCCACCAGGAATCCGGCTGATTGACGCAAACATAGAGTTTGAACCGGCTGTACGACTGGATGGCTATGCAATGCAGTATTCTTGGCAACAGATCCGGTTCATCCATGACCGGGAGGGCCACACGAATAAAGGGTAAATCAGAATCCCCGCCAGGTTTAGTGATCAATTTTAAGTTTTTCGAATACTGAATCATCCTGCACTACCTCCAGCGCTTTCTGAACCTCTTCATCCTCCTGGTTAACAATGGCATAGAGCTCGTTCATGTCCCAGAGCTTCTGGGCTACCAGCCCCTTGATCTGTGATTTGATCAGCTTTTCAGATACGGCATACCCCTTTTCATCTTTTTTCACCCCCTCTTTCTCAGCATAGGCAAAGAAATTGTTCATTAATGAACTGTCGACCAGGAATTTTTTATCGAACCTGGCAAAATCGGGATAGGTAGTTTTGAGGAATTGCCGTGTTTTGTCCACATAATCTCCGACAAAGGTATTGATCACGTTTTTGCGTCGGAGGTCGAGATAATAATCCGAAATGGGTGTAGAATCCCAGGGAATGAATACATCGGGCATAATTCCGCCCCCCCCGTAAACAACCCGCTTTTTTGAAGTAAAATATTTAAGAGAATCAGGGAACTTAACGCTGTCAGGATGGATGAACTCCCCGTGCTTCATCCGTAAACTGAAATCTTCATAGTACTTGTCAGTTCCTTCAGCATAGGATTTCTGAATGCATTTACCTGAAGGATTATAGTACCTGGCAGTGGTCAGGCGGATCTGTGAACTGTCGGGAAGCTGGAATGGCCGTTGAACGAGACCTTTCCCAAACGACCTGCGCCCTAAGATGATTCCCCTGTCCCAATCCTGGATGGCCCCGGCCACAATTTCGCTGGCCGAAGCAGAATTTTCATTGATCATGACCACCAGCTTCCCATTCTCAAATTGTCCCCGGGAAGTGGAATAAAAATCCTCACGCGGGGAATTTCTGCCCCGGGTAAACACGATCAGCTTATCCTGGCCCAGGAATTCATCGGATAATTCTATGGCAGTTCCCATATATCCACCCGAATTATTGCGGAGATCAAGGATCATACTTTTCATCCCCTGCGATTTCAGAAGCGTAACTGCTTCCTTGAATTCCTGCATCGAGGTCTGCGCAAATTTATTCAGGTTGATATAACCGATACCGGGCTTTATCATGTAAGCAGCGTCAATGCTGTTGATGGGAATTTTATCCCGGGTAATGGAAAAGTCGATCAATTCCTTTTTCCCTGGTCTGAAAATGGAAACACTAACCTTTGTTCCGCGTTTCCCGCGCAAATGATCAAGAACAAACTGGTTGGTGATTTTTTTTCCAACAACCACCTCTTCGTCAATTTTCACGATCTTGTCCCCTGAAGAAATTCCAAGCTTTTCAGAAGGACCACCGGGAATGGCGTGAACAACAGAGATGGTATCCCTTAAAATTTCGAACTGGATCCCTATGCCATCAAAGTTGCCCTCCAGTGGCTCATTTGCTTTTTGTACATCCTTCTTGGAAATATAGACTGAATGCGGATCCAGCTCTTTCAGCGTTTCAATGATCGATTTTTCGACCAGTCTGGCTTCATTGATGGTATCGACATAGGCATAATTGATCATTTGCATGACAGCATTATACTTTTTAATCCCGGCATTCGGATCGGTTCGGGCTGTCTGGGTTTGTCCGGTAAATGAAAATAACAGGAGAAATATCATTGCGGTAAATGTCCGGTAGCTTTGTGTTGAAATTGATTTCTTTATCATAAAATGGCTTAATTACAGTGGTTTTGAGTGATCAAAGGTACTCGAAATTTTATCTGAGATTAGGAGATAATGCTATTTTAACTAATTTTAACGAGAATTATTATCCATTGGCTGACGAAGAAAAAATAAAATTTTACCGCAGTTTTTTTTATCCTGCAATATTTTTGGTCCTGTTATGGTTGATCAAAGGTGCCGATATCCTTTTTGACCTGGGACTCAACAATTATGGACTTTATCCCTTGCAGGCAAAAGGACTGATTGGAATTTTCACCTCCCCGTTCCTGCATGCAGACCTGGCGCATCTGTTCGCAAATTCAATTCCTTTACTGGTCCTCGGGGCATTCCTCTTTTATTTCTATAAGGAAATTGCATGGATGATCCTTGGTTTACTTTATATCATCACCGGGATCTGGGTGTGGGTTTATGCACGGGGCGGTGCCGGTCACATCGGTGCCAGCGGCATTATTTACGGACTTGCCTCTTTTTTATTTTTCAGCGGTATCATCCGGAGGGAGAAGGGCCTGATGGTCCTTACCCTGCTCGTTGCATTTCTTTATGGAGGACTTATCTGGGGCCTGTTTCCACAACTGTTTCCCAACCAGCCCATCTCTTGGGAGTCGCATCTGATGGGACTTCTCGCCGGAATCGTCCTTGCATTTTATTACCGCAACCAGGGACCTCAGCGCAAGCCATGGGATTGGGGAGACGAAGACGAAAACGATGACGGATCATGGGCCGAGCCTCAGATAGACGACCATCCTTCGGAAAAGTGAATCGCTCACCCCATCAATTTTTCTTAGCTCCTCCAAAGATTTGAAATTCTTATTTTTTTGCCGGTAGATCATGATGTTTTTGGTAACCGGGAACGGGAAATAGGGATGCCGGAGCAGCTCTTTAAAGGTCACCACATTCAGGTCGATTGGTTTTACGGAATCAGGATTTACCTTCAGGTTGGGCTCGATCATGGCAAACCGGGCCGTATCCATTCCAAAAACTTCGAGTAATTGCATTTTGTTGCTAAAGCCCCTCAGCCGTTCCCGGTAATTCACAATGCGCCGTGCAAATGAGGGCCCGATGCCGCGCAGTTGCTGCAAGTCAAACGTATCGGCCGAATTCAGCTCGACCATCACGACTGGTTTTGGCTTTATAAAAATGGAATTCAAGGAATCGTGCCTGTAACCATTAAAGCGGTTCCTGTATTTCAGATATTTCTGTTTTCGCGCGATGCTGTCGGAATCAGCAGCCCTGTGCCAGGCTGCTTCAAAGGCAGTGATTTCCTTTGAAAAGGCAGAAAAATCAGGCGGTTTCTGGAATGTTCCTGACGGAATAACTGCATTGGAGATAATCAGTCCGGTAAGTACCAGGCACAATACAAAAATTCCCCGCTGCTCGGTGCGGTTAAAGGTCAGATAGTTGAATACCGACTGGATTCCCCTTGTTATTGATTTCTGAATCTGCATGTCATAATAATTGATATGGTCTGATGGCGATTCCTAAATGAGTTTTGAAAGGAGTACACCTCCAATTCTGCACTGAAGGCATTGCTTTTTATCGCAATAAAACCTTTTGAGATGAAGCAATGCCTGGGTTTGCAAGGCATTCCTGCATGGCAGCCCTGCTGCTTCCCAGAATGCTATCTCCGAATTATTTTCCCCTGGTAGTTGCTCCAGGAAATTCAACGCTTTTTCGCGAAGGGAGGATTGATCCTTCTCCAGCCCATAATAAAACAGAAAAGGAACCAGCCCGTTGATAATTAACAGGTTGACCGAACTTTGCCCGATGTATTTCAACCGGAACGATGCCGGTTTATCAAACAAATAATGGGTATCCCAATATTCCGATGCCCGGATATGAAATGAAGAGGCTGCTTCGTTGCAGGTCGTAAAACCGAGCATGTCCGAAAACAATGTGTGCGATTGAATGAGATAGGCCGCAAACTGGCTGATCCGGATGGCAGGGAAATTTGTTGGCCTTAACCTGAGGAACTTCCAGTTGCTTCCCTGGATTGGTTTTAGGCTGTATTTATCAGCTAAAAAACGGTATTCCCTCTGAAGGCTGCGGGGATATTCATCAGCACAGCCATCATTCAGCAATCCTGATTGACCGAACAATAAAGCTTCGGTTTGAAACAGTTTCTCTCCCTGCTGCCTGACAATTTTCAACGGGGTTGATTTTGCAAGTAACTCAAATGGAAGGGCATTGATCCGGAATCCGAAACTCAGCGCAAAGTGCCTGTAAAAGGCCTCCTCCCAGTTTTGCTGACAACTTTCCCAAAGTTCCTTAATACTCACCGATTTGTAAATCAGGCGCTCCATGGCCAGTGATGGAGCCCAAAGGGTGAAATTATGGTCAGCCGTGTCTTTTAGTTGCTTGTAGCAGGGAATCCATTGCTTGTTGTTCATCATGGACTCATATTGATCGAATATCCTGTCAGCATATTGATTCTTAAGCACCAGGGTGGGGATTCGTTCGCCATTGTGATGTGTAACGTCAACATCGGATTCAAACACCACATGAAGGATGGTATTATGATAGGCTGGATCTGTTTGATGACCATGTTTGTACCAATCCGAAGCATGTACATGGATCTCCACATTTCCTGCCCAGGTAGTCGGGCCAACCCGTATGCGTGCGTTAAAGAAATCAGGACCGCTGTCGCTGTTCTGATCCCCGGGGTGAAGGATGGCGACCGGCTCTCCCGACTCAGTTTCCAGGTCAGACTTGATGAGCCTGTACTTCCACAGGTACGACAGGAATTGTTCATTCATGGGAATCCTTGTTGAGGAAAAATAATTTTCAGGCTTAATCAGGTGAAAGGTCAAAAGGTGATGTGCATTGTTGAAAAAAAATAAAAAAATAAGTTATCTTTGCAATAAATTATAATGGAGACTGCGAAATGAAGGATGTCGCCACATTGGTTTCCGGAATTGAATATAAGTTGAGGAAACTGATTGATCAGCATCAATTGGCTCGCAGTGAAAACAAGCAGTTAACCAATAAAATTCAGGAATTAACAGAGGTCATTAACGAACAAAAACAGACGATCAGTCAGCTGGAAGAAAAAAGTAAAATTTTAAAATTAGCTAAAACACTTGAAATAAAAGAGGGAAACGTAGAAGCAAAATTGAAGATCAACGAACTTGTGCGGGAAATTGATAAATGTATAGGACTTTTAAATACTTAGAATAGAATTGTAAAAGGCCCATGGAGGAACTATCCATATCGTTACCCATCGCTGAAAGGTCATACCGGTTGGCGATTGATAAAAAAAATGAGGAACTCTTTCGCAATGCTGCAAAATTGATAGACAAACGAATAAAAGATTATTCGGGCAGTTATGCTTATAAAGATAAACAGGACCTCCTTGCCATGGTAGCGTTGGAATATGCCACCGGCTACTTGCAGAATGATCAGTTATTGTCTGAGAAAGAGGTGCAATGGAAAGCAAGACTTTTGGCAATGGATCAGGCACTTGATGAACAAATTGAGTATTGAAGTCAGACCGTTCTTTGAAACATTCTTAAGATTTACCCGCATTAATTCAGACAGTTTGTAAACCTAACATTACAAATATTAGGACAAAGCTCACTAGCTCGTAGGACAGGCCTCACTTCTGCTTCGGCAGAAGAATCGGGTTAGTTCCCGGACAGTGGAAGTTCGAAAAGTTTGGCAGTCCTATTCGTGTCGTTAGAGGTTTATCAATACCTCGCTGATTAATGCGGGTTTTTTCTTTTCTCGCTTCTCCTCATTTTACTAACTAAGCAGCCTCTCAAGGCATTGAAGGGCTGCAACTAAAAACTATACCGATGGGAGGAATTCTGCTATATATCATCATCGGGGTGACTGGAATCATCCTGGGAGGTGTAATTACCGGAACAATTTTAAACAGGGCCATTGAGCGCAAACGTGACGTTCTGTTAAAGGAGGCCATGGAAAAGGCCGAGGTTGTTAAGAAAGAGAAAATTCTGCAGGCCAAGGAAAAATTTCTGCAGCTGAAAGGTGAACATGAAAAATTTATTCATGAAAAAAACGAAGAGGTCGCCCGCAATGAAAACCGGCTTAAGCAGAAAGAGGGCACTTTAAACCAGAAAGTTGAAGAGTTTGCCAAAAGGCAGAAAGAGATTTCAACGATAAAGCAAACCCTGTCACAGCAAATTGAGATTATCAACAAAAAGCAGACTGACCTGGACAAGGCAATGAAAATCCAGATCGAAAAGCTTGAAGCCATTTCCAGTCTTTCGGCAGTCGAAGCCAAAGCAGAATTGATCGAGACCCTCAAGGAGGAGGCAAAATCGGATGCCATCGTTCACATAAAGGATATCATTGATGAAGCCAAGCTGACGGCAAACACGGAAGCGAAAAAAATCATCATCGAAACCATCCAGCGGACCGCATCCGAGCACGCCATTGAAAATACCGTTTCTGTATTCAACATCGAAAGTGAGGAGATCAAGGGACGGATCATTGGCCGCGAAGGGCGGAATATCCGGACACTTGAATCGCTTACCGGGGTAGAGATCATCATTGACGATTCACCCGATGCCATTCTCCTTTCAGGATTTGATCCGGTACGCCGCGAAATCGCCCGGCTCTCATTGCACAAGCTGGTCACCGATGGCCGGATCCACCCTGCCCGCATCGAAGAGGTTGTTGCCAAAACAAAAAAACAGATTGAACAGGAGATTATTGAGACCGGTAAAAGGATCAGCATTGACCTGGGAATCCACAACATGCATCATGAACTGGTCAGGATGGTCGGAAAAATGAAATATCGCTCCTCCTATGGCCAAAACCTGCTTCAGCATTCCATCGAAGTCTCAAAACTCTGCGCCACCATGGCGGCAGAACTTGGATTGAATCCGAAACTGGCAAAACGGGCCGGGTTGCTTCATGATATCGGGAAGGTACCTGATACTGAACCCGAACTGCCACATGCCATCCTGGGCATGAAAATGGCCGAAAAATTCAAGGAGAAGCAGGAGATCATCAATGCGATCGGCGCTCACCACGATGAAATTGAGATGGATAACCTGATATCACCCATAGTCCAGGTATGTGATGCCATTTCCGGGGCCAGGCCAGGCGCACGCCGCGAAGTGGTTGAAGCCTATATTGAGCGGCTCAAGCACCTGGAAGATCTTGCCCTGAGTTATCCGGGTGTCGTGAAGACCTATGCCATCCAGGCAGGACGCGAACTTCGCGTGATTGTCGGAGCGGATAAAGTCACTGATGTTGAAGCCAACCAGATCTCCTTCGATCTTTCAAAAAAGATTCAGAGCGAGATGACCTATCCCGGACAAATAAAAATTACAGTGATCAGGGAAACAAGGGCTGTGAGCTACGCAAAATAGGTTACTTCCTGATTTCAGGATGATCAGAGGTATCATCGGCAATGAGTTGTTCGGTTATTTCAACCGCATCCAGCACATACTTTACGCACACCATTTGAAACAACTCGAGATCCTGGATTTTTTTCTGATCCAGCGGATCATTCATATCCAATCCATGCAGCAATTCCCTGCATACCAATGAACCATTTCGCTTTTTAAATTCCTTAAAAAGTTCGGCTGCTTTGAGGTATGTAGTTCCCGTCATTGAATATTGATCATTGGCCCCACGCCCATAGGCCAGTCCCAGGGCCATCAGGGCGCCGGTAACTGCACCGCACGTCATTTGCTGACGGGCCATGCCCCCTCCGAACGCACATCCAAGTTTAAGACATTGATCCTCCGGGAGCCCGTAATCCTGCCCAAATGCTGCCAGTACGGCTTGCGAGCAATTAAATGATTCAGTAAAATACAGGGTTGCACTTTCAGATTTTGTCATGGGTGAAGGATTTTGATTTTAGTACCATCGGCCTTCGTCATCCTGTCCATAATATTGCCGCACAGTAACATTTTCATTATCTCAGGTGATTGAAACCTCAAAGGTAAAAATTACCAGACAATCTAACATCTTTCCTATGACGAAAAAAGTCACCCATTAAAGTGATTATTCCGGTGATTCGGCGCCACCATTCCGGCGCATTCGACGCCACCTAAAA
>JBAXVX010000043.1:0-20852 GCA_037128705.1 Bacteroidota bacterium | reverse complement strand
ACGGGTGGCGCTGATTGGACCGAAATGGGTGGCGCTGATTGGACCGGAATAGTCATTCAGGGATGAGCCAACCCCGTTTGCTGGGAAGGGATGCTAGCGATCAGGCAATCGCGGTTGATATTAACCATCAGATGTATATCATCGACAACGAAAAAACGCCAACCGATAGTTTCCAGCTTGTTTATCATTTTTTGGATAGTACGGGATGGGGAAAAAGAATTTTGCAGAATAACAGATTTGGATTCTATAATAATAGTCTTAGGTTGTTCAATTCATCGGTTTACTTGATGCAGAAACGACAGGACAAACAGGAGTATCCTATTAGTACCAGCATTTTATTTTCAAAACTCACAATTAAAACCGGCATTCATGACATCAAAAGGGATGAAACGGTTAATATTTATCCTGTTCCATTTTCTGATCTGCTGACCATTGATTTGACCTACACAAAGATTACAGAGATTACCATCTTGCTAAAAGATTACTTAGGTCGAACGGTCTACAACATATTTAAGGGGAAAACCATTCCAGGTAAAATGAAGTTTTACCTGAATGCTTTGGATATAAAGGATCAATTGGTCCCTGCTACAATCTATTTCGTTTCAATTCAAATGGGTGATAAAATCATAAACCAAAAGGCGCTTTATATGCCTGACTCAGCCAGAGGTGTTAATTGCCATTAGATTGGTCTTTACTTTTCTATGTGAGACCTGAAATATTATAGGACCCTTTTAAAATTTTTCTTATAACAATCTTATGAAAACAATTAGATTTTTCCTTATAGCATTTGCTATAACCTTCCTTACAAGTGCTTTTGCACAGAACAAGTATGCTGCTTTTCAAATCTAATAATTAAAACAACGCTTGTCAATTCAGGGAAACCTTGTTTTAAAATGCCATTTTTTTATTATAAAACAGTTAGTTGATTGCAATTCCACTTTGTTAAGATTTATATCTTGCGTCATAACCAAGCACTCCCATTCTTCGACCTATACAGGGTCCCCCAGAAAATCGTTCAGCCGGCTGATCCACCCCTTCTCGAATTTTTGCTGCGCCGGATCGTTCCGGAGGATGTTCCGGATAAAGGCCAGCCGTGAATTGTAGACCCTGATCAGGAACCGGGAGGCATCAACCTGGTTTACCCTGCTGATTGTGACGGGTCCGGCCACCCCGTCGGCGGTTACACCCAATATTCGCTGGGGAATTACAATGCCCCACCGCCCCGAGCACCAAAGCCAGTCGACCAGCATCGAAGCCACGGCCTCATCGTTGATCTCATCGGCCCGCCAGCGGTTCCAGTAACAGCGCCTAAGCACATCTCTGCAATCGGCGGGCGACAGCAGCCTGACATCCTCCCGGTCGATATCGCCATCGCCGTCCTTATCATACCCCACACTGTGCCAGGTAGCCAGCGTCACCCCCCGGTTTGTAGCTCCCCCCCGATCCTCCTGATCGTCAGAGAAACCCCCTTCCCATTTGAAGAGCTTGTTTGCCAATATTTCGAAAGTAGCCATATTAAGAAATGACAAATTACGAATGACGAATGACGAATTTTTACTTTGTTACTCCATTACTTCTTACCCTGTTACCTTGTCACCTTTTTCCATCCTTCTCCCAAAAACCTTCGTCCCTCACATACATCAGTCCCAGCACGGTTGGCAGGAAGGCGGTAAACTCTGTAAAGGTGATCTCCTTCAGCCACAGCAGGGTGGCGCTCAGTAGGAGCAGGCATAGCCCGATCAGGGTGCTTTTCCAGTTTTGAATGATTCTTGTTTTCATAATTCATGGTTTTAATTGTTCTTTCGCAGGTAGATCTGTATTTCATCAATCTTCCGGATGATCTCCTTCATATCGGTGTTGATATCCGTTCGCTGGGTCTCCAGGTCGCGGCGGTTCTCGGTTTTATGGATCACCATATCCTGTTTCAGGTTGGCGATCTCCACGTTCAGCTCCGCCAGCCTGATCTCCATCTGAACCCAGATGGAGACAATGGCGATCACAAAGCTGAACAAACCGATGGCTTGTGGAATGGGGAGTCCGAAAAGTGTGTGTCGCGCGTTCATGGCTATAGGGCATTGATCTTTTTCCGGAACAATACCAGCGCGATGAGCACAGCCACAACGATCAATCCCACCACAAGCCATGGAATCTTCGCAATGAAGGCATCGAGCCGGTCCGGCTTGATCACTTTGATTCTTTCCACAGTTATCCGGTGGGTACGGTAAACAGTATCGGCTTTGCATTTCCCCTTTACAAACAGGGTGTTTGCGGTCGACTGCAGTGCGATCTCAAGCTGTTCGTTGCGCAGATACACCGTATCCCTGAGCTCCGCCAGTGAAATCACCGTATCGGCTTCTATGGGCATCACGATGATCGTATCCCTGATGGTTAGAGTGTCGGAGAGGGTTAATTCAGGATGCCGCGCGAGGAGTCTGGTCAACCTTGCCTGCGGTGAACAGGCGGTTATAAGGATCAGCGCCGCCATAAACGGAATGTTGTACATTGTTTTCATAACGATTGATTTTGAATTCATTTTTGATTATTGGATGTTGAACTGTTAAAAAGTCTCAGGCCGGATACCGGAATGATCTCTTTCTCCGGCCTGAGATGCCGGGTGAAGGGGTTAACTACAGGGTAACCTTATCTTCAACCTCGTGGCCCGGGAAATCTATCACTGTGGCAGTCACAGTAACCCCGGTAAGGTCGGGTACATCTACTGTGGCCGTATAGCACCAGATTCCACTCATTATGTCCTGGGTACAGGGACCTGTTTCGATGGTCACCCTATCTGCTCCATTGATCTTAAGGGTGACCCCGGTCACTTTGAATTTGTCCCAGGCCCTCACCTTGATCTTATCACCGGCAGCACCAGTATAGCTGGTAACGTTGATCTCCCTTACTTCTGGCAGACCCATTACATCGGCCATGGCCATTGCATAGGGTGTTTGCATGCCGGTGCACTTGGCGGCATAGTAGGCCATCGTATCGGGGTTTTGCAACTCAAGCTTGGCCCAGGCGCTGGCCTGTTTAAACCTTTCTCGAATTGCCTCTTGGGACCCGGCCGGCTTTTTTATGCTCTCCTTCGGCGGCTTGGCCATGATGCTAACCTTTCCACGGTTTCGGAGAATAAAATCCTCTCCGAATTTTCCCTTGTAGGACTTGGTTAATGAATTGTCTTTTGTTTTCATAATGTTTGAATTTTAAGGATGAATAATTGGGACCGCCGTCGCGTTCCGGTTGAATTATCTGACAGATAATATCGTGGTTCAGGTTTTGCGCGAACCGGGATGCAGCCGCTCCCTCTTTTCCGGTTTGGCAGCCCCGGGCTTTTCCAGCTCTGCGCTCTGGTAAAGGATCTTGTTTCCCAGCCGGGTGAATTTCAGGATACCGTTGTTCCGGTAATTGGCCAGGGTGCGCCGGGTAACCTTGAGTTCATTGCAAACCTCCTGTTGGGTAAGCCAACGGCCCGAAAGTATTCCCGGCTGTTCCAGTTTCTCTTCGATCCGACGGAGACTTTCGGTGATCGCCTCCAGACTCTTCAGAATTTTTTGTTCAGTTTTCATAATCACGGTTTTAATTTGATTCAAGTCAACAAAAATAAAGGGGCCACGCGGGCCCCCATATTCCAACATGTTCTAATAACTTGCTGTAATGACATTGATAATCAACCATTAACGTCGCTGGCGTTCGATGAGTTTTTCAAGATATTTCGTTGCAATTCTCATTTCTGCCAGTAGTTTTTCAATGATCTCGGGCGTGGGATTGTCAAAATATTTCCTGAAGGCGCCGGGGCTCAGTTGTAATTTCCGGCTTGTGTAACAGGTATCGGTCATCTGCCGGCACAATTCGGAGACAACTGGATTATCGAGGATGTTCCGGTCATACAGCAAACGAACCAGCATGGCCATGAACTCCTCGGTACAATTGATCCGGAACCTGTATGCATGGGTTTTTGGCTTTCCTTCGGATGAATCGGGCACATTCACCGATACCCCCGAATAGCGCTTGATGCGTGATTTCAACCGTTTCATCACCAGTAAAAAGATCAATGTATACCGCTGCGACAGGGCTATCGACTCTTCAATAATCCGGTGCTGCCGGGTAATTTTGCCCATATGGCGGCAGGTTACATGCCGGGGGTTCCAAAAAAACTGGTCTGGTGGCGTTTCTTTCAATTTGGTCCAATCCGGAATATTGATGCAATGAACCATGATCCGGATCCTCCGCAGAACCATGTCGATGAACGTCTCCGTGTATTCGGGGGCCACTTCACACATGGTTTCCTTGAGTTTCTCCATGACCTTTTCACGCTGGGTTCGCATGAAGTTCAGGTAGGTGTAGGCTGTTTTAAAGCCATTGACGGCGGTGATCTTAAGCCTGTTTTCGTTTTGGCCGGTCTCATCCGGATCGGCCGGGGTGCTGTCGATTTCGACGTGTGAAACCTCTTCGAGTTCGCCGAAGATGTTGTCGATCATATAGGCAAATGAGTCTGGTGTTTTCATGATGTAAAGTTTTAGTATTGTTTCTGCTTAATCAGGAAAACAGCCAAAAGGTGAAACACTTTTTCTACTTTTTTTTCCATTTTTCTCATATTTTCTCATATGCATATATACATCAAGCTGATTTTATGTATGTTACAAGCATTGAATATTTTTTCAGGCGCTTTTCTGTACCTTTTCTCCATCTTCGCTATACCTTTTCTCCATCTTTTCTATATCTTTTCAGGCGCTTTTCTATATCCTTTCAGGCGCTTTCTTCCCAGTAAGCAAGCAATAAGGAAGCAGATAGCCGTATCTTTTCTGGCGCTTCTCTATATCTTTTCTCCATCTTCGCTATATCCTTTGTTCATCTTGCATGGCATGTGAAAAATTCAGGACGAGGGTGGGTAAAAAATCAGAAAGGCTTTGTTAAAGTAAGGTTTATTGAAATTTTTTGTGTAAAATTGTATTTTGAATTGAGTTTTAGGATAAATTTACTTCACAGGAAATAAAAGAGCTTTTGTATCTAATAATCCCCAAATGATCCGTATCATATTTTTATTGTTTGCCCTTATAAATGCAACCGCATTTTCGCAGGTTTCGTTCGAAAAAAATTACCATGGTATTTTTGGATCAACAGAGTCATATAGTTCATGTGTGGCTCAAACCAGCGATCAGGGATATGTTGTTTGTACGCCTATTTATACTGGCAATCTGTTCAGTTTCTTAATGATGAAAACCACTCCCGCGGGTGACACAATGATGACAAAGCATTTCGATGGTTTTGGAACCTTCTTTGTTCCGACCACCGATGGAGGGTTTATGATTACAGGAGGCAAAAGCAACAGGTTGTTAATGGTAAAAACGGATTCAGGTTTTGGAACAGAATGGACAAAAACGTTCGGGGAATATAATTTACGTGGTGAGGCAGTTTGTAAAACCAGTGATAATGGATATTGTTTTATCGCGATCCATAGTTATGGTCCAAATACAGGCAATGGTTTTGATGTTGTGAAAACCAACAAAAACGGGGATAGCCAATGGACAACATCTTTTATTGGAGGGCAAAGGGATTTTGATGTAAGGTCTGTAATCTTAACCCCTGACGATGGATTTGTAATTTGCGGTACGAGCAGACCTTTCCCAACAGGCGCTTCATCTGCTTTTCTTTTAAAATTAAATGCGCTTGGAGATTCAGTTTGGATGAAAACTTATCGTCGATCCAATTCCAGCTTTGGATATGAAGTATTACAAGCAGAAAAGAACGGGTACCTGCTCGTGGGGATAGATCACCCATCGGGTTCGCCTGATTTATTATTTCTTGCAAATACCAATGAACAGGGTGATACCACATGGACAAAAACCTACCATTGCATTTATGATGCAGGGGTTCTTGACGCAATTAAAATCAGGGGCGGAGGATATATTGTAGCAGGATCAAACATTGTTGGTCCGCTTTCAACAAATGTTTGTCTCGTAAGAATCACCGAAAATGGCGATACCCTTTGGACAAGGTCTATAGGAACGATGGGAAATGAAGGGGCGATGTCTATAAAACAAACAATGGATGACGGTTTTATTGTTAGCGGATTGGTGGGTTTGGATAATCCTTCGCAGTCATCTTCTGCTTATCTGGTTAAAACTGATTCATTGGGCTATTATTCACCAGCAGGTGTTGATGAAAATGAATTTACCAGGGAAATAGCATTATTTCCAAATCCCGTTTCAGCAGTCCTTCATGTTAAATTCTCCGGCAGGATAAATTCCCTGGAAATATTGTCCATGCAGGGCAAATCTGTTTATTTGGCCAGGCCTGTCTATACAGCAGCTTCTGTCTATGCTGTCGATCTTTCCGGTGAAGCGGCGGGTCTCTATCTGCTAAAAATAACCACCGATCATGCCATCGTGACCAGGAAATTCTTAAAGACAAATTTTTCCAGATAAACCCTGATATCTTCACCAGGATAAAAACAACTGTTCTTTCAAAACAGAAATCGATAGTTTACTGAACAATTAAAATAGGGTTAAATTTACCGGTTGAAAACGGTTTAGTATGCAACTGACGCTGCTCCCTCCCCGAAAATCACTCAACAAAGCCTACCTGAAGGTAAAACCCTTAAGGAACGAGATTGAGCTGTTCAAGACAAATCTGATCAAACTGCTTGATGGCCTGGATGAATCGGAATCGGAGGAACATGTGAAAAATGATCTGAGCGATTTTCTGAAGAATACATTTTATCAGAAGTTTTATATCAACACGAAGGGGCGCAACGACCTTGTGATCCATACCGGTGCCGATGCAAAGAGCCTGTCCGGGGTGCTGATTGAGGCCAAGAAACCTTCGAACAGGACTGAAATGATCAGGCCCGATTTCCTGAATGCAAAAGCCTTTCATGAATTGATCCTTTATTATCTCCGTGAGCGGATCACCCATCACAACCTCGAGATCAAACATCTCGTGGCAACAAACATATATGAATGGTTTGTGTTTGATGCCAGCCTCTTTGAAAAAGCTTTTGCTCAGAATAAAACCCTGGTAAAACAATTCACCGATTTTGAAGAGGGAAGGCTGGCCGGCAGGACCACTGACTTTTTTTACAGGGAAATCGCTGAACCTTTCGTCGCTGCAGTCACCTCTGAAATTTGCTTTTCATGGTTCGATTTTAGGGCATATGACAAGCCCCTGCGAAATGACGACAAAAACGACGATTCCAAACTCATTGCGCTGTATAAGCTGCTCTCACCCGAACATCTGCTCAAACTTCCCTTTTCAAATGACAGCAACAGCCTCGACAAGGCCTTTTATACCGAATTGCTGCACATCATCGGGTTAACAGAAACCAAAGAGGGAGGTAAAAAGCTCATTGGCCGTAAGCCTGAGGGGGCGCGTAACGCCGGTTCATTGATCGAAAGCGCCATCATGCAACTCGAGAGTCTGGATAAAATATCACGTCTCGAAAAACCTTCACAGTTTGGCGAAACCATTCCGGAACGACTGTTTAATGTTGCTTTGGAACTGGCCATTACCTGGATAAACCGCATTCTTTTCCTGAAACTCCTGGAAGCACAACTGATCAAATACCACAGGGGAGATCTCTCCTTCGCCTTTCTGAACATTGAAAAGGTTCAGAATTTTGACGACCTGAACAACCTTTTCTTCAGTGTACTGGCCCGAAAACAAAATGAACGCAATGAAGAGGTGCGGAAGATCTTCGCCCATGTGCCCTACCTCAACAGCTCCCTGTTTGAACCGACAAACACCGAACATACCTGTTTATTCATCAGCCAGCTGAAGGATGGAAAACTGCCTGTGATCGCTTCCACTGTCCTCACAAATAATACCGGCAAAAAGCTTACGGGAGCCCTGATGACGCTTGAATACCTCTTTAAATTCCTTGATGCCTACGATTTCGCCGGCGAAGGCTCGGAGGAGATCCAGGAAGAAAACAAGACCCTGATCAATGCCTCCGTTCTCGGACTGATGTTCGAAAAAATCAACGGATATAAGGATGGCTCCTTCTTCACCCCCGGGTTTATCACCATGTACATGTGCCGCGAAACAATCCGCCGGGCCGTTTTCCGGAAGTTCAATGATCTGAAGGGATGGGATTGCGGAGATATGGCAGGATTGTACAATAAAATTGAAGATGAAAAGGAGGCCAATGAGATCATAAACCAACTGAAGATATGTGACCCGGCAGTTGGTTCAGGACACTTTCTGGTTTCGGCACTCAACGAAATCGTCGCCATTAAAAGCGAGTTGAGAATCTTATGCGACAAAGGGGGCATGAAACTCAAAGAGTATCATATTGAGGTGGTGAACGATGAACTTATCATCGCCGACAAGGATGGCGATCTGTTTGAGTACAATCCCGCCAATCCTGAGAGTCAGCGGGTTCAGGAAACACTTTTCCGGGAGAAGCAGCGCATCATTGAAAATTGTTTGTTTGGGGTTGACATCAATCCCAACTCCGTTAAAATATGCCGGCTGAGGTTATGGATCGAACTGCTTAAAAATGCCTATTACAGGGCTGATAGCAATTATACCGAGCTGGAAACCCTTCCCAACATCGACATCAACATCAAATGCGGAAATTCCCTGATCTCGCGGTATGCGCTGGATGCCGATATAAAGCAGGCGCTGAAGAAAAGCAAATGGAGCATCGACAGCTATAGGGTGGCAGTGATGTCGTACCGGAACGCCTCCACCAAAGATGAAAAACGGTCGATGGAACAGCTCATCAAATCGATCAAAACCGATTTTGAAACCGAGGTTGCTGCCAATGATAAACGGTTGATCCAGCTGAGAAAGCTGAGAGGAGAGTTGTTTAACCTCACCCAGCAAACCAGCATGTTCGATCTGCCAAAAAAGGAGAAGGATGCCTGGAATAAAAAAGTGAATGATCTCGCCGCTAAAATTCAGAAATCAGAAACGGAACTGGAAGAGATCAAAAGCAACAGGATCTTCGAGAATGCCTTTGAATGGCGGTTTGAATTTCCGGAAGTGCTCAATGACGAAGGGGATTTTGTGGGATTTGATGTGGTGATCGGGAATCCGCCATACATTCCATTGGAATCGTTTAGTGAAACTGAAAAGTACTTTTTCAAAAATAAATTTCCCCTTTTCGAAAGGAAATACGAAACCTCTGTAATGTTTATGTGCGAAGGTTTTGGAATTAATAATAAATCAGGATTGTTATCCTATATAGCACCCCTGACTTGGCAAACAGGTGAAAATTATTCAGTTTTCAGAACCTTTCTAATCTCCGAAAAAGGAATAGTCCAGATTATTAATTTACCATTCAATACATTTGAAGATGCATATGTTGATACTGCGATTTATATTTTTTCAAATCATCCGGAATCATATTATTCAATTTTCAATTTCGATAAAAAATCTATTATTTCCGATTTGAAAAATATTGAATTTGAGAATATCGATCTTTCTAAACTCAATCCCCCCGATTATAAAATAATACTTGATAAAGATGTTGGTAGTTTTATTTCGAAATTTTCGACACCAAACTTTATTTCTCTTGGGGAAATAACAAAATCAACACAAGGCCTTTCAGGAAGTCGATTTTTAAGAATAGACGATAATCCCAGTGATACAGATTTTTATCCGTTTTTATCAAAGGGAAATGTATATAACTACTCACTGATTAAAATTGACGTGTTTACAGTATGTTTATCTGAGATGAAATCACTAAAACAGTTTTATGAGGCTGAAGAAAAAATACTGATACGAAGAATAATCAATAGGCAGGATCGTCTTTCTGTTGCTTACTGTAATGAAAAACTTGTCTTTAAAAAGGATATTAATCCGTTTATTCTTATCGACCAGCGAATCAATTCATTCTATTTATTAGGTATTTTATGTAGTCGTTTCATCTCTTACCTCTATTTAAAATCATCCTCCATTGCAACAAAGGATGACTTCAGACAAACAACCTTAGCTGAATTAAGAAAACTCCCGATTCCTCTTGTTTCTGAACCTATCCAAAGACCAATTGTTGAAAAAGTAATTCAAATACTCGAAATCAAAAAAACCGATCCTTTAGCCGATATACGCTCTCATGAAGCTTATGTTGAACAACTTGTTTATAAGTTATATGGACTAACCGAAGAGGAGAAAAAGATTGTAGAAGGAAGTTGAATCGGGAAGATTTTACTATTTTTGAGAGTTCAAATGAAAGATAACATCCATATTAAGGTTAATCACGAGGTATTGGTTTGGGCCAGGGTATGCCTTGCACTTACCAGAGCGCAGGCATCCGAAAGGTCAGCCATTTCGGCCAGGCGGTTGACCCAATTGGAGGAGGGTGAAAAAGACCCAACCATCGACGATCTCAAGGTACTTTCAAAAACTTACAAACGTACAATTGCCACGCTGCTTTTGTCGAAACCACCGGTTGAGAAACCATTTCCACGTGACAGAAGAACCGTTGATTCTCAACATCTCACCGTTTTTCACGAAAAAACGATCATGGCGGTCAGGAAAGCCCGTGCATTAACCCAATCCTACATTGAACTTCGCCAGGAAATGGGGGTCGTGGTTCCTAAACTGACATTTTCTGCTTCCATCCATGAAAATCCGAAAGAGCAGGCAACCCGTCTTCGCAAACTTTTAAACCTGGATGAGGTCAGGGATCTGAAAAATCAGAATCAAATTCTTGAAGCATACATCGAAAAGGTTGAAACATTGGGCATTGCAATTTTCCAGCTTTGCCTTACCCACGACAGGCTGCGGGGCTTTTCAATCACCGATGAAATGATCCCTGTTATTGGAATAAAAAGAGGCTCCGAGTCTCCGACCGGAAAAATATTTACCCTGTTTCACGAATTGGGTCACATCATTCTCAATGAAGGAGGGTTGTGCGATTTGTCTGAAAACACCAATATCGAAATCGAAAAATGGTGCAATGCCTTCTCTGCCGAAGTGCTCATCCCTACACCTGAATTATTGCAAATGCAGCATGTTGTTGAACATCGTCAAAGTGGAGAACAAACCTGGGCCAGGATGGATCTTATTGCCCTCGGAATCCATTTTCATGTCGGCCCCCTGGCCATTCTGCGAAGTCTGCTCGAAAACAATCTTACCACTCCTGATTTTTATACGAAAAAGCATGAAGCCTGGAATAAACCTTCATTTGGCAGGGCAAAAAACCCTGAAGGAAGAAACATTGCCAAAGAAACAATTAAAGAAAAAGGAAGAACATTTATTTCACTGGCTTTCTCGGCATATGACCAGAACCGGATTGACCTGAAGGACCTGTCAGATTTTCTCGGAGTGAGATTCTCATACATACCCAAAACCCGACAATTAGTGAATGCCTGAAGATGCAATTACAATTTAATCAGGATGTACCAACCTATGTTATCGATACAAGCGGATTAATCAGGCTTGAATCAACATTCAAAAGGGACAATCCTGTATTTACTGCTATTTGGGAAGAAATTGAAGATTTAATCATCCAGGGTAATTTCAGAACAATCGATTTTGTTGAACAGGAAATCAACAGTTATGAAGGGAAAGAGGATTTTTTGAAAAAATGGGTAAAGAAGTGGAGAAAATATTTAGTTGTGGCTCCTGATGCAGAAAGTTTCACGGCTGCAATCCCGATTATCAATGAACATTACAACACGGGATTCTTTAATGCCACAAAACAGGCTGAAGGCCGTGAAGAAGCAGATCCTTACCTGATTGGTTACTGCATGGTTCACGAATGTGTTTTGATTACTTGTGAAAGCAAACTAAAACCAAATAGAATTCCAGCGGTTTCTTTTAAAAATAAGGTCAGGTGCATCGACTTAAACGACTTTATGGTTGAACGAGGATTAAGAATGGAACGAAAGAGATAATAATTTTCCACACTCCTGCACATTTTATCCCATGCCCGCCTCCCTCCCCCTATGGAACTACCTGATCCCCGCGATCACCTTCGGATTTGCGGCGGCCGTGCAGCCGGGACCCCTTTCGGTTTACCTCATCTCGCGCACATTGCAGTTTGGCTGGAAAAAGGCCTTCCCGGCGGACTGTTCCTGCTCTACCTGGCCTTCCAGGCACTGCAGTCGTGGAAAAAGGGAGGGGAGAACATCCCGGTTTCAGGCGGCTCTTCCCGGAAAACACTGCTCAATGCCACACTGGTGAATTTCCTGAACCCGGGCCCCTACCTTGGCTGGAGCATCGTGATCGGACCCCTGTTCCTGAAGGGCTGGAATGAATCGCCGCTGTATGGGATCCTGCTGGTGACCGGGTTCTACCTCACCATGTTCGTCATCACCACCATGCTGATCCTGATATTTCACCAGGCCCGCGAGCGGGGTCCCCGGCTGCAGCACACCCTGGTGGGGCTCTCGGCCATTTTCCTCGCCCTGTTCGGACTATACCAGCTTTATAACGGGGGAATGGCTATCTTTGATGGATGCAATTTGGCTACAGGTTTTACGTTTTAACAATACATTCCGGAAGGAACATTTTCACAGGCAACTTTAAAAAAACAGCATTATGAAAACAAACCTGGTAATTTTACTCTCTTTGCTGACCCTCCTGTTTTCCTGTAAAAAAGACGAGGCAACACCCGAAACGCCGGTCATTCCTGAACTGGGATCCATCAGCGGGAAATTCGGTTCCGAGTCATTCTACTTTACAGCCCCCTTCTATACCAGCGAGGGGATGGCCGACACCATGTCGAATGTTTATTATACCTATGGCTTTTTCAGTATGCACCGGAATGATGCAAAACTGGCCACCAAAGGCATCTCCCTGTATATCCAGTGCACCGGGATGGAATCACTCCCCCTGAACCAGCCCGTCCCCTTTTGTGAGGTGCAGCTGAATAACTACCTCTGCCCGAACGACACCGTATTCGGACCCCGCGATTCGTGCAACTACATTGGAAGCTCCCTTGATCAGAGTGTGGAGATGATCATCACCGATAAAACAGATGATGTGTTAACCGGTACCTTTTCAGGGGTGATCCGCACCAGAACCGGTCTCACGAAGCAGGTTACCGACGGCAAGTTCAGGATCCGGCTGATCAGGAAAACGGCTTTGGTCAAATAAAGATCCGGGCGCTTTTTATCCCTCACAACGGGTGATTATATTGGCACGATCCACCCAAATTAGCCTATATTTGAAGCTATTTTACCATGCATGCATCCATGCCATGAAAAAAATCTATTTTGCCGGTTCCATCAGGGGTGGACGAAACGACCTTGAACTTTATCAGAAGATCATCTCGTACCTGCAGCGTTTCGGGGATGTTTTAACCGAGCACATCGGAGAGGCCGGCCTTACCACGATGGGAGAAGCCGGCATGACGGATGAGGAGATTTTCAAGCGCGACATCGGCTGGCTTTCGGGCGCTGATTTCGTGGTGGCCGAGGTCTCCACACCCAGCCTGGGGGTCGGCTTCGAGATGGCCACAGCCGTTGATCTGCATAAAAAGATTTTGTGCCTGTACCGTTTGCAAGGCGACAGGAAACTGTCGGCCATGATCGCCGGATGCCCCGGTATCCTGGTCAGCGAATATCAAACCTTCGAAGAGGCCAGGCAAATTATGGATGATTTTTTTCGACAGATCACATAGCCGATGCCATGAGGTATATCCTGCTGTTTCTTTCACACCTTTTCCTGCTTTGTACACCGGTGATGGCGCAAACGGATGATCCCGCCCCCTTTTCGGCCGACAGGCCCGGCATGGCTACCCCTCCCGGTTTAGTGGCGCACCGGAAGTTTCAACTGGAGAACGGCCTTCAGTTCACCAGCCTTCTCGACGGACCGGTTCACAGCCAGGATTTCCTCTTCTCCTCCCTCCTGGTCAGGTACGGTGTGCTGAAATGGGCTGAGCTGCGCCTCGAGTGCGATTTTCCTTACAACATTACAACGGACAGTACCGGCACCACGGTCATTTACGGAATCACGCCATTGAACCTTGGCGCCAAGATCAAACTTTTCAGCCAGCGCGGGGTAATACCCAACCTGTCGGTGATGTTCAACCTGAGGATGCCCTTCTGGGGAACCAGGGAGTTCAGGCCCGACCAGGTGGCCCCCTCCTTTTACCTGCTCATGTCTAACGACTTTGCCGGCAACCTCAACCTCAGCTATAATTATGGGATCGCCTGGGATGGGATCACCCCCTGCCCTACCCATTTTTATGCGGTATGTTTCGATATCCACCTCCACCCGAAATGGGATGTATACGCCGAGGGATACGGCTTTGCAACGCTGCATGAAGCCCCCGAATATTTCATGGATACCGGGGTTGCCTTCCGGATCTGTGAAAACCTGCAGGCCGACCTCTCCTTCGGAGGATACCTCAACGCCTTTTGGGACTATTACCAGCTGAACCTGGGGATCGCCTGGAGGATCATGGGGAGGGGATGATGACAAAAAAATCCCCGCCGGAAAGGACGGGGATTTTTTCATGGACATGTTCCACTTTTTAGTGATTATCCACTATAGTAAATTTCAGGGGCAGGGTTCCGAACGAAAGGATGGCCACCAGTTTCCTGACCTCAACCTTTGAGAAGCCGCTGCCACTCAGCGAAATCTGCCCGTGGGAAATTTTATCCGCAATCCGCGGGGAACCATAAACCTTGCTGTCGATCACGAAGTCAACAGGCTGGTTTTTATGGCTGATGGTTACATCTTCCCACCGCTTCCAGGCCTCCTCCTTCAGGGTGATACACAGAACAGCATGGCCGGGGTCGGTAAAATCGCCATGCGCCTCCTTCACATCCTGTTCATGGATGGATTCACCAAGACACATATGACCCTGGATCAGCAGGAGATCGGAAAGGGTTTTGCGGGAAATGGTATCCCCTACCGTGACAACCAGTCCGGAAGCCCCGGTCTGCTGGGTGATCATGGCATCCCTGATCCCCATGGCCGCCAGTCGCCGCAGCAGGATCTCTTTCGATGCAGAGAGCTGTTTATCGGGTGCATGGCCCGGGACACATTGCAAAGTAATGACCTGTTTGGCTGCTACCGGGGTTTGAGTATGGCCAACGGGGGTGAACAGGAGCAACATCAGCCCCATGAAAATATATCTTAAAGTTTTCATAAATATAAATGTTGAATTCAATGAATGGAATAATAAAACCGTGCATGAATATGCGGCGGTCAATGAAATAAAAGTTCAGTGAACTAAGAAAGGACGGGGAGATCGTCATCGCCTCCCTGCTCAGGTATCTTTTGCAGGAAAAACAGGGGGATGAACGGTTGATTAAGCGGATGATTCAGCTGCGAAATGCATGGATAACCGTTAAGAAGGTTGTCTGAACCACGCACCGAGCAGGGAAGGCCATATCCGGGGGATATAAAATTTGAAATGAAGGGGTTGATCCGGGAAAAGTCAGCTGGGGGGACCGAGATCACCGGCCCGGCAACCGCCTGGAGTACTGAACTGTTCGTATCGGAAATAATCGCCGCAACTGCTGAATTGTCCTGATCTTTCTCCTTCTGGAAGAGGGAGAAAAAAACGATCATCAGGATGATTACAAAGATGCCTGAACCGCTATTTCGCTTGTTGTCGAACATGGTGAAGCAAAGGTACGGCAGAATGTGCAAAATTGTTCTGCAGATTACTGTCTTTTCCGTTACCAGTTATAATCGCATTGTTTCCAAAGCTGCTGCTCCTCGGCCGGCGTAATCTTAACCGCCTCTTCCGGGGTGTATTTTTCTGAGGTCTTCTTCAGCATGCAATCACAAAAGCCCGCTGCATCCCTTTGAGCAACCCCACGGTCGTTCATAAACTTCTTGCAGCTCTCGGTCCATTTATCTTTTTGTGCCTGGTTCCATGATTTCGCCTTGGAATTGCAACCTGTAAAAAACAGGAACAACGGGATGGTCAACGCCATCATCAATAAACTTGATTTATGCATAATGCCGGTTTGAACCACAAACATACAATATTTATCGGAGTCTTACAAAATAGTATCCCCTCAGGGAACCGGAAAGGAGTCCCTATGGATCGCGCCGGAGAATGGCCGTCAGACACCTTGGTCCGGAGCCATACTCAATGGTGTCCTTTGCAGGGATTGTCAATACGTTCATCCCCTTCTTGTCATAGGAGTCGGCTATGCGGGTGAGATGTTCCGGAACAACAATGGTCTTTTCGTCGATGCTCAGGTTGTTCGCCCCGGCAATTTCATCGGCCCTCACTTCGATTTTATCCCATTTTGAAAGAGGTTCGGAAAGCGGGTCGATGAGCGCTTCCGGGCAATAGGTAAGCAGTCCGGGACGATTCAGCGACAGCAGCCAGTCGAGATGGAAGAGATCGGGTTTAAGGCGGATGATATGAACCCTGTATTCATCGCCCAGCAACTGCTTTAGCCAGGCAACTCCTTTCGGACTGGTGGCATTTCCCGACATGCCGACATATACGTTGTTTCCGTCGACCATGATGTCGCCGTTTTCGAGATAGAGTTCATCGTCGGTGTAATGTGCCGATGGCTACGGTGCCCATCGTTAACCCGATGGCCTTTAAGGCTTCCCTGCGTGAAATATTTTTCTTCATGGTTTCCTTTGTTGGTTGTTCCTGAGTAACAAAAATATACTTTTTCCAGTCAAACACAACTTAAAAACCAGGATAAACAAGGTAACCAGGATTATCCGGATATTGTTAATTTATTTTTCATAAAAAGTCAGCCCACCGGCCGCATTGATCTGAAAAACAACTAAATTTATCCCTCGATGTCTGTTGTCCGACGCAACTATTTCCTGTTTTGGTCCCTTCCAAAGTGATATATCCATGAAAATTATTAAAACTGGTGCCCTGATCCTGATCATCGCCCTCTCCTTCTCCGCCTGCAGAAAAACCAGCGATCCCGGTAATACCAGCCAGGCAATGAAAGACATGAAGGTTCCTGGCGGATTTGACTGGTCAGGTTCTACAAACTATTCCCTGGCGGTCGACATTGCCGGGAACGGGAATGGGCAGACGTTGCGGCTGTATGATAAAAGCGGCAACCTGCTCGATGCGCAATCCATCACCGGAAATAAGGTGCTTTTTTCTTTTCAGCTGCCTTATGGCACTGATTCCCTGAGGATCTATTCCCCGGTAACCCGCCTCAGCAAATATATCCGGACGGAGGTGGCCCAAACCGATTTTGTGATCGGGCCGGCATTGAAATCATCCGCTTCGGCCGATTTTGCGCTGAATCTGAATGGCGGTGGAAATTACATCCAGGTCAGCAACAACGGACCGACAGGTATTGTGGTACAGTATCCCTTTACATTCAGCGCCTGGTTTAAAACGCCGGGGGGTGGTACTGAAAACTCCGATATGGTGCTGGTCAATATTGCCAATCCGAATACGGCCACCGGGTATTATGGAGTCTACCTCCGAAAGTATGCCGAGAATTTTTATAAAGCCGAGGTCAAATCAAAAAACGGATCAACCGAATATGTGAAGAGCACCAACCAGAATGTCTCGGACGACACGTGGCACCAGGTTGTCGGCGTATTCATGGCCGATGGAACCCGTAAGTTATATTTAGACGGGATCTATGAAGGAATGAGCAGCAGTGTGATGGCATACAATCCCAACGTGCTGATTACGAGCTTTGGCCGGTGGGGAGATAACACGCCTGACAAGTATTTTCACGGACTACTGGATAACATCTGCATCTGGACAAAGGAATTCAGTGATGCTGATGCAGCAGCTTTTTATCACACAAACCCTGTCGGGAATGAAATAGGTTTGGTGGGCTACTGGAAATTCAACGAGGGATCTGGGACGGCTGCGGGCAATTCAGCATCGGGCGGAGGTTTTCCTGGGGTCATCAATGGAGCATCCTGGGTGAATATTTCGGTGCAGCCCGATGCCGACGGGGATGGAGTTCCCGATGAATCCGATTACTGGCCCCAGGATCCCACCAGGGCATACAACACGATCTTTCCGTCGGGGAACAATTACTATTTTCATCTCTATGAAGACCTGTGGCCAGGTTATGGGGATTATGATTTCAACGACATCATCCTCAAAACAAAGGTTCAACAGTACAGGAATGCCCAGAACAACCTGGTTGGCGGACGGGTGATCAGCAACGTATACTGGATCGGAGGCGGGATTCCCCGTGGTGCAGGAATCGAATGGCTTAAGTCGGACGCAACGGCATCCCAGTTCACCTACCTTCCGGCAAACGCAGTGACCTTCACCGAACCTCAAAATGTACTAAAGGATCCGCAGGTAAGTAACGCCGTCATGCTGTTCAACAACAACCTTCTTGAAAGCCTGGGCCAGACGGTCGATTTTGGGTACGCCTGGAATAACAGCCAGGGCGGAAATAACCCATGGATCCAGGTATATATTTACCTTGACCGCGATCATGAAGTACACACCTATGGGAATCCGCCCACCATGGCCGCCAATATGAATTTGTTCGGAACCGTCGATGATCATTCACCCACCTCATGGATCTGGAGTCCCGGCAACACTTTTACAAACCCAACAGGTTTTTACAGATCCTACACCAATCTGCCCTGGGGTCTTGAAGTAGTTGCATCAGAATTCTGGATCCCGAACGAAAAAACGGAGATCCTCCTGGCCTACCCACAATTCCGTGCCTGGGCTGAATCAGGGGGGACCGTAAACCAAACCTGGTATAACAATCCGGATAAAAATTATTGCCATCTTCCGTAAGCAAACCCTGTTTTTTCGGGTAAATTTGGCATCATTATATTTAATAACTTGGTTGCCGGATTAATCTGAAAAACGTGGGGTATAATTTTATCGACATCCTTGAATTTCTGCATGTAAACCGGGGGTTTAACTATTCGGCGTACCACATGGAGATGCTCGAACGAAGGATCACAAACAGGATAACCAACTCCAGAACCAAAGATCCCTCAGCCTACTATCAGCTTCTTACCACCGATCCAGGCGAACCGGACCGGCTGATCGAGAATTTCATGATCAATGTCAGCCGCTTTTTCAGAGATCCGCTCTCATTCGAACTGCTTTCGAAAATAATACTCCCCGACCTGATCAAGGCAAAGCAAAATAGAAACGACCCAGCCCTGAGGATCTGGTCGGCCGGGTGTTCGGACGGTGAGGAGGCCTATTCAGTGGCCATGCTGGTGAATGAATATTTCAAACGCGAAAAGATCAACCTCCACATCGATTTTTTTGCGACCGATTTTGATGCCGGCGTAATCAGCAGAGCCAGGCAGGGCGAATACACGGCCGAAAACATCAAAGAGGTCAGGCATGGTTTCTTCAGGGATTATTTTACTGGACATGATGGTGTCTTTACCATCCGGCCCAGCCTGAAACGGATGATCCGCTTTTCGGTGTACGATCTGCTCGACAAACAAAGCTATGCCCCCAGCGAAAGCGTGTTCGGAGACTTCGACCTAGTGCTGTGCCGCAACGTTCTTATCTATTTCAACCCTGAATTCCAGGAACTGATCTTTAATAAGTTGCACAAATCACTGGCCCCGAAAGGTATTTTAATGCTCGGTGAAACAGAGACGCCGATGGCCCATTTCAGGGAAAAGTTCAGGCAGGTTTCGAAATACTGTAAGATTTTTGAAAAAAAATGATCCATACGATTCATTGACCCTATAAAAATCATTTGCATGAAAGGATTTAAATTTTCGAGCATCCGGGCCAAATTCACCTTCTGGTTCCTTCTCCTCGCTTTGTCGCCCCTGCTTATCGGCACAATCATTACGTATCGGGAGAGCATAAAAGCCTTCGAAGAAAAGACCTATGATAAACTGGCGGCCATCCGCGACCTGAAGGTGGGGCAGGTGGAAACCTGGATTGCCGAACGGTCGGCCAACCTGAATACCATGGCCCATAACGAAGGTTTGAGACTTTTATCCCGTGAAATGGATGTAAGGAACAATCAAAAATTGGTAAATGAGCATAAAAGACAGATCAGGGCCATTCTTTCCAATTATTTGATGAACTATGTCGTTTATGAGGAGATCTTCATCATCGATGCGAAAACCGGGAAAGTTGAAATTTCAACCAGTGCTTCATCCGAAGGGCAGGATAAAACAGGCGATTCCTACTTTGAAGCTCCGTTAAAAAACAACAGGCTTTACATAAAGGATATCTATTATTCAAACTCTTCTTTGGGAAATACGATGACCTTTTCAGTGCCCTTGCATGCTTCGGGACAAAGCAACAAAGAAATTATCGGGATCATCGTTGCACGGGTCGATCTTCAGAATTCACTGTACAAGTTACTGCTCAACCGGACCGGGTTAGGCAAAACCGGTGAAACCCTGCTGGTGAATAAAGATGTGGTGGCGCTGAATGAACTTCGCTGGTATGCCAATGCGCCCCTGAAACTTCAGATCAAGGCGGTGCCGTCCATGAATGCAGCACGGGGGAAAACGGGAATCGTAGTCGGGGATGATTATCGCGGGGAGAAAGTGCTGGCAGCCTACACCTATATTCCGGAAACAAGCTGGGGGTTCGTGTGTAAACAGGATTGGGCCGAGCTGAGTGCCCCCACCAATGCACTGGGACAACTTCTCCTCATCCTGTTTGTTATTTCGGGCATTCTGATCACTTTAATCGTATATTATCTGAGCAGATCCATCTCCTCCCCGATCGTTGAATTAAATACCGATACCAAAAAAATTGCCGGGGGAGATTACTCCATCAGGAACCAGGTTAAGTCGAACAATGAACTTGGCCGGCTGGGAGAATCCATCAACATCATGGTCGAGAGCATTGAATCGAAAGCACGGGTGCAGGCAGGTGTTGTGGCGATCTCCGGTTCCATGATCGGACATTCGGGGCGCAAACAATATTCCGGAGCTATCCTGAAGTCACTTCTTAAGGAAACCCAGGCCGTAATGGGTGTATTTTATACACTAAATGAGGCGGGTACCGAGTTTGAACATTT
>JBAXVX010000042.1:0-21969 GCA_037128705.1 Bacteroidota bacterium | reverse complement strand
GATGAATATACAGTGGTCCAGCCACCTTCATCAAAACCACCTCCGACAACACTCAAAGACGTGTGTTTCATCCTGATGTTAAAATTCGGCATGGTAAAGCCAGTTGTTCCGGTAAACTGGAATCCGAGTTTAGTCAGAGGACCAGCCATCAGGGTTGGGCTCATTTCACTGGCCAGATAGATCAATTGATCGCGGTTATCAGCATATAATGCATAGAAAGGATGGGAAGTTACGACAGTGCCTGTCCCGATTTGGACATAGTTTTCAATTGACAATCCGGATTTAGCAAATAACAAAATCGAAATTGCAAGAAGCATCATCGACTTTGAAACCATTTTTGTAACGATTTTCATAAGGTTAGAATTTAGGTTATTACTAAACGAATTAACATGATATGGGGATCAATTTTTCAATTGATATATATATAGGGTGTTGTTCATAATAATACATCATTCAGGGATCATCTCCTAAATGATTGATTATGTTAATTTTATAATCATTCTTGTAAAAAAATATCACTCATTTCTTTACGCTGAAGCAAATATAAAAAATTCATTTTTAATAAAAGCAACTTTTTTTAACTTTTTTTATAACAACGGCCTGTCCGGAACAAAAAATTGAAAGAAAAGAATAATTTTGCAAACTATATTAAAGTTTTATACGTTAATGGTACAAAAAAGTTCTAAAAATAACAGGATGAATAAGACATTCAATGCTTCATGTGGAATAATTGCCTTTCTGATAATATTCTCCTCCTGCAGCACTTCAAAAAAATTAAATGAGCAACTTCTGATTGGTAGCTGGAACCGCAATAAAATAGTTTCTATATTACCGAAAACATCATCCGAAAACTATTCAGCAGTATTGGATTCGCTGGGAGTCCCGGCTGAAGTAACTGCATCAAAAAATGAAGCCGACAGAAAAGTTGTCCTTGTACAGGGAAGATCCGAAAAGTCCTCCTCTGCTTCCGACAAGGAGGATCAGTTGAATAAACTTCAGTCGCTGTTCCCCGATTTCAAGGATGTCATTGAATTCAAAGCGGATAAAACCTGCACCATTGTCGCCCGGAAGGGTACGGCCAATGGCACCTGGGATTTGAACGGGAAAGGGAATCTCATTACCCTGAATATTCAGAATGTCGCCACGCCGGTAACGCTTTCGCTGGTGAAAATTGATGCCAGCACCCTGGAAATTGTAGATCATTTTCCCTCGAGTGATGTACAAATCGGATATCTGAAAAAATAGTCCCCCTTGTCAATCTTACATTTAACTTCTAACGAATCACAATGAAAAAACTCATAGGGTTACTCCTCTTCGTAACTGGATCAATGTTTTTAGGATCGTGCACTGTTTCGCATGTTAACAACACGCTCATCGTTGGCAACTGGCAAAAGGAGCATGGGGTGGCCTATGTCAGGGATAAAAGTTCCAAAGCCGATTCCATCTCGGATGCCCAGCAGATGATTGAATTAAAGAAACAATATCTTGCCGCCGGCAAGGGCAAAGCGCAGGGGTTGAGGGACATGCTGTATACAGGGATTTCATTCAAAGCTGATAAAACCGTTACACTTTCCACCGGAAAAAAGAACATTCACGGCGTATGGAAGATGAATTCCAAGGGAGATAAAGTGGTGGTGACAGATACCTCCACCGCAGTAAAACGCACCCTCATCATTGTCTCCATTGACTCCCTTCATCTGAAAATCTCCCAGCCTGTAATTGAGGGAAACTTTCAGCAGGATTTCAAGAAAAAATTATAGATTTTCCGCCTATTTACGTTTCCTGCTTATTTTACTACAGAGATAAGAAATTCCCTGGTCCCTTTGCCGGTGAAAACCTGCAAAACATACTGCCCCGGCGGGACCCTTTCCAACCGGAGGTTTGTCTCGAACAGGCCATTCGCATTGGATTCCAAAACTGTTATTCCCAGCATATTTCTCATCAGGATACGGTCAACCGGCCTGTCTGATTTAAGTGTAACCAGGTTTTGTGCCGGATTGGGAAAAACATTCATCCTGCTTTTTGAAGGCTCATCCATTGAGGTTATGACGTCGACCGTGATGGTATCGGAAGGGATCGTAAGGCTGCAGGCGCTGTTTACCACCTGGACAAAATAGTTGTACATCCCGTCAGGAAGGCCCGGGTCAATGTAAGAAGTATCACTTTCGGGCACCTGGTTTACCACCACAAAATCGGAGGCACCCGGGTCCTGCCGGTAAATGTCGTACAGGGGCGGATTCATGGATATCTGCAACATTTTTCCTCCCACCGAGCAATCGTCGATGGCCCAGTAGTACCAGCATCCCTGTCCGTTGCCGTCCCAGGCATGCCAGGCAATGTCGACTGTTTCACCAACATACGCCGAAAGATCAACTGAGTAAGGCATCTGCCACTGGTTGTATCCGCCACTGAAGGGAGGCAGGGATGAAAGATCGAACAGGGTTTCCCAGGTAACCTGGTTATCTGTGGAAACTTTAACAAAATAATGGTCGCCGTTCACCGAACCCTGGTATGCCATGCTCCAGAAAGTAAGATTCCCGGTAACCATCACATTCCGGACGATAATCCATTCGTCCTGGGGGTTATAGTCCCAGGAGATCCCCGCCGAGTAATTTCCCGTATGCACTCCTTCAGGCGAAGTATAGTCGGTGTGACTCCAGGTTGCTGCGGTATTATGGACAACCTGCATCCAATTTGCCGGGGGAAATTCAGGATTTTCAAAACCTTCGTTCAATATTATGCCTCCGCCATTGCACTGCGGGGGATTCCATTGAAGCTGAATTTCGTTGCCAGCCGAAGTTCCCTGGAGATTGACCGGGGGCAGGCATACGGCATACACCTCCACGTTGTCGACGTTCCACTGTTGGAAATTTTCGGAATTCAACCCGGATGTTCTGAACCTGATCCTGAAAGCCTTACCACGGGCCGAACTGATATTGACATGAACCGATGTCCACCCGAAACTCCCCCGGTTTTTCCAGGTAGCCTTCCGGTGCCAGAATCCGTTATAGTAAATTTCGGTCATGAGTTTTTCGGTACCATTGGCCAGCTGATCCTGCAGGAGAAGGTCAAAATCGAGCCAGATTTCAGCACAGGCAAGCGTAGAGGCATTGAGCACGGGGCTTTCAAGGGAATAGTCATAATCCGTTTCCGCGGGGGTGCCTGAAAACAGGGCTGATGGCGCAGGATTCCCCTCATTTACAGAGAGGGTCCAGTTCCCCTGACCGGGCGAAAAACTCCATCCCTGGTAAGAAAATGACCCCTGATCCCACGGTTCATAAAACGGTAGCGGCAGCCCGTAGCTGACCTCTACCAGCGCAGGACCTGCAAACACGGAATTGGCCTGCTGCCCCGGAAACCCGTAGCTGGTCAGATCGTACCTGGCATTGACAAGATAGGAATAGGTTCCGGGTTCCAGCGCCGGATCACTGAAGGATAATGAATCCGGGAACGGAAGATAGGCAAGCAGTGCATCGTTTTTAAAAATATGATATCCAATGAGCCCCGGAGGAGTCACAAAATTCCCTGAATCGTCAGGCATCCGCGGCTTTTGCCAGTTTAGCAGCACATTGTTCCCGATGATTGTTCCGGCCACATTGTTCGGAGGCCAGAGGAACCGTGAACTGAATGAATCGCAGGCTGCTTCGGAATATCCGCTGGCATATATGGCAACGACACAGGCGTTGTAGCTGCTGTCGTATTTCACATCTTCACCGGGAATGGTATAGGTGGTATCGGGAACGCTGGCAATCAGTACATCATCCAGGTAAAAATTATATCCAAAAATACATGGTATCAGAACTCCCGGCGATTCCGAGGCCAGGATGGAGATGTTATCGATATACCAGCCGTTGATCTGGTAGGAGTCTACCCCGAATGACCTGAACCTGATCTGGATGGTCTTATCGGAAAATTGAGAAATATCAAGTGCATCATGGGTCCAGGGGATATTGCCGCCCAGGTTGTTCCATATTTTTATCGTGTGCCAGTTCCCATCATACTTCACTTCGACTGCCAGCTGGTCGGGAACGGAGGAGCTGAAATTATCAAGAAAAATATCATAGGAGAGGGTGAGTATCGGGCTGTATTCACCTTCGATGGGTCTGCTGATAAGGGATTGTTCATAATTCGCAACAGGAGGGTCCCACCCGAACATGGCGGAGGGTTTCGGGTTCCCCATGCTGGTGGATATCCTCCAGTTCTGACCCCCTGACAAAGTCCATCCCTGGGTGAAAAAATTGCCACCCGACCAATTTTCATTAAACAGAAGTTCCTTATAACCAGGCACATCCCAGCAAGCAGACAGCGCTGTTTCTTCGACTACCAGGTTTTCGGGTGGCGCTTTTTTCTGCAGGATCATCAGGTCGACCGTATCGGCATGGTCAGCTGAATGGTTCTCGTAAAAGTCGATGTATCCGAATTTTTTTACAAATATCTGATAATAGCCTTTCCACACGGTCGGGAAGGTCACATAGCCTGAACTATCGGCAATGGCGGAATAGAGCGTATCATGGTAAGCCAGGTTTTCCATCTGGACGAATGATCCCCGGGGAGTTGTGGCCGGGCAGGTAAACTGCAGATGTAAAACCATGGGAACTGTCCAGCATTTGCCGAGGACATTTGAAAAGGCTGCCGGCGACCAACGGTTTCCGGTATATCCTGCCTTAATTCCCCACCGGTAGGGTCCGCAGGGCAATGATGACCAGCTGGAGTCAGTCATGGCAAGGTTTTCGGTTGTTGTAAGCTGGGTCCAGATGGCCGGATTCTGTTCCTCTCCCTGCCGGAGCCTCCATACTTTATAATTCAAAAAAACTTCGGGTAAGTCGGTTAAACTCACCGGTCCGCCCATCCCTGTCATAACGGCCCTGATCATAAAATTCCCCTGTGCAGGGAGCCACTGGGCTCCGCCTGTGACAAACCGTGAATAACTCCTTAACCGGGTGGAACTTTCATCGACCGCGAGGCCAGCGGCATTGGGGGCGTTGCCACCCTGGACCATGACCATGTAAAAACTTCCTGAAGTGATGGGAACCGGAGCCGGAAAAAGGAATTCAACCCACCCGAAGTTGGCCGGAACCACCTCAAATGGTCCGGCAATCAGGTTCCCTGGAGATCCGCCCGGGCCGGATGCATCCAGCAATTTTATCTGGAAGGGGACGAACGGATTGCTTCCAGCCGGGTAATTTGCAGGCTGCCCGATGTTGACAGAGCCTCCTGACACTGAAGCAGGATATGCAAGAGGGGTGATCCTGAGGGCATTCAAATTTCCCTGCAGGGCCCATATCGTAAAATTATCCTGGAGGCCGTCATCATAGATCAGTTCATAGTTCCCCACCGGTGGACCCCAGGTAACATGAACCAATTGCTGCGCGGTATCAAGCGACACAGCCGGTTCAACCGGGGAGTTGAGCGTTTCAAAAAGAGGAACCGGCATGGTAACCGTTGTGCCTGGCTGAAAGGGAACCGGGTTGGAGGCATAGGCATCAAATCCGGCCTTGGTGATATGGACGATGAACGTGCCGGCCGTATCTATGTTCAGGATATAATAACCACCCGCAACAGAATAGGTCAAATGGCCGGCAACCAATATTTTAGCGCCAACGACCGGACTTCCGGTCTGCGCATTGGTTAGCACCCCTGTGAGCACAGCCTGGGCCGTTCTTCCGGGCTGGGCCAAAAGGATTCCATACGAAAAAAATATTCCGCAGTTAAAGATAAAAAAAAGAAAAGCGCGTAACCTGCTTTTGGCCATCCACATCAATTGACAGAATAAAAATATTTTACGTTAATAGCCTGCTTTTGTTACAAATATAGGCAAAATATTGCATTGAAGGAAGAGGTGGTACCTGAAATTTGCCAATTTTTTATTTAATCTCTTTGATAAATTGAAAAAATTTATAACTTTGCACTCCCAATTTTACGAACATCAATTCATTATATCATGTACGCAATCGTTGAAATAGCTGGTCAGCAGTTTAAGGTAGAGAAGGATGACGAAATCTTTGTTCACAGGCTCGAAGGTGATCCGGGAACAAAAATAGAATTTGACCAGGTATTGCTGCTGGATAACGACGGCAAAATCAGTGTCGGCAAACCTCTCGTGGAGGGATCCAGCATATCGGGCCAGATCGTTGATCACGTCAGGGGTGACAAAGTGGTGGTCTTTAAAAAGAAACGCCGCAAAGGATACGAAAAGGAATCGGGTCACCGCCAGGATTTCAGTAAGATCCTGATTGAAAAAATAAGTGTGAAAGGCGCATCCAAGGCCAAAAAAGTAAAGGAAACGGAAGAGGAATCCGCAGAGTTATAATGCTGCATTCCAAAATCGTAAATCGTAATTCGTAATTCGTAAATAATATAGTGTATGGCACACAAAAAAGGGGCGGGAAGTTCAAGCAACGGCCGCGAATCGCATAGCAAACGCTTAGGCGTAAAAATATATGGTGGTCAGTTTGCCAAATCAGGCAACATCATTCTCCGCCAGCGCGGAACGGTACATAACCCGGGACTGAATGTTGGGATTGGCAAGGACCATACCCTTTTCGCACTCACCGATGGCATCGTTGAATTCAAGAAAAAAAGGAGTGACCGTTCATTTGTTTCGATCGTTCCTATGGAAGAGACTGCCAATTAAAGTGTTATCGCACGAAAGTTCGTGCTGAAGGTTATTCTTTTAAGGGTCGGCTTGGGTTATACCTTGCCGACTTTTTTTGTCTCCGCCTGAAGCTTTTTGACTATTTTTGTTCATAAATAATCGTTTTATGCTTTCATTGAATTTTATCCGCGAACATGAGCAAGAGGTGATTGACCGCCTTGCCATTAAAAATTTTTCCGGGGATGCGGTTGTTCGCCGGATTGTTGAACTGGATGACAAACGGCGTGAAACCCAGAAACAACTTGACGACATCCAGGCACAGAGCAATAGCCTGGCCAAGGAGATCGGCATCCTGTTTAAATCAGGTAAAACTGCTGAAGCCAACCTGTTAAAGGACCAGACCGGTGAATTAAAGAACCATGGAAAGGAGTTGGATCTCCTGCTCGAAAGCATTAAAAAGGAGCTGGATGAAATCCTGGTCCGCGTTCCCAACCTCCCCCACCCTTCCGTTCCGAGAGGTAAAACTCCGGAAGACAACCTGGTGGTCATGCAGGAGGGCGAAATCAAGCCGGTTGATCCGACAGCCGTTCCCCACTGGGATCTCACGACGAAATATGATATCATCGATTTTATCACCGGGAACAAGATCACCGGGGCGGGTTTTCCTGTATACAAAGGTAAGGGGGCGCGGTTACAGCGTGCCCTGATCAATTTTTTCCTGGATGAGGCCATGAAGGCAGGATATGCCGAAGTTCAGCCTCCCTATATGGTCAATGCAGCTTCGGCTTATGCCACAGGGCAGCTGCCCGATAAGGATGCCCAAATGTATCATGCTGACCTGGATGACCTGTATCTTATCCCGACGGCAGAAGTTCCTGTTACCAATATATACCGCGACACCATCCTGAAGAGCCAGGATCTCCCGACGAAAAACGTGGCCTATTCAGCCTGCTTCCGCCGTGAAGCCGGATCCTATGGCAAAGATGTACGCGGGCTGAACCGTTTGCACCAGTTCGACAAGGTGGAGATCGTACAGATCGCCCATCCTGACAAATCATACGAGGTTCTGGAAGAGATGAAGGATTATGTAACGGGTCTGTTACGGAAGCTCGAACTTCCCTTCAGGGTGCTGAAACTCTGCGGCGGCGACATGAGTTTCACATCAGCACTCACCTACGACATGGAGGTATGGTCGTCGGCCCAGGCCCGGTGGCTTGAGGTGAGCTCGGTTTCAAATTTTGAGACTTTTCAGTCAACCAGGCTTAAGCTCCGGTTCAGGGATGAGGCCGGGAAAATTCGTCCCGCACATACGCTGAACGGAAGTGCGCTGGCGCTTCCACGGATTGTGGCCGCCTTGCTTGAAAACAACCAGACCCCTGAAGGGATCAACATTCCCAGGGTCCTGGTGCCGTATACCGGATTTGAACGGATCGGGTAATACGTGACGCGTGACGCGTGACAAAAAAAAACGTGACGCGTGACGCGTGACAAAAAAAATCTGAAGGGATGGTTTTTTGATTATTTGAAATAATATTCTATTTTTGTCTGGCAACTAAAACTGTTCACAATGAAAAAACTCATCCTATTTGTTTTAATTCTTTTTTCAGCAGAGGTGATGTATGCCAAATTCCACCTTGGCATCAAGGTGGGGTACAATGCTTCGAAGATTTCAACCAACATCGATACAGTTAAAAATGGGTTCAAATCGGGGTTCCAGATCGGTGCCTTTGCCCGCATCGGGAACCGCTTCTATGTGCAACCTGAAATATATTACACAACCCAGGGAGGGGTGTTTACCAGTAATGCTTCCAATTGGGAACAGAATGTGAAAATTGGTTCGATCGATGTCCCTGTACTCCTTGGTTTTCAGATTATCAAGGGCGATTTCGTCAACCTTCGGATTCTTGCTGGTCCCACAGCCTCATTCGTTGTAAATAAAAGCATCTCTGAAGGGGGTACCAGTACCCAGCAATTGACCAGTGCTGATTTAAGATCAGTAAACTGGGGCCTTCAGGCAGGAGCAGGCGTTGATGTTTGGATGTTTACACTTGATTTACGTTACCAGCTTGGATTGAATCAATTGGTTAAGGATGTCCAAAACTGGAGTTTTGATTCCAAAAATAATGTGTGGGTGGTCAGCCTGGGCTTTAAGATCTTTTAATTTTTAAGTTCCTGCCATGGCGCCGAAATTTATACTTTATAACATATCAGCGCTGATTTTGATCACCCTCCTATGGGTATCCTGTAAAAACAAAATCGATAATCCCATCCCCATACCGGTGTGGGAGGACTACGATCCTGATTCTGCTACCCTTACGGTCACGGTACAAACCCAGCAGGGTGTCTTCATGGTGGGCTCTTTTGTTTACCTGGCACTCAATAAGGACAGCCTTGACAAGGGGATACTGGTGCGCAGCGCCAGCACCAATGCTGCTGGACGAGCCCTTTTTAACCGCCTGTACCCCCGGAAATATTGGGCAGTGTGTTATGCCCGGCGTGACAGCCTCTCTCTTTCCGGAAGATTCAATATTCAACTTCCCCCCTATGCGATCCGCGATACCATTCTTACTGTCCATTGATCTGTTTTGAAAGTCAACGGAACTGATTACCGGACGGTGTGGATGAAGGGAAACTCAGTTTTCTTCATCGAACAGAACCTGTTGCCTTTTCATTTTCACATTCACGAAGCAAAAACTTACCTGGAGAGCTGCCATGCCATCCGGACGATGATGGTTCGCGGGGCGGGCGCCATCGGGGCCATTGCCGGCTTTGCCATGGCCCAGGCAGCCCTGGAGGCTCCTGATTCTGATTTCCTGTTATTCATCGATGAAGCCAGGCGGACCATCGAATCAACCAGGCCGACCGCACGAAACCTTTTTTATGCAGTTGAAAGGGTGTACAGCGCCTCCCTGCTCTCGCGCGCTGCCGCCATTCTGGAGGCGCAGAAGGTGGCCGACCGCGACGCCGCCGATTCATTGAAAATTGGTGAATTCGGCAATGCGCTGATCCGCGACGGGATGAACATTGAGACCCACTGCAATGCAGGATGGCTTGCCTTTGTTGACTACGGAACGGCGCTCTCCCCGATATACCTGGCCCACCAGGCCGGGAAGAAGATCTTTGTATATGCTGATGAAACCAGGCCGCGAAGCCAGGGGGCACGGCTCACGGCCTGGGAACTCAAACAGGCCGGGGTGCCGCATACCATTATCCCTGACAATGCCGGGGCGTGGCTGATGTCGCTTGGTAAAATCGACCTGATGATCGTTGGAGCCGACCGGATTGCCGCCAACGGGGATACCGCCAACAAGATAGGCACCCTCGAAAAGGCCATTGCGGCCAAAGAATTTGGAATCCCTTTCTATGTTGCGGCCCCGACTTCGACATTTGACAGGGATTGCCCTGACGGGAAACACATTCCCATTGAAGAACGAAGCGAAGAGGAGGTGCTCTACCAGGATGGAGTTACACCTGAGGGTCAAACCATCCGCGTACTTGTCTGTTCCCCGGGATCCCCTGCCTTCAATCCTGCATTTGATGTTACCCCGGCAAAATATATCACCGGGATCATCACCGAAAAGGGAATTGTCAAACCCTCTTCCGAAACGATTCATTCATTGTTGAAAAACGAAATCTCTCAAAAATAATCCAATATGAAATTATCACGATTTTCCGTCTGGTTCCTCACCGGAACCCTGGTCCTCAGCCTGATCCTCCCCGGATTTGCAGGGAATAAACAAAAAAAGGCCAAATCAAAGGAACCCGCAAAGGAAAAATCAAAAGAGAAAGACAAACCCAAGGAAGATTCTGTTTACAATTCGGGACTGGTTGGCGGATTGAAGTTCAGGAGCATCGGCCCGGCCTTTTGTTCAGGGCGCATTGCCGATTTTGCCGTGAATCCCAAAAATCACAGCGAATGGTTTGTTGCCGTTGCTTCAGGTCATGTTTGGAAAACTGAGAACAACGGAACCACCTTCGAGCCTGTTTTTGACAACAACGGAACCTATTCCATCGGGTGTGTGGTGATCGATCCGAACAATACGAATGTGGTTTGGGTAGGAAGCGGCGAGAACAACCACCAGCGATCGCTCGGATACGGCAACGGGGTGTACAAGAGTTCAGACAACGGGAAGAGCTGGAAAAACATGGGGTTGAAGGACTCGCGCCAGGTCGGCAAGATCCTCATCGATCCGCGCAATTCCGATGTGGTTTATGTGGCGGCAGAGGGATCGGTATGGGGTCCGGGCGGCGACCGCGGGTTGTACAAAACCACCGATGGCGGAAAAACCTGGAAGAAGGTCCTCGAGATCAGTGAAAATACCGGTGTGAACAATGTCATGCTCGATCCGCGAAATCCGGACGTGCTGTATGCATCGTCGGAGCAGCGGAGGCGTCATGTGTTCACCAAAATCGGCGGTGGACCGGAGACGGCCATCTACAAGTCGGTCAATGCAGGTGAATCGTGGGATAAACTCACCTCGGGTCTTCCCGGCGCTGATATGGGGGGCATTGGCCTGGCCATATCGCCGGTAAACCCGGATGTGCTGTATGCCATCATTGAATCAACCCCCGATGCCAAGGGTTTCTACAGAAGTACCGACCGCGGGGCATCGTGGCAGAAGATGAGCGATCATGCGGCCCAGGGCCAGTATTACAACGAAATTTATTGTGATCCCAAGGATGCGGACAAAGTCTATTCAGTCGAAACCATCTCCCAGTATACCGAAGACGGCGGAAAAACATGGAGGCAGGTTGGCAACAACAAACGCCATGTGGATGATCATGCCATGTGGATCGATCCGGATGATACAAAACATTTTTTTATCGGAAGCGATGGCGGCGCCTATGAATCCTTCGACGGGGGAAAAGAGTTCATTTTCAAGTCGAATTTGCCCGTCGTTCAGTTTTATCGTGTGCAGGTTGACAATTCCACCCCATTTTACTATGTATATGGCGGCACACAGGACAACAACAGCATGGGCGGCCCGTCGCGCAACACAGCCGGGGCAGGCGTTCTCACCGACGACTGGTTCAACACCAACGGAGGGGATGGCTTCTGGTCGCAGATCGACCCGGTTGATCCCAACATCGTGTATGCCGAATCGCAATATGGCGGCATGGTCCGTTATGACCGTAAAAGCCAGGAGGCTGTGGATATCAGGCCGGAGCCACGCAAAGGGGAAGACAGCTACCAATGGAACTGGAACACCCCGCTGATCCTCAGCCCGCATTCACCCACCCGTCTCTATACAACGGCCAACAAGGTTTTCCGCAGTGATGACCGGGGAAGTACCTGGCAGGTGATCAGTGATGACCTTACGGCGAAGATCGACCGCAACAGCTGGCCTGTGATGGGAAAATTCTGGCCTGTCGATGCCGTTCAGAAGGATATTTCAACCTCGCTGTATGGAACCATCATCTCATTTGATGAATCACCGGTGAAGGAGAACCTGTTGTACGCCGGCACCGACGATGGCCTGATCCAGGTTTCGGAAGATGCTAAGAGCTGGACCAAAATCGACAAATTCCCGGGAATTCCTGAAAACACCTATGTCAGTGATATTTTCGCCTCCCGGTTTGATGAAAACGTGGTATTTGCCTCCTTCGACAACATTCTACGCGACGATTTCAAACCCTACCTGCTGAAAAGCACGGATAAGGGTAAAACATGGCATTCGATTGCCGGGAACCTGCCGGAAAACGGGACTGTTCACAGCATCATGCAGGATTATATCAACCCCGACCTGCTTTTTGCCGGAACCGAATTCGGTTGTTATTTTACCATTGATGGCGGCAAAAACTGGATCCAGCTCAAATCGGGCCTTCCTTCGGTGTGTATCAAAGACATGGCAATCCAGAAAAGGGAGAATGACCTGGTGCTGGCCACTTTTGGACGCGGATTTTACATCCTTGATGATTATTCCCCCCTCCGGAATCTGAAAAAAGAGACCCTGGATCAGAACGGTTATCTCTTTCCTGTAAAGGATGCCCTGATGTACCTGCCAACAGATACGAAAGGTTCGCAGGGTTCGACCGTTTACGTAGCCAAGAATCCTGATTTCGGTGCCGTATTCACCTATTTTATCAAGGAGGTTCCCAAAACCAGGAAGGATATCCGCAAAGAGAAAGAGGCTGAATTATTTAAAAAAGGAGAGCGGATCCCGCAACCATCCGAAGCTGATCTTCGGGCCGAAAAACTGGAGATTGAACCGTTCCTCACCTTCACGGTGACCGATGCGAATGGTTCACCCGTTCGCATCATCCGCAAAAGCCTGTCGAAAGGGATCAATCGAATCAACTGGGACCTGAGATACCAGTCAACCAGGGTCGTGGAAACCGATAAATTTGACCCGCTGGGGGACAATGGCAGCGGAGTGCTCGCCATGCCCGGAAAGTATAAAGTCAGCATGACACTGACGGCCAATGGCGATACCAAATTGCTGGCCGGTCCGGTCGATTTCAATGCCGTGGTTTTGAACAATACCACCCTGCCTGCTTCCAACCGGCCGCTGATGGTCGAGTTCCATAAAAAAGTCGCAGAACTCACCCGTGCAATGCAGGGAACCGAAAATTATGCTGAAGCGCTGAAAAAAAGGGCTGCCAGCATTCTCCAGGCTTTGAACAGCACCCCGTCAGCCAGCCCTGAACTGATGAAAAAGGCGCTTGCCGTGCAGTTGCAGCTTGATGAGATCCTCAATGTGAAGTTCAACCGCAATACCAACAAGCCCAGTGAAGAGGAAAACCCGCCGGCCCCGGTATCGCTGAACAGCCGGCTCGGGAAACTCAGCTGGATGAGCTGGTCGAGTACCGGCGATCCTTCCCAGACACAAAAAGATGCCTATGCCATCCTGGAGGCTGAATTTCCGCCTGTGTACGACCAGATCAAAAAAATCGGTGAATCTGATATCCCGCAGCTTGAAAAAGAGCTGGAGAACCTTGGAGCGCCGGTAACACCCGGGAGGCTGCCGGAGTGGAGGAAATAATGACGCGTGACGAGTGAACAATTTCTTTTAAATAACTTTCGTATGGATAAAGGTACTTTGAAATTATTATGGAAATTCACTGCTTTCGCATCGGTCATGATGCTGGTTATTTTTACCTTCGAAAACATCAACGGCCGCTTCTGGCTGAATGATTTTAAAGTCTATTACCTGGCTGCAAAGGCGCTGCTGGCGGGCGAACAGGTTTACGGGATCCCGTTCGGACTCAGTTCGGGGTTGTACAAATATTCGCCATTCACCCTGTTTTTTGTATTCCCCTTTTGCCTGTTCCCCTTTGAAATTGCGCGGATCATTCATTTTTTCCTGTTGGGGTCTGTCATTGTTCTGGTATTTTTCATCATCTATGAAGTGTATAAAAACTATCTTCATGAAAAATCCTGGAAAAATATAAACCTGCTATTTACACTGGCTTTCGTGTGCGTTCTTATCCATTTTGTCAAGGAACTCCACCTGGGGAATATCAATGTGTTGCTGCTTCTCCTGCTCTGTTTTTCGGCCGATGCGCTCATGAAATCAAGATTTATCCTCTCCGGGATCCTGTTCGGACTCGTGGTTCTGACAAAGCCGTTCTTCCTGATCCTGATCCTTCCGCTGCTGTTCCGTAAGAGATGGAAAGTCCTTGCCAGCCTGGGAGGGACCTTGGTCTTGGCGTTCCTGATCCCTGCGCTCTTTTTTGGATTTTCCTACACGGTGTTTTTATACACCGAATGGTTCCGCAATATTTTCGCGCATAACGCCAATTATCCCGGCCACAACTCGATTCAGTACCTGCTTCATTTCTACATCAATCCAAATATTCCCAATGAATTTCAGTATGTGATCATTGCAGGAGGTGCTCTGGTATTCCTGATCATGCATTATTTCAACAGGGTTTTTGAGAAAAAGCATGGCGACACCGAACGGGTACAAACGGCAGGATTCCTGTCGGAATGGTTCGTTCTCATTGCCATCCTGCCAAACCTGGTGAAGACCGACTCCGAACACTTTCTTTGTACCCTCCCGCTCATCATTCTGATTATATTTTATTTAGCCTCTAAAAGACAGATCCTTCTGACAGCGCTGTTTATCATTCTGATCTTTTTTTACGGGGCCAATTCCACTGATTTGCTGGGAACCACATTATCTGATACCCTTTTCAACATGGGACTTATCGGGATAAGCAACCTGTTTATCATAGCCTTAGCCCTTTTCATTTTTTACGGGCCTTCGGTACGGAGTAACCTCATTGGGGCAAAGGAAAACCGTTAATGGCCAGGAGAACTTACCTGCGTGATATTCTCAGTTTCCTCGGAAGCAACCTGACCGTCACCGTCAGCAATCTTGTTATCGGGGTCATCCTTTCGCGTATGCTCGGCGCCGCCGGGTTCGGTCTCTATTCCGCCATCATTGTGATCCCGATCATGGTGATCGGCTTTACGCAGCTCGGCATCAGGCGAAGCACCATTTATCATATCGGCAACAAACTCATCCCCGAGGACCATATCGTTTCAGCCCTGTTCATTCTCCTGCTCTGGACCAGCGCCCTGAGCATCATCATTTGCGGCATGGTCTATTTCTTTTCCGAAAGCCAGCTATTTGATCCGCTGATCATTGTGATGGTATTGCTTACCATTCCGCTGCTTTTGACAAATGTGTTTGCCGGAGGGGTTTTCCTGGGAAAAGAGGATATAAAACGGGCGGCGATCCTGAATGCAGGTCCGACAATCATTACCCTTTTGCTCACCATTTTTTTCGTATATTTTCTGAAGATGTCGGTCCTGGGAGCCTTTGCCGCGATCGCCCTGGCCAATCTTATCATGTTTTTGTTTACCTACCGGATGATCTTCATCGAATTCAGGTATAACATCACCTGGAAATATCATGAAGGAATTATGAAAAGCATGATCAAACTCGGATTGGTGAACGCCATCGCGATTTTCATCATGCAACTCAATTACCGGCTTGACATCCTGATGCTGAAAAAACTGTCGACCCTCGAGGAGGTTGGATTCTATTCGGTTGCCATGCAGATCGCGGAACAATTGTGGCACATTCCTTTTGCCATTGAATCGATTGTATTAAGCCGCAGTGCCAATACCACCGACGACCAATTTGTTCACCGGACGGTCGCTTCCATCTTCAGGGTTTCACTGCTCATCGGGCTGGTAACAGGTCTTTTGATCTTCTTTGCAGCGCCCTCACTGGTCCCGCTGATCTTCGGGCAGGAATATATTCCAAGTGTTTCGATGATCCAGGTTGTTCTTCCCGGGATCCTGATCCTGGTCGGATTCCGGATCCTTAACAGCCGACTCACCGGGATGGGGAAACCCCAGATCGCCATCTACGCATTCATGCCGGCACTGGTCATCAACTTCATCATGAACCTGTTCCTGATCCCGCGCTATGGCGGTATAGGAGCAGCGTGGTCAACCAATGCCAGCTATGCTGTCGGGTCGCTCATCTTCATGGTTGTTTATTCAAAAATGGTAAATACGCCTTTACAGGAAATATTCAGATACCGCAGGAGTGATTTTTATTTCTTCTGGAATATAAAAAAACGGTTCGCCTATAAAACAAAAGCCTGATATCGCTGTTTTAACTTAATCCTTACTACTAAAATCATAAGACCATGGGAACCATGTTAAATTACAAAAAGAGCCTTCGCCTTGCATTTGCTTTGATTACCCTGATGCTGATCACGGCCGCATCACTGAAGGCACAGGATGGCCGCCCCGGGATGGGGCAAGGCAATGCAACCCCCGAAGACCGTGCCAAGCGCCAGACTGCGATGATGAAGGAGGGTTTATCGCTGACCGCCGCACAGGAACCCAAGGTTTCTGCCATCAACCTGAAGTATTCAAAAAAAATGGAGGAGGTCAGGAAAGTAGCCGACACCGCCGAACAGAGAAAGTCAGCGGAGAAAATCAACAAGCAGAAAGAGGGTGAACTGAAGAATGTGCTTACCGCCGATCAATTCAAATTATATTTAACGCAATTGGAGGAGATGAGGGCCAGGCGCCGTTCAATGCAGCATTGATCTCACTATCCCTGCTTAAAAATCGACCATAATACCAATGGAGGGTAGAACAGTCCCGGCACTGCGTTCAATGGTTCGCAGCTTGTATCGCTCCTGTCCCTCCTGGTCAACATACTTCTCTACCGAACCATCTTCCTGGGTGTTGACCAGTAAATCGGGTTGCTGAGCCTTGAAATTCAGTATGTTCTGTATATCCAGGTAAAACATCAGGGACCATTTTTTAAAGTAAAATCCCTTATCAATCCGGATGTCGAGCTGGTTAAATGAAGTCAGCCTGAGGGTATTAAAGGCATTGTAATCGAGATAGCCTTTGCCCTGGGCATCCCAGGCTGAAACAAGGCTCGATTTGTTCATATCCCACGGCGTATAGGGCTGCCCGCCGGCAAACCGCCATTTTGCCCCGATTTCCCAGTTGTGCTTAAACTTCCTGCCAACAGTTAAATTAATCAGGTTTCGATTATCCCAGGCTGACGGGATATACCGGCCTTCATAATCTGTGAACTCACTGCGAACGAAAGTGTAGGTCATGATGAAATTGAATTTGAAGATATCCGCATTTCTTATCAGGACTTCAAAACCATAGGCCCTCCCTTTTGAGATCGGAAGCAACGGTTCATCCCCCACCGCGCCAAAGTCGGTTCCCTTGCTTGCGAGCGCCACGGAATCCCTGATCGAAAAGGGATAATTCCGGTAGTATTTATAAAATCCTTCAAGCGAGACCTTAGCGTTGGCTATTGGAAGGTATTCAAGACCCAGTACGATATGATCGGCCGAGATGTACTGGATCCCCAGCGAATCATTGACCAGCATGCCACTGTTGTTTCGGAACCCAAGCGAAGTATAGGCCGGAAGCTGGTAATATCGTCCAACATTGAAATTGATGAAAAATTTGTCGGGAACAAAAGCAAAGGAGGCCGAGAACCTGGGTGAAAACTGCTGCAGGAGGTTGTTCATCCGGTCGGAATAGTTGTTGGCATCCATCCTGATCCCAAAGTTGAGATTGAACCGGTCATTGAAAAACGCGCGGTTAACCTGTCCAAACAGGCTCCATTTCCACATTTCAATTTTCGAATTGTAATCGAGCGTACGAACCTTGTCGGCTAAATAAATCTTCTGGTAGGTCTGATTCGTGTATTTAGCATATTCAAGCCCCACACCATAGGTGATTTTCCATTTCACCAGGTCGGTAAGTCCTTCATAGCGAAGTTTATTCTCGATCTCCTGCGAATTGTATTTGAACAGCAAACTGTCGGGAACCTCCACGTTGTTGGTATATTTGATCTGGTCGTTGTTCAGCATATTGCGGCTGAGTACCCAGGTATCATATCCCTTGGCCCGAAAATGACGATAGACCAGGCCAAACACGTAACTCCACTGGTCATTTTCAGGCAGTGACTGCAGAATATATTCCTGAAATGCATCCGGATTGGCAATCCCTGTGTTCAGCTTGTTATTATCCAGGGCCCCGATTGAAATGACCGAGAGCTGGTTCCGCTTGTCGATGTCGATTTTATACTTGAACTGATAATCGTTGTAGGTCGGAAGGAAGGGAAGTTTTAACGCGCTGAACAGGAACTGCAGGTAGGAACGGCGGACCGAAAAAATGATGGATGAATTTTTGGTAACGGGTCCGTTCAGGGTCAGAGCAAGGTCGCTGGAACCCAGTGAAATGCGTCCCCCAAATTTATCCTTGTTCCCGTCCACCTGGCGCAGGTCCATCACCGAACTGAGCGCATTGCCCCTGGTCGTAGGAAAGGAACTTGAGTAGAGTTGAACTTCGCGGATAAAATCGACATTGATGATGCCAACCGGGCCGCCCGAAGCGCCTTGCGTGGAAAAATGGTTCAGGTATGGAATTTCCACCCCGTCGAGGAAGAACCTGTTCTCCCCGGGGCCGCCTCCGCGCACGATGACATCATTGCGAAACGAAGGGGATGACGCCACGCCGGGCAAGCTCTGGATGACCTTTGAAATATCCCGGCCTGAACCCGGGCTTCTTTCAATCTCCTGGATGGTAAGTTTTTGCAGTGAAACCGGCGCCTCTTCATTGCGTTCAACCACCGACGGCCTGATCTCCACCTGCGAAAGCGTGATGACCGTTTCATCCATGCGGATGTCAATATCTGATGATTTGGAATTGGTAACCAGGAAATCGTCCGAGATAAATTTTTTAAATCCCACGGCTGTCGCTACAAGACGAACATATCCAGGGGCAACCTTTGTGATGACGAAAACCCCGTCAACATCGCTGGTAGCTCCCTGCGTAGGCCTGCCGTCGATGATCACGTTTACAAATGGGATCGGTTCGTTGTTCTTGTGATTTAAAATATGGCCCCTGATCAAACCTGTTTGGGCAAACAGGTTGGGACTCATCAGGATGAACAGCAGGAATAATAATTTGTTTTTGGGTGAATAAATTGTCATATATGAAGTCGTTGCTGATAAACAATCTGGTTTATTTGTATTTGATCTTAATTATGACAACAGCCATACCAGATGATAAAATGCCCTGCCGTTCACAGCCATTCTGTCAGGAAATGCTGAAACCCTGGTAAAAGGAACACCAAGCATGACAAAAAGGATGGGACTGTAAAAGATCAAATTCCGTTATGCCGGGATAGTTCAATCGCAAGCTGGACGAAATCCTCCACCGAAAGCCGTTCGGCACGCAGGTCGAGATAGGAGGAAAGGATGGATGACCTGGTTGCAATGTCCTGGGGCGGAAGCATGGACCGTATTGCATTCCGCAAGGTTTTCCGGCGCTGGTTGAACGCTGTTTTCACCAGGCGGATAAAGAATGTTTCATCGCAGGCCAGTTTCGCCGTATTGTTCCGCTGCAGGCGGATGACGGCGGATTTAACTTTTGGCGGGGGTGAAAAAACCGATTCGTTCACCGTGAAAAGATATTCTATGTCATAAAAAGCCTGCAGGAGAACGCTGATGATTCCATAGGTCTTGCTTCCGGGAGGCGCTGCCAGTCTTTCGGCCACCTCTTTCTGGAACATCCCGATCACCTCCGGTACCCGGTCGCGTGACTCGAGCACCTTGAACAATATCTGGGAAGAGATATTATACGGAAAATTTCCAATCACCGTGAATTTCGCCAGGGGATTCTGATCGATTCCATTTTCAGCAGGAGCTGGATTGCCGGCGGGTGGAAACCCGTTCAGATCATAGGATAAGAAATCAGCCTGGATCAGCCGGTCTGAAATTCCGGGAAAGAAACCCTTCAGGTACTCCACTGATTCCCGGTCCACCTCCATGAACCAGGGATCGAGACCAGGAATTTCGAGGATGTATTTTGTCAATACACCCATCCCCGGCCCGATTTCCAGTACCAGGGGCCAGGCAGGATTCAGGTAACTGACGATCTTTCTGGCTATGTTTTCATCCCGAAGAAAGTGCTGCCCCAGGTGTTTTTTTGGTCGTATCATCATCTTCAGAATTGTTATTGAATGTTATCTCCCCGCAAGGTCCTGAATTTCTTTCGGGCATCCGCGACAAAAATACTGCCCGGATACTGGTCAAGCAGTTCCTGGTAAAGTGACATGGCTTTCGCCCGGTTATTCAATTGTTTTTCATTCAGTGCTGCAGCCTGCATCAGGGCATCGTCGGCCATGATTTCATTGGGATATTCCTTAGCCACCAACTGGAAAAGGCTGTCGGCCCCGGCATATTTTCCCTGTTTGCGTTTGATCTCTCCCTTTTTATACAGGACCTGCTGCAATATCGGGTGCTCCCTGAAGGTAAGCGGGATAGAATCAAGTGTTACAAGTGCCCTGTCCTCCTCGTTGCGGTAATCGAGCAGATCGGCGCGTGCATACATGCCCAGGGCGATGGTATTGCTGTCGGGATCATAGTTCTCGCTGATCAGCAGCGACAGGGCAATGGCATCGTTCGAAATAAACTTGGAGGTCGACGCCTTCAGTATATCCGCCTGGGCTTTGGCCCATTTGAATTCCCCGATATAAAAGGAAAGTTTGGCATTTTTAAATTTGGCTTTCTGGCCCAGCACGTCGAATTTAAAATCCTGGTAAGCCTGCTGATATAACAGGGTAGCCTCCCAAACGTCGTCGGTAAACAACAGGATATCGGCAAGTTCTATTTTGCATTTTGCCTGTTCGGCGGCAGATATCCCGGGCAGTTGAATGACGTGGGTCAGGAGATCTGTTGCCTCCTTCGGCTTCTCCAGGTAAAAGGCCTTAATGTGTGCAAGATTTCGGATCAGCGTTATATTCGAGGGATCATCTTCCGATTCTTTCAGCATTTCGTGAATCTCCTTTTCGAGCAATTCAAGTTGTTTCTTTGATGGGACTGGTTCGGCGATAATCTGGAGATAGCGGGTATTGGCCAGTTCCCGGCGACTAACCTCAAAAAAGAAGCCGGATGGTCCTTTTGAAACAAGGTACTGGTAACATTCGATGGCGATGTCGAATCTTTCATTTGACACAGCAAGATTGGCCAGTGAAGAGAGTTTTTCTCCGTTTTCCTTCAGTCGCCGGTCGAGGGCTTTGGCCTGAATGAGGGCAATGTCAAAATCCTTTTGCTGTATCGAATACCACCAGAGCAGCTCGGCAAAGCAGGTTTTATCAGGTTCCCTCTGGGCCCTGCCAAGAAGAATTTTCCGCAGTCTCTCATTCTTGTCATTGCTGACATCATAGGCCAGGATCATCTGTATCCGGTCCTGGACTGTATTCATAAAGGTATTGTTCGATTCAAGGAGATCAAGGTAAGCCTCCATGGCATTGTCAAACTCACCCATTCTTTCATAAACTCCGGCCATTTCGAAGCCGAAAGGATAGGAATTGTTCAGCAGCTGACGTCCCTTCTGATAGGTTCGGATGGCATATTCAAATTCGCCCCGGGTGTTGAATGCATTGGCCAGGTCAAAGACCTGCTGCTGGTTTGCGACCAGTTTTTTCAGGGCCTCCTCATAATATTTCCTTGATTTATCAGGGTGACCCTCCCGGAAGCTGATATAGCCCAGGTCGACCAGGTATTTGGGGGCATCCTGTTCGGCCTTCATACATTTTTTAACCAGGCGTTCGGCCTGGTTGTATTCTTTTATCTCTACCAGGCAGAAATAGAGGTACTGGTAGTTAAATATGGATGGTTTTTTCTCGTAGATACGCCCGAACAACTCAGCCGCTTTGTCAAATTCATGATTTTGATAGAACTGGAGCGCCATCTGTTCTTCATTACCGGCCTGAGGGGCCTGCTGCTGGAATTGCAGGGTGACCGGTGGTTTAACATCCTGGGAATAGGCGTGCGCGGCAATGAGAAGGAAGATCAAGGCGTGACGCGTGACGCGTGACACGTGACACAAAGAACGTGACGCGTGACACGTGACGCGTGAC
>JBAXVX010000041.1:0-23160 GCA_037128705.1 Bacteroidota bacterium | reverse complement strand
GAGCGAAAGACGGGATTCGGACCCGCGACCCCGACCTTGGCAAGGTCGTGCTCTACCAGCTGAGCTACTTTCGCATGGTAATTTTAAGGCTGCAAATTTAGACAAATTTTCATCTCCTCCTACTTTTTTTCAAGCAATTTTTTAATCTCGTTCAACTTCAGCAATGCTTCAACCGGGGTGAGTGTGTTGATCTCTGTGTTAAGAATGTCTTCCTTAATCTGTTGCAGAAGAGGATCGTCAAGCTGGATGAAACTCAACTGGTAGCCCGGGTCGCTGATTGAACCGGAATGGGCGGAGAACCTTGGTTTTCTTCCTTTTCCGCCGGATCCCGGAAACTTATCCTTCATCGGTTTTCCAAGCTCCTCGGCGTTGTGGCTTTCCTCGAGCTGCCTGAGCATCTCTCCGGCCCTTTCAAGCACGGACGACGGCATTCCGGCCATCTTTGCCACATGAATCCCAAAGCTGTGCTCACTGCCTCCCGGAAGTATTTTTCTCAGAAAAATCACCTTGTTCTGGATCTCCTTTACGGCCACATGATAATTCTTAATGCGCGGCATGAGCCCTGCCATCTCGTTGAGTTCATGATAATGGGTGGCAAAGAGCACCTTCGGCTTATACAACGGATGCTGATGCAGGAACTCCGCGATGGCCCAGGCAATGCTGATCCCGTCGTAGGTACTGGTTCCCCGACCGATCTCATCGAGGAGAATCAAACTCCTGTTTGAAATGTTATTCAGGATGCTGGCTGTTTCGTTCATCTCTACCATAAAGGTCGATTCGCCTGACGAAATATTGTCGGAGGCCCCTACCCTAGTGAAAATCTTGTCGGTCAAACCAAGAACAGCACTTTCGGCCGGGACAAAACTCCCCATCTGCGCCATCAGGACGATCAGCGCCGTTTGACGGAGCAGGGCTGATTTTCCCGACATGTTTGGCCCGGTAAGGATGATGATCTGCTGTGAACGGTCCTCCAGGTAAACATCGTTGGCAATGTATTCCTCCCCCGTTTTCAGCTGCTGTTCAATGACCGGGTGCCGCCCTGCCCTGATATCCAGTATGAGAGAATTATTCAGTTCGGGCCGTACATAACGATGTTTTACGGCGCTGGCCGCAAACGAAACCAGCACATCCAGCCGGGCGATCAGGGAGGCATTGAGCTGGATCGGCTGGATGTAATCGGCCAGGAACAGGATCAGATCATTGTAAAGCTTCAGTTCAATCTCCATCATCTTCTCCTCGGCATGAAGGATCTTTTCTTCGTACACCTTGAGTTCTTCAGTGATGTATCGCTCTGCATTCACCAGTGTTTGCTTGCGCTGCCATTCAGGCGGAACCTTTTCCTTGTGCGCATTGGTCACCTCAAGATAATATCCGAACACATTGGTATATCCGATCTTCAGGGAGGTTATACCCGTTCGCTCAATCTCGCGCTGCTGGATGCTGACCAGGTAATCCTTCCCTGAAAATGCCATTTGCCGCAGCTCATCGAGCTCGGGGGACAATCCTTCGCGGATGATGTTCCCCTTGATGGCCAGTGCCGGCGGATCAGGATTGATCTCCCTTTCGATGCGGTCGCGCACCATCTGGCAAACATTCAGCTGATCGCCGATCTTTTTCAGCCCGTCGTTGCCGGATGATTCGCATAACGCCTTAACATCCTCGATGGCATCAAGCGCTCTTTTCAGGTAGATCATCTCCCGCGGGTTTACCCGTGCGACGGCAACTTTTGAAATTAACCGTTCAAGATCGCCGATCTGCTGGAAATGATGCCGGATCCGATCGGTTGACTCCCCGTCGCGTGTGAAATATTCAACCGCATCGAGCCGTTCCCCGATGGGCTGCAGGTTCTTCAGCGGAAGGATGATCCATCGCCTGAGCTGGCGGGATCCCATGGGGGAAACAGTCTGGTCAAGCACATCCAGCAACGTTTTCGCATTTTCGTTCACTGAATTTAACAATTCCAGGTTGCGGATGGTGAAACGGTCGAGCCAGAGGTATTGATCCTCCTCGATGCGACTCAGTTTGCAAATATGTTGGATTTTATCGTGCTGCGTTTCGGCCAGGTAATGCAGGGCGGCCCCGGCTGCAATCACCCCCATTTCAAGGTTTTCAACCCCAAATCCCTTGAGCGAGGCAGTGCCGAAATGTTTAAGCAGCAGATCGTTTGAAAAATCGGTAGTAAAAACCCAGTCATCAAAGGTCGAAATATAGAATTTACTCCCGAAGAGCTCTGTAAATTCCTGCCGCTTGCTCTTTTGAATGATCACTTCACTCGGGCGAAAACTCTGGATCAGCTTGTCGATATATTCAAAGTTGCCCTGTGCCAGGTAAAATTCCCCGGTCGATATATCCAGGAAGGAGACTCCCGATGTTTTTGATTCCAGGTGCACCCCGGCCAAAAAGTTATTCTCCTTCTGATCCAGGATCTTGTCGTGGTAGGAAACTCCGGGGGTGACTAATTCCGTAACCCCACGTTTTACGATTGTTTTGGTCAGTTTGGGGTCCTCCAGCTGATCGCAGATTGCAACGCGCAACCCTGCTTTGACCAGCTTCGGGAGGTAAAGATCGAGCGAATGGTGAGGAAAACCGGCGAGTTCCATGTAGGCAGCCGCTCCGTTGGCCCTCCTGGTCAGCACAATCCCGAGAATATTCGAGGCCCGAATGGCATCTTCACCGAAGGTTTCGTAAAAGTCGCCCACACGGAAAAGCAAAAGGGCATCCGGATACCTCGATTTGATGGCATTGTACTGCTTCATTAACGGGGTTTCGGCGTACTCTTTCGGCTTTGACATCAGGAATAATCGAAATAGATAAGGACAAAATATCCATCCAAAGCAAAAACAAAAGTGCCCGGGATGGAAAACAATTTCCAAAGGTAAACAGGAGATACCATGCTGCACAGGTTTGTTGATAAATTTCGATAAAATCAGGACGATTGAACATATTGCGTTGTAAATTTGATTCATGAAGAAGCTGACCATGCCCGAACTCCGCAGACTTACGGTTGAAGAATTCAAATCATCAGAAAAATCGCCTGTGGTAGTGGTCCTGGATAATATCCGCAGCCAGAATAACATAGGCAGTGTGTTCCGGACGGCGGATGCATTCCGGCTTTCAGGAATTTATCTTTGCGGTATCACCGCCACCCCTCCCCATCGCGAAATTCATAAAACCGCACTGGGGGCCACCGAATCGGTCGACTGGGTTTACGTTCCAACCACCCTCGAAGCTGTAAAAGAGCTTCGCTCCAAAGGCTTTACCATACTTGCTGTTGAACAAGCCGAGGGTAGTATAAAACTGTCTGATTACCTTCCCACCCCGGGTGAAAAACTTGCCGTTATCTTTGGGAATGAGGTGAATGGCATTGAGGAGGAGGTGCTCCCCCATGTTCAGGGATGCATTGAGATACCGCAATTCGGCACCAAGCATTCCATCAACATTTCAGTAGCGGTAGGGATTGTGATATGGGAAATCTTTAACAAAATGAATATTTTTAAAAATAAATGAAACCATCAGTAAATTTTATCGTACAACAAAGATAACACAAGCGCAACATGATATAGAAACTCATATTTGACCAGTGTTTTGAAAAAAAATTTTGTTGGTTTAACCCATTTTTTTTATTTTTACATTTTAATTTCAAGAAAATATTCCAAAGCATTGTAAATCAGCAAATTAAAAAATATTAAGAAAAAGAGAAATCATTTTGGCCGTGAATTTTTTTTTTGAAAGCGGTATTAATAATAGTATATTTGCTAAATCAGTAACAAAAATCAAATTATAATTTAAATCCTTAAGTATGAAAAAAATTTATCAACCCCTGGCGAAAACGTTAATCGTCATTCTGATGTTTGTCGTGCCTATGCTCTCCATTGCACAGACTAAATCGACGGAAGCTACCAAAAAAGAGGCAGAAAAGACAAAAACTTCAAAGTGTTCAAAGGCCTCAACCTATAGTTATTGGTCTGTTACTGCCTATGGATCATTGAACCAATTCAACGGTGATCTTTCCAAGAATGTCTTTTTCAATGACAAATGGATGTTCGGAGCCGGCGGAATGGTGACCAAACAATTTACCCGGGTAATCGGTGCTCGTTTCAGAGGTGGCTGGGTTCCCCTTCAAGCATCTGTTACTGATAAGTATGTCCCTCTAGAAGCTCCATTGGGTTCTGATGGAAAAATTTCCCAGAATTTCAAATCATGGGTCATTGAAGCAGACCTGGAAGCTACGATCAACTGGGTTAACTGGATCATGGGTTATAAGCCGGAGCGATTCTTTTCTTCATACCTTATCGCTGGTTTCGGTATTGATCACACCCAGGGTGTGAAATATGAAAACAGCAACCCCAACCTGATCATCGGTTATCTCGGATACGGCAGGGATGCTGATCAGGACGGAGTTGGAAACAACAGCGGCATCGGTGGATGGAATATGGAATTTAAAGCAGTGGCCGGTCTTGGATTTGATTTCAACCTGAGCGAGCATTGGTCAATCAATCCTGAAATTCTCTGGAGATGGAGAAGCAGCGACTACCTTGACCTGTCGGTAGGTGGTGACAAGCAAGTCATCAATGATATGTACAGTGGGATCAACCTCGGCCTTACCTATAAGTTCTCCGGTGGTTGCAACCTGAAGAATATGGCCAAAGATTATGATTTGGTAAAATATGAAACCACCCCTGCTGTTCTTACCGAAAAGGGTGACTCAGTTGTTGTAACCATCAAAGGAACCGTTCCTCCGAAGTTCCTGTGCCCCACAGCAGCCATGTATTTCCAGCCGGTACTTACCTACCAGGGTGGACAATATGAAATGCCTTGCGGAACACATGTATATGGTGAAAAACTTTCGGGTACCGGTACAATGATCAAATACAAAGAAGGTGGTTCATTCAGCTATACTTGTGTTTTCCCGTACAAACCGGAGATGAACACTTCGATGCTATCAGTTACCCCGATTGTTTATGAAGCCAAGGAAAAAGTTCTCCTCAAAAAGGACGAGATCAAGGTAAAAGCCAAATTTATGGAAATGCCAAAACGTGATCTTGCACCTGGCATCATTTACACTGCCACCCGCGTACAGCACGACGAAATCACCCTCATCGGAGATCACGGTTACCAGAAAGAGGTTCTTGTATCAAAAACCGGAACCATCTTTTTCAAAAAGAACAAGTTTGATCTGGATATGAAATTTGGGAACAACAAATCCGATGCTGCCAAGAATGCTTTGAAAGACCTTGATGCCTTTATTCAACAAGGATGGAAAATTAAAGACATTGCCATGAATGGCTATGCTTCACCTGAAGGAGAAGAAACTTTCAACGCCGGATTATCTGAAAACCGTTCCAAAACGGGCAACAAATGGATGATCGATCAGTTCCAGGGATGGACAAAAGATGCTAACAAAGACAACAAAGACAAAAAAGCAGTGAAAGCTGCTGTTGAAGCTGCCGGGAAAGATGTGAACATGACCTTGCAGCATCACGGACCAGATTGGAACGGATTCCTCAAAGAGGTCCAGGCAAGCAACCTGAAAGACAAGGATAAAGTCCTGAATGTAATCAACTCGAATGTTGATCCAAACAAAAAGGAACAAGAGATCCGCAATATGATTCTCATCTATCCTGAAATTGAAAAAGATCTTCTCCCGGTTTTGCGTCGTTCCGAAATCACTGCTACATTGTATGAGCCTCGTTTTACCGATGCTGAACTGCTCCAGTTTGGTGCTTCGAATCCTGAGAAACTGAAGGTGGAAGAGCTTCTTTATGCTGCCACGATCACCAACGATAACAATGTAAAGGTTACCATTCTCGAGAATGCAGCAAAGCAGTTCCCTGCTAACTGGAAAGCATTGAACAATGCTGCTGTTGCGCAGATTGCAAAGGGAAACCTTGGCCGCGCAAGCGAACTTCTCACCAAAGCACAGGCTGCTGCACCGAACAATGGTATTATTGAAAATAACATTGGCGTTGTTGCTGCAAAACAGAAAGATCTGAAAAAAGCTGAAGCACAATTCAAGAAAGCGGCCACCCTCGGCGAAAACACCAATTACAACCAGGGAGTTCAGTTGATCCCCAAAGGTGATTATCCGAAAGCACTGACCATGCTTGCCAATGCAAAATGCAGCTATAATCTTGGTCTTGCCCAGTTGGTATCAGGCAATGCCTCCGCTGCTGAAACTACCTTAAAGTGTGCTCCACAAACACCCGAAACCAGCTATCTGCTTGCAATCACAGCTGCACGTGCCAACAACAGCAAAGCACTGTATGAAAACCTGATGAAAGCATGCCAGAATGCCGATCTGAAAGCCCAGGCAAAAGGCGACCGCGAATTCTACAGCTTCGCTAACACGCCTGAATTCCAGAACATCGTAAAATAATTTTGTTTGCTGATTTTTAAAGAAGCCGGTCCGACATGTCGGACCGGCTTCTTTTTTATACCGGGAATGGAGGCATCACTTGGATAAGCCTCCCTCGGGAGTCTTTTGAATCCGGTGTATCCCCACGGGATATTCCGCAAAAATCACCTCTTTCATCCACAGATAATCCTCATTCCGCTCAACAAAATCAAGGTCATTGGTGTCGATGAGAAGTACCCGCTGATCAGGTTGTTGCCGCAGAAAGTCGAGGTAGCCGGTCTGGATTTTTTCCAGATAATCAAACTGGATGTTCTGTTCATAGGGCCGACCTCTCTTCTGGATGTTCTTCTTCAGGTTATCGAGGCTGAGATACAAATAAACGATCAGATCGGGCTTGGGAACGACCGAACTGACAATTGCAAAGAGTTTGCTGTAAAGCCCGAATTCGAGTTGCTCCAGGTTACGGCTTGCAAAAATCAGTGATTTGAAAATAAAGTAATCAGCTATCGTAAAGGTCTTGAACATATCAGAAGCCCCAAACTGGCCTTTAAGCTGCTGGTACCTGTCTGCCAGAAACGACAACTCAAGAGGAAAAGCATACCTGGCGGGATCTTCGTAGAATTTCGGCAGAAACGAATTTTCTTCGAACTGCTCAAGGATCAGTCGTGCATTGCACTCCTCGGCCAGTCTTGTGGCGAATGAGGTTTTTCCTGCACCAATATTACCCTCTATGACGATATAATTGTACAAAATCGAACTGTTAACGAATTATGAAAAACCCATTTACCTTTAATTGGTCACGACATTCATTTAAAAGCCCCGAAACTTTCTTTTTCAATACAGGATGTACGAAACCCGGAGCAATTTCATTGAGCGGAACAAGGGTGAACATGCGTTCATGCAGGCGGGGATGAGGGATCATGAGGCTGTCGGTGAACACCAGCTTATTTCCATATAACAGGATATCCAGGTCGATCGTACGGCCTGTGTAACCCTGCCCGTCTGGCTTATCAGAAGAAGGTGGTTGCGATCCGGGAGGCAATGCCGGTACCCCGCAGCCACAACCACTGAAAGGCCTCACTCTTCCAAGCTTTGTTTCAATGTTCAGCAGTTGCTCCAGCAGTTCGCCGGGTGACAGACTCGTTTCGATTTCGACCACCTGGTTCAGGAAACTGGTGGGATCATCAAATCCCCAGGGTTCAGTTTCATAAACGGATGATTTTTTCAGGAGTTTTCCAGCCTGTTCTGAAATCATCAGGGTAGCTTTGGCCATATAGTCCATCCGATCGCCCCTGTTGCTGCCCAGCAGAATAAAAACCTCTTTCATCTGAATTATTTGGCATAGAGGGTTCGCAGGAGGTAATCGATCTTGATACCATATTCCGGATCGGCTGCCCATTTCCCGGTAAGGTCGTGAATAGTGACCACTGTGCCACGCTGAACAATGTCAAACCGTTTATCCACGACAGGGGGTTTAACCGGCTCATAGCTTGCATAGGCTTTCAGATGCTGAATGTGGGCCCTCACCCCCTCTTCCAGGGAGTTGAACCAGTCTCCTCCCGACCACTCATTCACAGCTCCCAGCCCGCAAAAATTATTCTGGTACCGGCTCACCGAACCAGTAAACCGTAAAAAACCTGTTTCAAGGCACATCTGGCAAACCGCAACATCATGGTTAACGCCCTCCCTCCTGCTTTCCAAAATATAGGTTTTGATCAGGCGCTTTAGATAAATTGTATCCAGATCGTTGTTGTGTGCGAGCATGAAACGGATCAGGTTTCCAGGGTCCTTCCTTCCGCAATCCATCACCATTAAAGATGGGACAGGTATTTTTGCAGTATATCTGGCAGAAGCGACAACCGGTTTATGTGAAGTCACTCCTGGTTTATACGGTTTTCGGTATGTTTTCAGCGCGCTTGGTCCTGATTTACCGGCCCGGGCCACTGTTTTCCTTGAAAGGGCTTCGGCGTGCCGGATGATCATGTCGGCTCTTCGCAGAATATCCTCTGTTTTCTTCGAAGAATTGTCCTTAACCCCCTCATTTCCATCCGGGTAGACAGTAAAAGCAGACAAAAGCAATAAAGAAAGAAAAATCAATCGTTTTTTAGGCACCTGATGATGATTTTCTGCTGGCAATGATACATAAAATCATACGTATTTGAATGCCTGGAAATTGTTTGTTATTCACAAATTGCTGTTAATCCATAATCACCAGCTGGGTCGGTCTTGTAACTGCCGGCAACAATTTGCGTCAAAATATATTATATTTGTAATTATTTCAGATTTTTCCACGCCACCATTCATCATCAAATTCTTTACCCATGAAACAGTTTTTCAAATTTATGTTCGCCAGCATGCTGGGAACATTTATAGTTCTTACCCTGGTGACCCTGATCACCGTTGGTATGATTGCAGCCATTGTTGCAACTGCTTCAACCGAGGAAACCGTTATCTCTAAAAACACTGTTCTTCACATCAAACTCAATAAAGAGATTGCCGACCGTGGTTCGAAAACGAAATTTATGATGGGTTATGCTGGTCCCGAAAAAACCACCGGGCTAAACGATATTCTGGATAATCTGAAAAAAGCGAAGAAGGATGACAATATTGCAGGAATTTACCTCGATCTGAGCGATATTCCATCGGGCATCTCCACCATCGATGAAATCCGTGACGGGTTGATCGACTTCAGGAGTTCAGGAAAATTCATATGGGCTTACGGTGAAGTCTATTCACAGAAGTCATATTACCTGGCAAGCGTGGCCGATAAAATCTATTTATACCCGCAAGGGGTCATCGATTTCAAAGGACTGGCAAGTGAAATGGTATTCCTCAAGGGAATGCTTGAAAAGCTGGATATAAAAATGCAGATTATCCGTCATGGAAAATTCAAAGCAGCAACAGAGCCGCTGTTTCTTGAAAAAATGAGTCCCGAAAACCGCAGGCAGATCACTGAACTGATTGGGGATTTGTGGGAGAAAATGATCAATGGCATCTCCGAAACACGTAAAATAAGCAAGCACAGACTCAACCAGATGGCTGACAGTCTGAAAATTCAGACGGCCGAGGATGCATTAAAATACAAATTCGTAGATCAGCTGATTTATAAGGATGAACTGCTTTCCTTACTTAAAAAACAGATCAACCTTGAAGAGAAAAAGAAGATCCAGTTTGTCACCATGGAGAACTACACCTCCGTTGCCGATTCAAGAAAGGCCTCAACCAACAAAAGTAAAATTGCGGTGATTTATGCCAGCGGCTCCATCGCCGGTGGCGAAGGAGACGATCAAAGCATTGGTTCCGAGCGTATCTCAAGAGCGATAAGGAAAGCCAGAGAGGATGAAAAAGTAAAAGCCATTGTGTTTCGCATCAATTCTGGGGGTGGAAGCGCCCTGGCAAGTGATGTGATCTGGCGTGAAATTGACCTTGCCCGCAAGGTCAAGCCCGTTGTCGCCTCTTTCGGGGATGTAGCTGCCAGCGGCGGATATTACATTGCCTGTGCTGCCACCAAGATCATCGCCGATCCTACTTCAATTACGGGTTCGATTGGCGTATTCGGAGTGATCCCGAACATGGAAGGGCTTTTTAATAAGAAACTTGGAATTACCTTCGACTGGGCCAAGACCAACAAAAACGGAGATTATATTTCTGTCACGAAAGCACTCACACCTTATCAAACCTTACTGATACAGCGCGATGTGGACCATATTTATGATGTTTTTACCGGGAAGGTGGCCGAAGGCCGTAATCTCAAAAAATCGCAGGTCGACAGCATCGGGCAGGGTCGTGTATGGAGCGGCACCGAGGCAAAAAAAATCGGGTTGATCGATGAATTCGGAGGTTTGTCCAAAGCCGTTGAACTTGCAGCTGAACTTGCCAAAACCAAGGATTACAGATTGATTTCACTCCCCGAGCAAAAGGAATGGTTCGAAGAACTGATCGACCAGATTACCGGCAGCGACCCCTCAGCCAAACTTAAAGAAGCGATGGGCCCCGATTACCGGTTGTATCAATATTACAAGGAAATTCGTGAGATGAAGGGAGTACAGGCCCGGATGCTGATGGAGATAAACATCAATTAAAAATTGGGAATTAAAAATTACGAACTCAACCTGTAATTATTAATTCCCAATTTTCAATTCGTATTTTATCTTATCGGGTATTTCTTGAAGATCTCTTCACTCTTCATCAGGATGTCAATGTATTGAGCCCTCCTGTAGGAGAATGGATCTTTCAAATTTTTATGAGACAGTTTGCCCCGGAAGGCGTCAATGTTGTCATATTTTTTGTGATCCATCCAGCCATCCAGTTCCTCGATTATTTTAGTGATCTGTCCGATGCCGTTTTTGTAAATGGTACTTACCACCTGTACACAATCAGCGCCGGCCAGGATCATTTTGGCAGCATCCTTACCTGTAAAAATGCCTGTATTGGCACACAATGACCCGCGGATCTCCCCAAACAGCAGACCGATGAACCGGAGGGGCAAACGGTTGTCCTCTTCATGGCTCAGGTTATATGGAAAATGGTGTTCTTCCTTCTCCAGGTCGATGTCGGGCTGGAATAACCGGTTAAACAACACAAACCCATCCACTCCTGCATAGTACATGTTCTGGATAACCATGAGTGCATTGGTGTAAAACGGGCTGAGCTTGACACTCACCGGGATCTTCACGCTCTTTTTTACTTCACTTACCAGATCGAGCTGCTCGTTCACGATGGCTTTGCCTTCGCGTTTGAAGTCACCGGGAACAGCATAAAAATTCAATTCCAGCGCATTGATGCCGGTATTCTCAAGTTGTTTTGCATATTCAACCCAGGTTTCATCAAACGTGCAGTTCAAACTGGCAATTACCGGGATATTCACAGCCTTGACCACCTTTTTCAAATGACCGAGGTGCTCACGGGGACCGGCATGTTCAATGTCGGGAAAGAGGCTGATCATTTCGGCATGGCGTTCATTGTACTGATTCAATTCTTCATTCAGTTGCAAACGTTCTAGTTCAATCTGTTCTTCAAATAGCGTTTTAAATACAATGGCTGCCGCCCCGGCCTCTTCCATCCTTTTACAGTTGTCTGTATCCTTCACCAGGTTGCTCGCACCCACAATAATGGGATTCTTCAGCTGAAGACCCATATAACGTGTTGATAAATTTGCCATAAGGTGTCTGTTTAATAGTAGTTTAAAAGGTTCACAAATATATGGAATGGATTACTATTTTTCGTATTTCATTTCAGCCAACCGTTTGTAGTGATTGTACCTCCATTTGGCATTGTCTTCTGCCGCAGTGAACAATTCGTCAGCCACCTCGGGAAACATCTGTTTGAGCGACGAATACCGAACTTCACTTGCAAGGAAATTCTGGAAAAGGTCCCATTGCGGTTCCTTTGAATCAAGGGTAAAGGGGTTCTTGCCTTCATTGCCATTCACCGGATTGTAACGGTAGAGTTGCCAGTAACCTGAAACCACCGCGCGGTCCATTTCCTCTTCGACTTTGCCCATGCCAAGTTTCAGTCCGTGATTGATACAGGGCGCATAGGCAATAATGAGCGAAGGTCCGTTGTATGATTCAGCCTCTTTCACAGCCCTGAAAAGCTGGCTGTTGTTGGCTCCCATCGAGACCTGCGAAACATATACATAACCATAGGTCATGGCCATGGCACCCAGATCCTTTTTACGAACCTTTTTCCCTGAGGCAGCAAATTTAGCCACCGCACCTACCGGGGTCGACTTTGATGACTGCCCGCCGGTATTGGAATATACCTCCGTATCGAGGACCAGGATATTGATGTCTTCGCCTGATGCGATCACGTGATCCAAACCGCCGTAACCGATATCATAAGCCCAGCCGTCGCCCCCAATAATCCAGATCGATTTTTTTATAAGATACTGACGCAGATTCAGAAGTTCATTGGCCAGTTCGTTGTTTTCCTTGGTCAGCAAAGGAATGAGTGCAGATGCAGCCGTTTTTGAACCTTCGGCATTGTACATGCTTTCGACCCAGCTCTGCATGGCTGCAAGGGTGGCTGATCCCATTAAATTCTCCTTGATGGCTGCACGCATTCTGTCAGCCATGCGTTTGCGCAGCTGTGTGATGGCTACGGCCATTCCATATCCATATTCGGCATTGTCTTCAAACAGTGAATTGGCCCAGGCAGGTCCCTGTCCATCCATATTTGGACGATAGGGTGTAAATGGAGCTGTCCCGCCATAAATGGAAGAACATCCCGTGGCGTTGGAGATCATCATCCGTTCACCGTAAAGTTGCGTCAGCAGTTTTATATAGGGCGTTTCACCGCAGCCGGCACAGGCTCCCGAAAATTCGAAGAGAGGCTGAGCAAACTGGCTGTTCTTGAAGGTTTTGAAACGGTCGATCACATCGGTTTTATACGAAACCTTGCTGATGTTGTAATTCCAGTTGATCGTCTCGGGCATCTGGCTTTCAAGGGATTTAAATTCAAGGGCCTTGGTTTTAGCCGGGCAAACATCCACACAGTTGCCGCAACCGGTACAATCGAGAGGCGAAACCTGGATACGGAATTCCATGCCGGCGAGATCTTTACCTATCGCCTTCAGGGTCACCATATCGGCAGGTGCGTTTTGCTTTTCAACATCATTGAGCAGGAAGGGCCTTATGGCAGCGTGAGGACAAACGAAAGCGCACTGGTTACACTGGATGCAGTTTTCGGAGATCCATACGGGAATATTGACAGCAATGCCACGTTTTTCAAGTTGTGTGGTTCCATTTGGGAAGGTTCCATCTTCACGGCCTACAAAGGCGCTTACAGGGATGTCGTCTCCATTCATGGCACTTACCGGGTCAAATATCTGACGAACGAAGGGGTCTTTACTTTCGGTGTTGGCTGGTTTGATCACCAGTTTGGACCATTCTGAAGGAATTTCAATTTTTGTCAGTTCACCCCCGCGATCAATCGCAGCATAGTTCATGGTCACGATCTCTTCTCCCTTGCGGCCATATGTTTTATAAATGGCTTTCTTCATGTCGGCTACCGTTTTTTCGTACGGGATCACATTCGACACTTTAAAGAATGCACTCTGCATGATTGAATTGGTGCGGTTTCCAAGGCCAATATCTTCGGCGATCTTAGTTGCATCAATAATGTAGAAATTGATTTTATGATCGGCCATGTACTTCTTCATATGATCGGGCAACCGGCGTTTGGTCTCTTCAGCATCCCAGATTGAGTTGAGAAGGAAGGTCCCGCCATCTTTCAAACCTTTGAGCATATCATATTTCTCAAGATAGGCCGGAACGTGACAGGCAACAAAATCGGGCGTGATCACCAGGTATGGGGACCGGATGGGGCTATCGCCGAAACGGAGATGCGAAACCGTGATGCCTCCTGATTTTTTCGAGTCATAGGCGAAGTAGGCCTGGGCATATTTATCGGTGCTGTCGCCGATGATTTTAATGGAGTTCTTGTTGGCACCAACAGTCCCGTCAGAACCAATTCCATAGAACTTGGCTGAATAGGTTCCTTTCGGGGCAATGTCCATCTCCGGAATCAATGGCAGGGAGAGGAAGGTAACATCATCGACAATACCAAGCGTAAAATGATTTTTCGGCTCCTTCGACTTCAGGTTGTCAAACACCGTAATGATCTGTGAAGGGGTGGTATCTTTTGAACTCAACCCGTAGCGACCGGCGATGATCATCGGGCGGTTATCATGTTCATAGAACATGTCGCGGATGTCGAGATACAAAGGATCTCCATTGGCTCCCGGCTCCTTGGTGCGGTCGAGCACACAAATCCGTTTCACACTTTTCGGAAGGACATTGAAGAAATATTTAGCAGAAAAAGGACGGTACAGGTGAACGGAGATCAATCCAATCTTCTCGCCTTTTTCCAGCAGGTAATCAATTACCTCTTTGGTAGTATCGGTGATTGAACCCATGGCCACAACAATGTTTTCAGCTTCCGGGTGGCCATAATACATAAACGGATGATATACCCGTCCGGTAATTTTGGTGATTTCCTTCATATAGCCATCTACCACATCAGGAACAGCATCATAGAAACGGTTCACAGCTTCTTTCGCCTGGAAGAAAATATCGGGATTCTGCGCAGTACCGCGGGTGACAGGATGCTCGGGGTTGAGTGCGTGGTCGCGGAAAGTCTGCAAGGCCTTCATGTCGAGCAACCCTCTTATGTCGTCATCTTCGAGCATCTCGATTTTCTGTATCTCGTGTGATGTGCGGAAGCCATCGAAAAAATGAAGGAAGGGAATTCTTGATTTGATGGCTGAAAGATGGGCAACGCCGGCAAGATCCATCACCTCCTGCACCGATCCGGTAGCCAGCATGGCGAATCCGGTCTGACGGGTTGCATACACGTCGCTGTGGTCACCGAAGATCGAAAGGGCGTGCGCAGCCACGGTACGGGCGCTGACGTGAAAAACGGCCGGAAGTAATTCACCGGCAAGTTTATACATGTTGGGAATCATCAGAAGCAAACCCTGCGATGCCGTGAATGTCGAAGTCAGCGCTCCGGCCTGTAATGAACCATGCAATGTGCCGGCAGCACCTGCTTCCGACTGCATTTCAACTACCTTCACCTCTTCTCCAAAAAGGTTTTTACGCCCGTGAGCTGCCCATTCATCCACGTTTTCGGCCATGTTTGAGGAGGGGGTAATCGGATAAATGGCCGCTACCTCACTGAACATGTAGGCCATATGCGCTGCAGCCTGGTTGCCGTCACACGACAAGAATTTTTTTGACTTATTCATAATATATTGATATTTAGTTACTTAATTTCCTATTGTGAATCTGATAACAGACGGCAAAAGTAAACAATTCAATTGAATATGCCAAGTGAAATAAAGGAAAATCGAGTAGAAATAATGAACAAACCATAACCTGAAAATATTCCACCCGGAGCCGTCCCCTTCAACCATCCCGGCGGGCCGGAAAGCCCTCCGGTTGTTCACCGATTTTTTCTACTTTTGCAGGCCTATGCTCTATCCATCAACATTTGAACAAAAACTGGGATTCGATGTGATCCGTCAGATTCTTGGAGACTACTGTCTCTCCTCTTTGGGCCGTTCATGGGTTGAGAAAATCGCCTTTTCGACGGATGGTGATGAAATTGAATCCGGACATCTGCAAACGGGTGAGCTGCAGCAAATACTTCAGTTCGAAGAGAAGTTCCCATCGCAGGATTATTATGACCTGATACCAGAACTGCTGCGGGTCCGTATTCCGAACACCTATGTTGAGACGGAGCAGCTTTCAAATCTCAAGTTGTCTGTTTCGACCATCTATGCCCTGACCCGGTTCCTTTCAGAAAAAAAAGAGAAATATCCTGCCTTAAATAAAATGATGGACGGGGAGCGTGATTTTTCCTACGTTGCCTCACCCGTTCTCCAGGATCTGATCGTCCGGGTAGACCGGATTGTGGATGAAAAATCGGAGGTCAGGGATTCGGCATCTCCGGAGCTGAACCGGATCAGGAAGGAAAAAATTTCCCTGCAAACATCCGTTGAACGGCGTGTGTTGCAAAGCTTCAAGATAGCTCGACAAAGCGGGTGGACTCCCGATGATGCAGAAATAACCATTCGCAATGGCAGGTTGGTCATCCCCCTGATCAGTGCACACAAAAGAAAGATCCAGGGGTTCATGCATGATGAATCGGCTACCGGTCATACGGTTTTTGTTGAGCCCGCTGAAATTTTTGAAACCAACAATGAGATCCGGGAACTCGATTATGCCGAGCGTCGCGAAATTATACGTATTCTTATAACTTTCACCACCATTCTGAGGCCCGATATCGACCTGCTCATCCATGCTTATCAGCTGCTCGGGCAAATTGACTTTATCCGTGCGAAAGCCCGGTTCGCCATCAGCATCGGTGCCACAAACCTGGTTCATCATCACCGGGATACAAAAACATTCCTATGGCACCAGGCTGTTCATCCCCTGCTATTCCTCTCGCACCAGAAACACAATAAAAAGACCGTCCCGCTTGATGTTGAACTTAATGCTGACCAGCGCATTCTGATTATTTCAGGACCCAACGCCGGTGGAAAATCGGTATGCCTTAAAACGGTCGGACTCGTGCAGTATATGTTTCAATGCGGGTTGTTGCCACCAGTCAGGGAGGATTCCGAATTTTCGATCTTCAATAAAATTTTTATCGACATCGGCGATGAGCAATCCATCGATAACGACTTGAGCACTTACACATCCAAACTGTACAACCTTAAATTTTTCATTGAAAACACAGATGCGGATTCGCTGTTTTTAATTGATGAACTGGGAACAGGGACTGATCCGTCACTGGGAGGCGCCATAGCTGAAGCCACCCTGGAAGCCCTGAATGAAAAAAGGGCACTGGGTGTGGTTACCACCCATTATTCGAACCTGAAATTACTTGCCGGGCGCGAACAGGGGATTGTAAACGGGGCCATGCTGTTCGATGTAAAAAAACTGAAACCATTATACCAGTTGAAAACCGGAAAACCCGGCAGTTCGTTTGCGCTGGAAATTGCACAGGAAATCGGATTTCCTGAATCCGTCTTAAAAAACGCAAAGAAAAAGACCGGGAGAAGTCAGCTTGATTTTGACAGGGAACTCCAAAATCTTGAAGTTGAAAAGCATGAGATAACTCAAAAATCGACTGAATTAAGGGTGGCCGATGATTTTCTTGCTGAATTAATTAAGAAATATGAAAAATTAAATAAAGATCTTGAGCTAAAGAAAAAAGAGATCATTGACACTGCACGGGAAGAGGCCCGGCAACTGCTGGACGGTTCGAATAAAATTATCGAAAAAACAATAAAGGAAATCCGTGAATCACAGGCCGAGAAACTCCGCACCAAGGAGATCCGGGCAGAACTGAAAGAGGTAAAGGACAAACTGTTACAACCCGATTCCGGAGATAAAAAAGCTCCTGAATCCGTAAGTATTCCGGCAGCGCCGTTCAAAACAAGCCTGATCGGCAGTGAAGCCCCCCCGCATCGCTTTCAGAGCTACTTCAATGATCTTCATCAGAAATTGACCAATTTCTCGTTAACGCTCGATTTGCGGGGAAGCCGGGTTGATGAAGCGTTGGCGCTTTTGCAGCGTTACATTGACGATGCCGTGCTGTTGTCCATTCCCGAAGTTCAGATCTTACATGGAAAGGGAAACGGGGTTTTACGCCAGGTAACACGCGATTACCTCCGGTCGCAAAAAGAGGTTCAGTCTGCCAAGGATGCACCCCTTGAACAGGGCGGTTCAGGAATAACCATCGTACATTTCAGGAAATAAGAAGATTTAGCCTCTATTTTATAATCGGTTTGGAAATTCATCAAAAGGTTGTATCTTTGCACCCCAATTTGAAAATAATTATTGATCATGGCCAATCACAAAAGCGCAGAAAAACGCATCAGAACCACCAAAACAAAACGTACTCAAAACCGTTACCAGGGCAGAACCGTCCGTAACGCTGTGAAAAAATTACGTGATACTGAAGAAGCTGCAACCATTGCAAAGGATCTTCCCAACGTTGTTGCCCAAATCGACAAGCTGGCCAAGAAAAACGTGATCCACAAAAACAAGGCTTCCAACCTGAAGAGCAAACTGATGCGTAAGGCGAATGCCGCATCATCTGCGTCTACGCCAGCGTAAACCTTTGATCGAAGAAAGTCGTTGTATATAGGTCGTAAGGTGCCTCTCCTTTTTGCGCGGATATATGTCCTCAATATGGATTAATATCCCGGTCTCTTCCACTTCACCAAATCCGTGATTGATCGCTGTTCCAAATGTACGCATGGTCGGCGACAGGTTCATATAGGCATTCACCAGCGGGGGCACATGTTCTCCATGGCGGCGCACCTCCTGGATCAGTATTTTGTAATTTTCCTCATAGGTCCGGGCTGAAAATATTTCCGCAATCTTCGCATCCTGGGTATCACAGATCACAGCCTCCTTTGGGACCATGAGCGTTTCTGTATCAGGGAAATAGCGTCGGAGAAAATAGAGCACAATGTCGCGGGCTGTGCGGTTATAATCAGGATACATGGTCATCTTCCCAAAGAAAAATTTTACATCGGGATTCTCAATGATCATTGCACCAAGCCCATCCCACAGGTTATCCAGCGAATACATCCCCTTGCGGAAATTCACAAGCGGCTGGTAATTCGGCTGGACAAACGACCGTCCAAGTTCAATGCTTAAAGGAAGATAGTCGCGGACAAACCTGTTTGAAAAGTCGAAAAGTTCGGCCGTGGCACTGTGAATGCAATCTCCCTGATTACAGGGGATATCGCGGCCATGGATAAACCGGTAGCCTCCCGATATCTCTTTTTCTATCGGATCCCATACGATCAACTGATGAAATGGAACCTCCATAATGTCATATTCATCGATGTCGACACTTTTTCCTGTTCCTCCGCCGGCATCCCTGAAGGTGATCTCCCTTAAACGTCCAACCTCCCTCATCAGGCTGGGCGATTCATGGGCGGTAAAAACATAGATTTTATTGCGTCCGTTATTTGTGTTGCGCAAAAAAGTGCTTTCGTTCAGCTCAGCTTCAAGCAGGTTTTTATTGATCGGTGCTATAATAGGTTCCATGGGATGGAGGCTAAGTAACAGAGTTTATTCTACAAATATACGAAGTTAGGTTCCGATATAAACATCGCCGGGAAACGAATAAAAATCTAAATTTGTAATCATCATGAAAATCCGAGGAAAGTAACATGACTGAAAAATCCGATATTGAAATCCCCGAAAAACTGATCGATATTGAAGCGCTCTTCGCTTTAAAAAACCCGAAATTGCTGCGTTTTATTCCCCGCTTTGTCCTCTCCTACCTCAAGCGGATCACGCATCAGGAGGAGGTGAACGGATACATCTGGCGCAACCGCGATAAAATCGGCGTGCCTTTCGTTGAAGCCATCCTGGATGAATTCGGGGTAAAGGTTGAAACCATCGACAAGCGGGCTGTCAAGCTTCCGCTCTCCGGTCGGCTGATCGTAGCCTCCAACCATCCCCTGGGCGGATTGGATGGCATGGCCCTGATGCAGGTACTCGGTGAAATGCGGCCCGACATCGTCTTTCCTGTGAATGACCTGCTGATGAACGTGCCCGGCCTGCGGCCGCTCTTCATACCCATCAACAAACATGGCAGGAATACTGAAAATGCCCGGCTGATCGATCAGACCTTTGCCTCGGAGAAGATGATCCTCTATTTTCCAGCCGGCCTGGTTTCCAGAAAGCAACGTATCAAGGGCAAGATGGTGATTCGTGACCTGGAATGGAAAAACACCTTCATCAAGAAGGCAAAAAAATACCAGCGCGACATCGTTCCGGTTTATGTGGAGGGACAAAACTCCGAATGGTTTTACAACCTGTCTCGGTGGCGTAAAAAACTGGGGATCAACGCCAACCTTGAGATGCTCTACCTTGTTGACGAGATGGCAAAACAATTCAACAAAACCATCTGCATCATCCTTGGCGATCCGATCCCCTGGTCAACATTCGATAAATCAAGATCAGAAGCGCAGTGGGCTGAATGGGTGCAGGAGCAGGTGTACGCCCTGGGAGAAAAATAGCAAAACGGATTTTTTTGCCTACCTTTGACCTAAATCCCAACGAAGTTGAAAATTGAAAAGATTGAGTTTTTATGCAGCAGTCCGTCCCTGAAGTTATGTCCGAAGGAAGATCTGCCTGAATTTGCTTTCATTGGCCGGTCCAATGTGGGAAAATCATCGCTGATCAACATGCTTGCCGATCATAAAGGGCTGGCCAAGGTTTCCGGAACCCCTGGTAAAACAAGGTTGTTGAACCATTTCAAGGTTGAAACAACCGTGAATAAAACGACAACGGAGTGGTTCCTCGTCGATCTGCCCGGCTACGGCTTTGCAAAACTCTCCAAGGAACAACGGGCGAAATTTGAGGGATTAATTGAATCTTATCTTCAGAATCGAGAAAACCTGGCCCTTACTTTCGTATTGATCGACTCCCGCCTGGCGGTCCAGAAAATCGATCTCGAATTCATGAACTGGCTGGGCGATAACGAGGTAGGATTTGTCATTCTTTTTACCAAGATCGATAAACTCTCCAAGGCGCAACTCTCCGCTAACCTTTCTGCCTATCAGAAGGCACTTGCGGCCTCGTGGTCAGAATTACCCCTGATCATCCCGACGTCAGCAGAAACCAGGGCCGGCCGTGATGAAATATTGGGGGTCATTGAAGAGGCTCTGACCGAGATTGCCAATGGAGACAGATAGTCCATCGGCCGCATTTGCGATTGCATTTCCTCAATCGTTGCGAATCATCCCGTTTAGCCGGAACTGCGCCCTTAAAATGTTGTAATCGAGGCGTGCCTGCTGAATGAACCTGCGATAGATCTGTTCCTGCCCGCTTCGAATGAACAGGCACCGGGAATTTGATGCATTGAATCGGGTCACAGCATCCACCCTGTTCAAAAACACCACTTCACATTGTACTCCTGTGATACGTTCAGATAAAACCGGCAGGATTTTTTCCAATGCAAAACAAAAGCCGGTATTGCGCTCAAGCATTACAGATAATTCAACATGGTCAGGTAAATTAACCCGCCCTTCTGCATCAATGCCACTGACAATCGCAAAAAGAATGAAAGGACACTGTTCATAAAGAGAACTTGTAACCATTTTCAATTCCACCGGATTTGGTTTCATAAAAACTCTTTTCTGTATTACAAGACAAGAGAAAGAGTTAAAAGGTGGCAGTCCTAAGAAAAAAAAAGTGGAGCGGGTTATTTCAATTCTATGAGCAGATGGTGTTTGGGTACGATTTCCCCCTGTTTAACAAAAACCTTTTTTACTGTACCATTGATTGTTGCCAGCAGGTGGTTATCCATCTTCATGGCCTTGAGCACCAGCAAAGTCTCGCCCTTTTTAACTTTGTGGCCCTCTTTGACGTGCACCTTGAGGATTGTTCCGGGAATAAAAGCAACAATTCTTCTCGGGTCCGGGGGGGTATAGGGCGTACGGTTTGCAAACTTTTTCGTTAATGTAGTCCTATAGCTGATCTCCTCGTATTTAAAATCGATCAATTCAATGTTTTCGTCCATAACTGGGGTGACTCAAAAATAAAAAGTTAAACATTTCGCAATCTGACGACACGGCTACTTAGAAAGGAGGTACCCCGTGTTTCTTTTTCGGGGGGATTTCGCGTTTGCTCTGGGCAAGGGTCAACGAATGCATAAGGTAATTCCGCGTTTCATTGGGTTCGATTACGGCATCAACATACCCATAAGCTGCTGCCACGTAAGGATTCGCAAATTTCTGGCGGTATTCTTCAATTAATCTTTTTCGGGTTTCTTCCGGGTTGTCACTGGCTTTGATTTCATTTCGGAAGATGATATTAGCCGCGCCTTCAGGGCCCATGACTGCGATTTCAGCTGTTGGCCAGGCGAATACAAAATCGGCACGAAGATGGTTCGAGCACATGGCGATATAACCTCCCCCGTATGCCTTGCGTAAAATCACGGTTATCTTTGGAACACTTGCTTCGCTGTAAGCGTAGAGAACTTTTGCCCCGTGACGGATTACCCCGGCATGTTCCTGGTCTACACCGGGAAGGTACCCTGGTAAATCAACCATGGTTACGAGCGGAACATTGAAAGCATCGCAATAACGAATAAAGCGGGCGGCCTTGTCACTTGAATCGCAATCAAGTACGCCGGCGAGCACCATTGGCTGATTGGCTACAAATCCCACAGTTTGTCCGTCGAGTCGACCAAAACCAACCACGATGTTGGCTGCCCACATCTCATGAACCTCGAAGAAGTCACTGTCATCGGCAATGGCACGAATGATATCCCTCACATCGTAGGGAGTCATCGGATTTGTCGGGAAAATGCTGTCGAGTTTATACTGGCGTGATTTGGGTGCTTTTTTGGGGAATACCTCCGCCTTCTTTTCATTGTTCCAGGGAATGTAACTCACCAATCTTTTGATCTGGTCGAAACATTCTGCTTCACTTTCAGCAAAAAAATGGGCGTTCCCGGTAATTTCAGCATGAACGCGGGCACCGCCAAGGTCTTCCATCGATATCTCTTCACCAAGTACGGTCTTGATCACTTCAGGACCAGTAATGAACATCTTGGAAATCTTATCAACTACAAAAACAAAATCAGTTAAGGCAGGGCTGTAAACAGCGCCACCGGCACAAGGTCCAAGGATAACTGAAATTTGTGGTATCACTCCAGAGGCCTGGGTGTTGCGGTAGAAAATTTCACCATAGCCCGCCAGTGAGTTCACCCCCTCCTGGATACGGGCGCCACCGGAATCGTTGATCCCGATCAGGGGCACCTTCATCTTCATGGCATGATCCATGATCTTCGTGATCTTTTTGGCATGCATCAAACCCAGCGACCCCCCGGCAACGGTGAAATCCTGTGCAAAAATACAAACCGGCCATGCGCTGATGGATCCGGTACCTGTAATTACACCATCTCCTGGCAAATATTTTTTATCCATATCGAAATCCTGCCCGGCATGTTTCACAAAAAGATCATATTCATGGAAAGAGTTGGGATCAAGCAAGGCCAGGATGCGTTCGCGGGCAGTCATTTTGCCAGATGCTTTCTGCTTTTCAAGGGCCTGTTCACCGCCCCCTTTAAAGGCTTCCTGCATGCGCCTTTTCAATTCCGTGGTCTTTGCTCTCAAACTCATAAGCAGTCGATTTTTTACAAGGGCTGCAAAGATACATCTTTACAATACAATTAGCAAATCAAGGGAATCGGTCATAACTACCTGGATCTTTCAGCCAGGTCTTTACAAAAAAAGAATAATGAGTACTTTTGCTACTCAT
>JBAXVX010000040.1:0-23207 GCA_037128705.1 Bacteroidota bacterium | reverse complement strand
TGACACGTGACGCGTGACGCGTGACCGTCCTCGTCGTGACACGTGACGCGTGACGCGTGACGCTCGCTGGAGTCGTAAAACTCCGTTATATCAACCATCGTCAGGTCCATGCAGATGTTCCCGATGATGGGTGCCGGCTTGCCATGGATATACAATTTCCCGCGGCCATTTCCCAGGCGGCGGTTCAATCCGTCGGCATAGCCCACCGGCACGATGGCGATCACCGTATCTCTCCCCGCTTTTCCCATGCGGTTATAGCCAATGGTCTCTCCTGCCGGGATGTGTTTGATCTGGGTGATCACCGATTTCAGCGTACTCACATTCCTTAACCTCACCTGCTCCGCCTGATCGCAATCGACACCATACAGTCCGATGCCAAGGCGGACCATGTCGAACTGTGCTTCGGGAAACCGCCGGATGCCGGCCGAGTTGAGCATGTGACGGAGGATGGGATAATCCAGTATCCGGGTGATCCGTTCGCTCATCAAAACAAAGCGGCTGATCTGATTGCGGGTAAAGTCATCTTCCGCCGGATCCTCACTGGCAGCCAGGTGCGAGAACACCGACTGAACCCGGAGATCGGGATTTTTGTTCAGGCGTTCAATCAACGGTTCCAGCTCCGATTCTGTAAACCCGAGCCGGTGCATGCCGGTATCCAGCTTGATGTGGATCCGCACCTCCTGCTGGATGGAGGTCTGGTTGCGGGCAATGGCCTCTTCAAGCCGGTTCAGGATGTGAAGATTGTATATTTCGGGTTCCAGGTTGTACTTCAGCAGGGTATCGAGGCTCTGTTCTTCGGGACTCATCACCATGACCGGGAGGCGGATGCCGGCGTTACGCAACTCCACCCCTTCGTCGGCATAGGCCACCGCCAGGTAATCGACCCGGTGATACTGGAGCACGTTGGCGATTTCAAAGCTCCCGCTGCCGTAGGAGAAGGCCTTCACCATGGCCATCGTTTTCGTTCCCGGCCGAAGGCCCGAACGGAAATAGTTGAGGTTGTGGATCAGGGCATCGAGGTTGATCTCCATGACGGTTTCATGGGCCTTCTGCTGTAAAAGCTGGCTGATCTTTTCAAATTCAAAGATCCGCGCCCCCTTCAGCAGGATGGTCTCATTCTGGAAGGAAGAGACCGGGAAATGCTGGAGAAACTCGTCGGTTGTGGCAAAGAAGATCTTTTGCATGGGGAACTTGTCACCCTGCCCGGTCATGTCGCGGCCGATGCCGATGATCCGGTCTACGCCGCGTGAAGCCAGCATGGAGGCGATCTCCCTGTACAATTCACCCTTTTCCCGGCCGGTCTGAAGGATGTCGGAGAGAATGATGGTTTTCTTCTGCTGCTGGTTTTGCTGGTTCAGAAAATCGAGGGCGATGCTGAGCGAATTGATGTCGGAATTATAGCTGTCGTTGATCAGGGAACAATGGTTGATGGCCTCCTTCATCTCAAGGCGCAGAGCGATCCGGGCCAGCGAGGAAAAACGATGCTGGAGTTCTGATGGTGAAGATATGTTCCCTGACAAATCGTAAATCGTATATCGTAAATCGTAAATTGGTTTGCCTCCCGACCTATTCAGTATTAAAATCATGGCCAGACAGTGGATTGCGTTTTCGATGGAGGCTTCATCGGTGAAAGGAATGGATATCCCGATGATTTCCGAGTGGAATGAAGCCCGGATCCGGGTTTGTCCGTTTTCCTTTTCAATTTCGGTTATCTGAAGGTCGGCCTCCGGATTCCGGCTCCAGGTAAAGGTCTTCAGGTTTTTATAGGCTGCATCGGCCTCCAGGCATTCGGTGATCAGGCGATAATCGAGGCAATAGACCAGGATTTCCGAATGGAGGAAAAGCCTGAGTTTTTCCTTCACCTTTTGCCGCTGGTCTGTAAAATGCTCGTCGTGGGCATGGCCTACATTGGTGAAGAGACCGATGGTTGGCCTGATTACCGGTTCAAGATGTTCCATCTCGCCGGGCTGGGAGATCCCGGCTTCAAAAATGGCCAGATCATGCTCCGGGCGCATCTTCCACACCGAAAGGGGCACCCCGATCTGGGAATTGTAACTCTTCGGACTGCGGATGATCTTGTAATCGGCGTTGAGCAGTTGAAACAGCCACTCCTTCACGATGGTTTTCCCGTTGCTGCCGGTTATGCCGATCACCGGGATATCGAACTGCCTGCGATGAAAGGCCCCCAGCTGCTGCAACGCAGCCAATGTATCTTCAACAAGGATGAAGGATGCGCCGGTTAAGTTATAAATCGTAAATCGTACATCGTATATCGTAAATTCATTTGGAACCTTCGACACCATAAAACACCGCACTCCCTTCTCATACAGTTCGGCGATGTATTTATGTCCGTCATTCCGTTCCGAAACAAGGGCGACAAAGAGGCAATGGTCAGGATGGATGAGCCTGCGGCTGTCGATGAGCAGGTCGCGAACCGGTGTGAAGCGGAGCCCGGCAGAGTCCATTACAGCATCTTCACCGCCGGTGGAATGCACCGTGCCGTGACATATCTCTGCAATTTTTGAGACCGTGTAGGCCGGTTCTGTCATGAACGATTGTTATCGGGTTGATTGCCCGCCGAATGCAGCTGATTGGCATGAAGCTCGTCATATTCAAGCCGTTTCATGAAAATATCGGCAGCCATGTACAGGGCATTGCGGAAAGCTTCGGCCGAGGCTTCATTTTTTCCGGCCAGGTCATAGGCCGTTCCATGGGCGGGAGCCGTGCGAATTACAGATAATCCGGCTGTATAGTTCACCCCCTCTTCAAACGACATCAGCTTGAAAGGGATCATTCCCTGGTCATGGTACATGGCCAGGATCCCGTCGAAATTCTTAAAGCTGGAAACGCCGAAAAAACCGTCGGCAGGATAGGGTCCAAAGGCAAGAATGTTCTGGCCATAGGCCTTTTCAATGGCCGGCTGTATGATGCTCTTTTCCTCTTCGCCCAGCAACCCCTCGTCTCCTGCGTGCGGATTGAGCGCCAGCACGGCAATGCGTGGCTTCACGATGCCGAAATCGCGCATCAGCGTATGGTTCATCACCTGGATCTTATTCAGGATCAGGTCGATGGTAAGGCTCTCCTTCACTTTGCTGATCGGGATGTGACCGGTCACCACCCCGATGCGGAGTACGTCGTTGATCATCAGCATCAGCCAGTCATCGGCATTGAATTTCTTCGCAAAATATTCGGTCTGACCAGGAAAGGTGAAGGCCGGCGACTGAATGTTTTTCTTGTTGATGGGCGCGGTAACAACCACATCAATATTCCCCTTCAACAGGTCTTCGGTGGCGGCCTCCAGCGAAAGAAAGGCAAGCTCCCCGGCGATGGGGGTCGATTTTCCAAGGTCGATCTTGATCTCTTCATCATGGATGTTGACGATATTCGGCCTGCGCGGGTGCGCCTGGTCGGCCTTCTTGACCAGGTTGAAATTGAAATCATTGATGTTCAGCGCTTTCCTGTGATAGGATGCAACCTTCGAAGAACCATAGACCACAATGGTGTAATTCTCCAGCAGCCGCTGATCCTGCAGGGTTTTTATAATGATCTCATAACTGATGCCATTCACATCGCCATGGGTGATCCCCACGCGAACCCTTCTTTCTTTTTCAACTGGTTGTTCCATACGTCTGTCTTAGGCTGCAAAGATATCACGATTTACGATCGACGATTTACGATTTACGATTTTTTTGTCACGCGTCACGCGTCAGGGTTTTCGTCACGCGTCACGCGTCACGCGTCACGATTTTACTCCATCCCCCTCTTTACAAAATCAAACAAAAGCCTCACCCCATATCCCGTTCCTCCCTGGCCGCGGTACGAATCGCGTTTATCAATGAAGGCAGGTCCTGCAATGTCGAGATGGATGTAGGGATAACCGGTGAATTTCTCCAGGAACTTCCCGGCCGTGATCATGCCTGCCTCCGGGCCACCCAGATTCTTCAGGTCGGCCAGCTCGGAAATCAGCTGTTCTCCATACTCCTCCCACATGGGGAATTCGGCCAGGCGCTCGTAAACATCGTATCCGGAGCTTTTGAGTTGTTCCAGCTCTTTGGCCGCGTTCGACTGCATGGCAGCTGCCGCAAACTTGCCGATGGCCCGCACGGCCGAACCCGTAAGGGTGGCCAGGTCGATCACGAGGGAAGAATCAAACTTCGCGGCATAGCTCAGGGCATCGGCCAGGATCAGGCGTCCCTCGGCATCGGTGTCGACCACCTCTACCGTCATGCCGTTGTGCATGGTGATGATGTCGCCCGAAACCATGGCCTTTTCTCCCGGTCGGTTATCGGTGGCGGGCATCAGCCCCACGACATGCACCGGCAGTTTTGCCTTCGCGATGGCGTAAATGGTGGTTGCCACTGCAGCAGCCCCCGACATGTCATCCTTCATGTTCATCATGGAACTGCCGGGTTTCAGGTTCATGCCACCCGAATCGTATACCACCCCCTTTCCCACCAGGACAATGGGTTTTTTGTTTTTGGCGCCGGCCGGCTTCCATTCCATCACCGTAAAAGTGGGCGGCTCATGACTTCCCTGGTTGACGCCCAGCAGCCCTCCCATCTTCAGGGCGATGATCTTTTGTTTGTTGAGCACCTCCGCATGGGCGCCTGATTCCAGGGCCATCTTCTCCACCTCCTGTGAAAAAACAGTGGCCGTAAGATAGGAATTGGGCTCGTTGATCAGGTCGCGGCAGCGGGCAACAGCATCGAGGAGGATGTTCATATCCGTGACGCGTGACGCGTGACCGGGAGAATCGTGACGCGTGACGCGTGACGCGTGACTTGCATCATCGTAATCAGGTTCTTCCAGTGCTTTGGAGTATATCTCAATTTCTTTCAGCGTGTTCTCGTTTTCCCGGTCCTTTTTATATTTCAGGAACTGGTACGACCCGAGCGCCATGCCTTCGGCAAAGGCCAGCACTTCACTGCTTTTTCCCTCTGCATCATAAAGGATGGCCTTCACTGCCTTCTGGCTGTTCAGCAGTCCGGCCACTTTATCCCCGGCCTTGCGGCAGGATTCCAGCCTTTTCGACGGATCCTTCTCCTCCTTGATAAAAAAGAGGTATACCCAGTAATCCAGCCTGTTGAAGGAGACCACCTCCTGCTTGCGGGTTTCAACCTGTTCACGGATATATTTTTTTTCAGCTGCGCTGAAGAGGCCGGCTGGCAGCTTCGCAAGCTTTGATATGACGACAACAAGATGCTGGAGTTCTTGTTCTTTACTGGTCAGGATGATGGATGGGATCATGATTTTAACTAATTTTGAAGCGGTTTATACCTGCAAATTTAGGAAATTTCTGCGGCCGGAAATTTAAAATCCCCGGCTGACATTTACTTACCATGGAAACTGAAAATCTTATATATAAAGCTTTACATTCTGAATTCCTGACGGTGGAAGAGGGGCGGCTCCTGTTTGAGACCCTGCCGCTGGCCGAGTTGATGCTGATAGGCCATGCGTTACGAACGAAACTTCATCCCGAACCCGGGGTGACCTGGATCATCGACCGCAATGTCAACATCACCAACGTCTGCATCTCCGGATGTAAATTTTGTAATTTTTACCGCACAGGCCACAGCCCCGATGCCTACATCACCACCTTTCCTGAATATTGCATTAAAATAGAGGAGATGAAACGGCTGGGGGGTAACCAGCTTCTGCTCCAGGGAGGACTGCATCCCAAGCTGAGCCTCGATTTTTATGAAAAGCTCTTTTCTCAACTGAAAAGCCATTTTCCTGATGTCCGCCTTCATGCACTTGGGCCGCCCGAAATTGCCTACCTGGCCAAAAAAGAGAAACGCTCTTTTAAATTTATCCTGAAGCGCCTGGTAACTGCCGGGCTTGACAGTCTGCCCGGCGCCGGGGCCGAGATCCTGTCCGACCGGGTACGCAGCATCCTTTCGCCGGTGAAGTGTACCACCCGCGAATGGCTCGACGTGATGCGGGCAGCACATTCGCTGAACCTGACCACCTCCGCCACCATGATGTTCGGACACATTGAAACCCTCGAAGAGCGGCTTGAACACCTTGTGGCCCTTCGCACAGTTCAGTCCGAAAAACCTGCCGGTCACAAAGGATTTCTCTCCTTCATTCCATGGCCGTTCCAAGATGACCGCACGGTTTTAAAGGAAAAATCGGGGGTATTTAACAAAGTGACGCCCGAAGAGTACATCCGCATGATCGCCATCAGCCGGATCATGTTGCCCAACATTCCCAACATCCAGGCATCGTGGCTTACCATCGGGAAAGAGACGGCTCAGCTATGCCTTCATGCCGGGGCCAACGACTTCGGGAGCATCATGATCGAAGAAAATGTGGTTCGCGTGGCCGGTGCCACCCATCAATTCGATGCAGCAGGAATTCAGGAAGCCATACGGGAGGCGGGATTTGAACCCCGACATAGAGATCAGGATTTTAACCTGAAAACAAATTGACCTGAATTTTTTTCTCATTAAACTTTTTTTTTAACATTAATGGCTTAAATTTGTATTAATATTTTCATATTTAGGCCAAATTATGTATTTAAGAGCGTTAACTTCTGAAATTCTCCACTGGATAAACCAGCCTGAAATTCTTATCCTTTATGGCGCACGTCAGGTTGGAAAAACAACGCTCTTAAAGGAAATGATTAAAACCAGGGAGGATTCAATCCTTCTGAACTGCGAATTACCAATGGTCGCCGGCATCCTGGAAAACCGTGATCTGAAGGCAATTCAGTCCCTTTTTGGGCAATTCAGGATCATCTGCCTTGATGAAGCACAAAGAGTGCAAAATATTGGCAGCATTTTAAAACTGATTTATGATGAATTACCGGTATACAAGATCATTGCCACCGGTTCAAGCAGTTTTGAACTGGCTGACCGGATAACAGAACCACTAACCGGGCGCAATATCAAATTCAGGTTATACCCGCTTTCACTGTCTGAAATTGAAAAAAATCTGGGTTGGCTAGAGGTCCTGAACAAATTGAACGAACTCCTGATCTACGGAAGTTATCCAGGTATTATTGACTTAAACAATCCCGACAGGATAGCGAAACTCGCTGAACTTTCATCTGATTACCTTTACCGGGATATCCTCATTTATGAAAATGTAAAACACCCCACTGTCATTAGAAATCTTTTAAAGGCATTGGCGTTGCAGGTTGGGAATCAGGTTTCCGTTTCAGAACTATCTGGCATGCTTGGAATAACACGGCCAACAGTTGAGAAGTACCTCGACCTGCTGGAAAAGAGCTTTGTTATATTCCGCCTGCCTTCCTACAGCAGGAACCTGCGAAATGAAATAAGGAAAAGTCAGAAAATATATTTCTATGACAATGGCATTCTCAATGCAATAACCGGAAATTTTTCTATGATACAAAACCGCTCTGATGCCGGATTTCTCTGGAAAAATTTCTGTATGACAGAAAGAATGAAGGTAAACAGCTTGAAAAGTGCCGGGTCAACAAATATGTATTTCTGGCGTACCTATGATGGCGCTGAAATAGATCTGATTGAAGAAACCGGGGGTATGCTGCAAGCGTTTGAATTTAAATGGAATATCCGTCGGAAACCCATGCTTCCTGCTAGCTTTTCGGAAAAATATAAGGTTACTTCCATGTCAGTAGTCAGTCCGGAAACACTCTATCTGATTAAAGAAAACTGAAACTGCCGGAAGCATTCAGCTTTTAAACATTTTTCAGATCGATCAGGATCCCCAGCGCCTGGTGAACGAGCTCTTCAGAAACCACTAAAGTAAATTCATTGGTGGTGGAGATGATCTCCACGATGTTGATCCCCGCCCATGCTATCTTCTTGAGGATGAAATAGTAAATGCCCGAGATTTCGGTATTGTTTTTCGGAAGCCGGATGGTGATGGAACTCAGGTTTGTCTTCTCCGATATCAGCTTCTCCTTCCGGAAACTTTCTTCAACCAGTTTTTCCATGGAGCGGCTGACGATGATCGTGGTCTCATAGATGCCGCGCGAAACGGTGACAAAATTTTCCTTTTCCATGCTCGTACGGACGATCAGCATGCGTTCGGCATCCGGCAGGGTTTCAGAATTTGCATAGGTGTAGTCCCGCAAATCGGACCGTACCGTAATATCCCCGAGGTTGTGTAAAAATCCCTTGATCCCGAGATTGACCTTGTAATAATAGTTGGGTTCCCGGCGGGTGATGGCCACGATGATGGCCCCTTCCTTCACCGGTTTCTGAAGCTGGGCCTCAATGACCGGCTTTATCTTCCGCGCCAGCGACGAGATATTTAACAGGTTGTCTGCCAGGGCCTCCTCCAGGAACGGAGACTGACGCAGGTACTGATCTACCGATTCCGCGATGGTCATAATGTTTAAATTTATACAAATATATATTATTTAGTACAAATTCCGAGTTTTTAATCTTCCGGTGAGGATATGCCGTTACTTTGCAACGGATAAAATCTGAGGATATGATCGTATTGAAATTTGGCGGAACATCGATGGGAACTGCAACCCGCATGCGGGAAGTTTCATCGCTCGTTCAAAGGGCCGAGCCCTGCATGGTCATTCTGTCGGCCATGGCAGGGGTAACCGATAAACTGATCGAAACCGTGAAATGCTTCAAAGCCGGTGACCGTGAGAAGGGAGCAGCGACACTTCAATGGATCAAACAAAAATTTGAGCATACCACGGAGGAACTGTTCAGCGATTTTTTGGTTCGTGAACCTGTGACGGAATACCTTGAATTTGCTTTCGACCTTCTGTCGGAGCAGGTTTCGAATGGCATTTCAGAGGAAACATCGAACTGGATGATCGTCCAGGGCGAGATGATCACCTCAAGGATCTTCACCGACTACCTGGTTTCCCAAGGTATTTCAGCCACCCTGCTTGAAGCGGCTGATTTTATGCGGCTGAACGACCAGGGAGAACCTGATCTGCCAGAGATTACACACCGGCTCATGCCCAGGTTGCTTTCCGGGGGTTCACAGCTTTTTATCACCCAGGGATTTGTCTGCCGCAATCATCTTGGGGAGATCGACAACCTGAAAAGGGGCGGCAGCGATTATTCGGCCACGCTGATCGGGGCGGCCGTGCATGCATCCATCATCGAGATCTGGACCGACATCGACGGGATGCAGAACAACGATCCGCGCGAGGTGGAGGATACCTTCGCCGTGCGCCGGCTTTCGTTCGATGAGGCCGCCGAGCTGGCCTACTTCGGAGCCAAAATCCTTCACCCGGCCTGCGTCTGGCCCGCCCGGCAATCGAATATCCCCATCTGGCTGCGAAATACGATGCATCCCGAAAATGCGGGTACGATCATTGGAAAGGAGGAGCCGAGGCACGATATCACAGCCATTGCCGCCAAGGATCACATCACCGCCATTCGCATCAAATCGGGCCGGATGCTGAACACCTACGGCTTCCTCGTGAGCCTCTTCAAGGTTTTCGAGGATTTCCAAACCCCGATCGACATGATCACCACCTCCGAGGTTTCGGTTTCCCTCACCATCGACAACAACACCCACCTCAATGAAATTATCAGGGAACTGACGAAACTGGGTACGGTCGAGGTAGACCACGATCAATCCATTATCTGCGTGGTCGGCGATTTCCTGATTGATAAATACGGGCACGTGGCCCGCATCCTTCATTCCTTGCAAAGCATCCCCATCCGGATGATCTCCTATGGCGGAAGTCAGAACAACATCAGCCTGCTGGTGGCGCACCAGGATAAAAAACGGGCCCTGAATAAACTGAATTCAGGTCTTTTCGAACTTTCCAATCTTCCCAGATATGCCTATTCGTAATATACCGGCCATCCCGACTCCCTATTATCAATATGATCTGGGTTTGCTGGACCACACCCTGGCACTGGCATCTTCCGGATCATCCCGGTACGGGTTCCATGTTCATTATGCCCTGAAAGCCAATTACGATCCCCGCATTGTTTCCAGGATCCGGGAGGCAGGCTTCGGGGTTGACTGCGTAAGCGGCAATGAAGTGCAGTTTGCGCTGGCCGGGGGTTTCAAACCTTCAACCATCGTCTTTGCCGGGGTCGGAAAAACCGACCTGGAGATTGAAGAGGCCCTCCGGTCCGGAATCCTTTGCCTGAACATTGAATCGGTGGAGGAGCTGGAGGTGGTCGGCATGATCGCAGCCCGGCTTCAGGTCAAAGCGCCCGTTGTACTCCGCGTCAATCCCGACATCCCAGCAAATACGCATCCCCACATCACCACCGGGCTCAAGGAGAATAAATTCGGGATCCCCGTCACCCGTTTACAGGAGGCGCTGGATCTATGCAAAAATCAACCCTGGATCACCTTCCTGGGACTTCATTTTCACATTGGCTCACAGATCACCTCGCTTCAGCCCTTTGAGGCGCTTTGCCTGGCTGCAAACAGGATCTGGTACGATTTCGACATCAGCGGTCACGGGGCAACCATGATCAACCTGGGCGGCGGACTGGGCATTGATTACCTTGATCCCGTCAATAATCCCATTCCCGATTTCGAGGGCTTCTTCAAAGTGTTTCATGACAAACTGGATCTGCCCGGTAAAATCAGCCGTCATTTTGAGTTGGGCCGCAGCCTTACCGGTCAGTGCGGCGCCCTGGTTACCCGCGTGCTCTATGTGAAACAGGGGACCGGAAAGCGTCACGTGATCGTGGATGCGGGGATGACGGAGCTGATCCGCCCGGCCCTGTACGGGGCCATTCACCTGATCGAAAACCAGACTTCGGCCGGGGAGGCTGAAATGGTTGATGTGGTCGGTCCGATCTGCGAAAGCAGCGATTGCTTTGGCAGGGATCTGATGCTTCCGGCAACCAAAAGAGGTGACCTGATTAAAATCCATTCATGCGGCGCCTATGCCGAATCGATGTCCATGAACTACAACCTCCGGGGCCCCATCGGCAAGGTCTATCTTGAAGGCCACTCAAAAAGTTCCGCGAAGGTGATTCCCATGACGGGGCTCCACCGTTTTTCAGCTGTCCGCTGATTTTAATTATTTTTTTTATCTTTGCCTCCCCAAAATCATTGCATCTTTCCCTTTTTGAAAACATTCACCACCGGAAAACCCTTTCCGCTCGAACTGGGCGCTGTCCTCCCCGATCTGACCATCGGATACCATACCCATGGCCGGCTGAATGCATCGAAGGACAATGTCATCTGGATATGCCATGCCCTTACGGCCAATTCCGACCCGATGGAATGGTGGCCCGGCCTTGTCGGGCCCGGGAAACTGTTCGATCCGGATCACCATTTTATCGTTTGCGCCAACATGCTCGGCTCGTGTTACGGGACCACCGGGCCGCTTTCCGTCAATCCCGGAACCGGAACCGCCTGGTATCGTGATTTTCCTGAAATTACCATCCGCGACATGGCCGCAGCCCACGAATTGCTCAGGCACCACCTCGGCATTCCTTCGATTCACACGATGATCGGGGGCTCGATCGGGGCACACCAGGCGATGGAATGGGCCATCAGCCAGCCACACCTTGTTGAAAACCTGGTCCTGCTGGCCACCAATGCCGTGATTTCACCCTGGGCCATTGCCTTCAACCAGTCACAACGGATGGCCATCGAGGCCGACCCCTCCTTCTTCGGCCAGTCTCCCGACGGGGGACGCGCCGGACTCAGGGCAGCCCGGTCCATTGCCTTGCTGAGCTACCGCAACCTGCAAACCTATAACAGAACGCAGCAGGAGACAGATATCAATAAAACAAGCGGGTTCAAAGCATCCTCCTACCAGGAATACCAGGGCGAAAAACTGGTGAAGCGTTACAATGCCTACTCCTATCACGTGATCGCACGTGCCATGGATACACACAATGTGGCACGGCAAAGAGAAAGCATCGCAAAGGCATTGGGGTGCATCAGGTCAAAAACCCTGGCCGTGGGCATCTCCTCCGACATCTTGTTTCCTCCGGATGATCTGAAGGTCATCGTACAGCATGTTCCCGGCAGCCGGTATGCCGAGATCAATTCGGATTATGGCCACGACGGCTTTCTGATTGAGGACGCCCAACTGACCGGCATCATTCAAACATTCTATAAAACAGGTAAAAATGGATCAGCAGCTTAACATTGGACTTTTCGGCTTTGGCGTAGTAGGAAACGGGCTTTACGAAGTTCTGAAACAAAGCCCCGATACCCATGCAGTGATCTCAAAGATTTGCATAAAAAATAAAACCAAGGAGCGGCCGCTGCCTCCCGAAATGTTCACCTTCGATCCCGAAGATATTCTCGGGGATGCAAAGATAAACCTGGTGGTCGAACTCATCGATGATGCCGAAGCGGCGTATCTCATCGTGAAATCGGCGCTGGAGAAGGGAAAAAGCGTGGTGTCGGGCAATAAGAAAATGCTGGCGGCCCATCTCCCCGAATTCATCAGCCTGCAGCGGAAACTCGGGGTCGGCATGCTGTACGATGCCTCGGCCTGCGGAAGCATTCCGGTCATCCGTAACCTGGAGGAATACTACGACAACGACCTGCTGCAAAGCGTCACCGGGATCCTCAACGGTTCATCCAATTACATCCTGTCGAAAATGTTCAACCAGGGACTCGATTATGCTACCGCTTTGCGCCAGGCCCAGGAGCTCGGATTTGCGGAGAGTGATCCCGTTTTTGATGTCGACGGGCTCGATGCGCTTTACAAACTGGTGATCATCACGGTGCATGCATTTGGCGTGTATGTTTCACCCGAAGAGGTCTTCAACTTCGGGATATCGAACATCAACAGCCAGGACATGCAGTTTGCCCGCGAAAAGGGACGGAAGATCAAGCTGGTGGCCCAGGTTAAAAAGAATCCCGACAACAGTTTGTCGCTCTACGTCATGCCAAGGATGGTTTCTCCCGACAAGTATATTTACAATGTGGAGGAGGAGTTCAACGGGGTGGTGATCAAAGGGGCCTTTTACGACAAGCAGTTCATGTTCGGGAAGGGCGCAGGGGCCTACCCCACCGGATCGGCCGTACTTTCCGACATCACAGCCCGCGGATACAACTACCGGTATGAATACAAGAAGATGGCGCGGAAAAACGGCCTGGTCTTCGGCAACCAGGCCGCTGTCCCGATCTATCTCCGGTATGAGAATGAAAGTGACCTGAATATCTTCTGGTTCGATGAGATCAGGGAGCGCTATAACTCTGAAAAATACAAGTATGTTACAGGCCTGATCACGTTAGAAAATCTGAAGCGCATAAAATCTGCTCTTTCAAAACGGAATGTTTTCCTGGCCGAGATTTAAAAAAAATTTTCAGATGCCCGCCGCCCTGAATACCCCGATGATCTCCTCCGCAGGTTCTGTCCCGATCGAAAGCCTGAGCAGCTCGGGATCCAGCCCCATCTGTAAAAGCTCTTTCCTCCCGGCTTTGGTTTTGACCAGGTTGTAATGGGCCAGGTAGGCATAGGGCATGGCCAGGGTGAATTCGGTACCAAGACTCGGCCCCTTGGGCAGGTTCAATTTGTCGTAATAATGAACCAGTTCCTTCCTGAACACCACGGATATTAATCCTGGCAGGGCATCCGGATGTTTGCAGATTTTCAGGAAATTTGGATGGGAATGCGGATGCAGAACGGAATAAACCTGCTTTACGGCCGGTGATCTTTCAAGGTAGGCAATGATTTTCGCGGTGTTTTCCGCAACAACCTCCACCCGGTGCGCATAACCCTGGATGTTTTGTGCCAGCCTTGATACATCCCGTGAACAGGGCTGAACAATGTTTGGCAGGACCCGTTCTTTCAGCGCTCCGGCAAGATTGCTTTTGTGATTCATGATCACGGCGCCCATCAGCACATCGCCCTTTCCGCAGGCAAATTTGGTAAGGCTCTCGACCGCAACATCGCACCAGGGCAGGATGTTCAGGTTATAGGGCGTTCCAATGGTCGAATCAACGACGAGGGGGATGTTGTATTTTTTACAGAGATCATATAACCTGGGCAGATCAACGCATTCGATCAACGGATTGTTGGGGATCTCGGTGAAAACCGCGCCGATCGTTTCATGATCATGAACGATCCTCTCCTCCAGTTTGGTCATATCCGTCACCGAAGCCAGCAAAACAGCGCTCCCGCCGAATTTCCGTATGATCTCGAGCGTGTCGATGTACAGCCACCCGGCCTGCAGGATCGTCTGTTTTTCAGTATCCCGGTTCAGCCGGATCATCGCTTCAAAAACAGCGTAGACTGCGTTCATGCCGCTGCTGCAAAGCAGCACATGGCCGGGATGTTCCGTCCCATAAGCTTTTCCGAGGGTTGTTTTGATGATCTCCGCAGCATCACCCGTCTCAAACAAGGTTTCATGAAACGTTTGAGAGACCAGCCCCAGGGAAAACAAAACATCCTCAGCCATCCTTGAGGAGAGCAGGATTCCCGCGTGCCGGATGAAATCGATCACCGCCTGGCGCTGCGGACTGTCTTTGGCCATCAGTAAAAAAACGCATCCCTGCTCTTCGATAAAATTGAAGGAGGCGCCAAATCTTTCATTGACAATTTCAAGCGCCCGGTGCGACATCAGCGGCAGCAGGTCAACGGCATCGGGAACGTCCTTTTTTTCGCGCAGGTGAAAACACAATTGCTCCACCAGTTTATTCATGAAGAACCGGGGATATCCCGACTGCATCTTCGAAAGAATTGCAGGATCATGCTCCTCGTACCCGATCACATCGGCCATGGTCGGCAGGCTCACCGATACTGCATGCGGATTGTTCAGCGGAACAGGGGCGCCGGCCGGGATGGGTTTAAAATAGGGATTCATGGCTCTGATCCGGAGTTATGCAAGTGCCTGGACTACATCATCCATCAGGTCCTGGGTATCCTCCAGCCCCACCGAGATCCTGACCGTGGATTTTGTCAGCCCGACGGCGGCAAGATCCTTTTCGGAAAAGCTGGCATGGCTCATTTTCGATGGGATCTCCATGCGGGAATCGGCCGTGCCGAACGATGCCTTTTCTCCGAATAACCTGGTGTTTCGGATCAGCTGGGCTGCCTTTTCTTCTGAAACAAGATGGATGGTAAACACCGACGGGATGATGCGCATCTGTTTCCTGGCCAGCTGGTATTGCGGGTGATCGGGCAGTCCCGGAAATTTCACCTCGGTAACGTCGGCATGTGATTTCAGGAAGGTGGCCAGTTTCAGTGCACTCTCCTCCTGGATCCTCATCCGGTAGGGCAGGGTTGGCAAACCGAGCGAAACCAGGTAGGCATCGAAGGGGCTTTGCGCCCGTCCTTCGGCATTGGAGAGGTACCTGACCTTTTGGGCCAGCAGCGGATCTTTTGAAACGAGTGCGCCTGCGGTCACACTGCCATGGCCCGAGACAAATTTGGTGGTGGAAAACACCGAAAAATCGGCCCCGAAATCCAGTGGCTTTTGCGAAGCAAAGGTGGCCAGGCTGTTGTCGATGGCCAGGATGACCTGGTATTTTTTTGCCAGGGCGGCGATGGCCGTAAGGTCAAGGATCTTCATCCCGGGATTGGTGGGCGATTCACATAAGATCAGCTTGAAATTTCCTTGGGAGATGGTCAGTTCAACCTCATCGAGGTCGAGAAAATCGATGTAGGTGGTGCGGATATCATTTTTTTCCTGCAACACATTCAGCAGGCGGTAGGTGCCACCATAACAATCTTTTTCGACCAGGATTGCGTCGCCGGCGCGGAGTGTGGCATCAAACAACAGGGCCAGCGCACTGACCCCGGTGTTCGTGCAGGTACATCCCGCGCCATTTTCAGCCTTCGCAAAGATCGTTTCAAGTCCATTCCTGGTGGGATTGTCCGACCGTGAATAGTCCCAGGTTTTGCCCTCCCCCTTTTGCCGCTTTAAATCGAAGGTTGCAGTGTTATAGATGGGAAGATGGGATGCGCCTTTATCATCGGGAATATCACAGTAATGAACGATGTTGGCCAGCAGGGTCTCCAGTTTCATGACCTACTTTGATCCCATTTTCAGCAACCCGTTCCGCTGCCAGTCGGCATACATCTGCGCAGCTACCTTTAAAGTCACCTCATCAACATAATCCGGATCGTCGATGGAAATATCTCCGGTCCAGAGCAGGTTGTTGTCAGAGTTGGCATACAGGTTGGCATGCAGGTTTACCGTGGATGTGGTGGCCCAGTAGCCTCCGGAGGTTACCACATTGGCTCCGTAGCCATACATGGGATATCCCCAGTTATAATAATTGTAGTAATTATAATAGTAATCCGGGTAAATGGTGGTCGTCGGCGGAACGTATACCTGCGATTTGTCCGTGCCTTTATAGGTAATCACCAGGATTCCATCCACACCCAGGCTGTCGAACTTCTTCTCCAGGTCCTTCAATTCGTATTTTACTCCGGGGGTGAGCACACTCAGCGATTCCATGGCCTTGAACCCCTTGCTGTTAAAATAACCCGTGGCATATTGCTCGAACGGTTTCTGGTACTCCAGTTTGTCGAACATGGCCCATACGACCACATTGCCTATTTTTTCTGTCTCTTTGGGGTTGGTCCAGCTGGTCAGGTAAACACTCGATCCGCAGGAGGAAAAGAGGAAAGCGATCAGGATCAGCAATGATCCAGGAATAAATGATGACTTTTTCATGATGGTTGGTTTGAGTTTTAAATATCTTTTGTCTTTCAAAGATATAAACTTTTCGGACACAAAAACACGCTTGAGGTCATTCGCAATACTTCTCGGCAAAAAAGTCCATTGAATCGAGGTCCATGGCAGCCAGGTAACCGAGCCCGGGATAATTGGGATAGACACATCCGGCGTCAAGATTATAGATGAGCGATGAAGGATCATTGATCCGCAAGCGGATCTCCTCCATGGGCACAGGGGTGTGACCATGGATCAGCCTTCGTCCCTGCAGAAAAGCCTCATGATAGGATTCCTGCCGTTTCCAGATCATGGAACTCAGATCATCCAGCGGATTTTCGGTGCGACCCTCAAAGCAGGCATGGGTAATGAAAAAACCGGGGGTCTCGGCATAATAGCGCAGCTGGCCGAAAAAATCAAGATATTGGGGAGGAATTCTGTAAACATCCTCCGGTTCCGGATTTTGATCCTTGCTGATACCTAAATCTTTCAGGGTGGTATACCCCGAGTTCAACATCCAGAGTTTGAAATATTCAACCGAATCCATGGCCTTGAGCAGCAGGTATTCATGATTCCCGATGAGGGGAACCACCTGATACGAAGCCTGCTGAAGCCACAGGATGTAATCCAGCACCGCTTTGATGGCCGGTCCGCGGTCAATATAATCACCACACAAAAAGAGGGTATCCGATGGTTGCAGTTTTACCTGGTCTTCAATGAGCCGCCTGAAGGTACTGGCACATCCGTGAATGTCTCCGACTGCAATTCTCCGCTCCATCAGGGGTCGCTTTATCTTGGGTTCAATTGATCGGGCGCTGTTTCCTTCTGAAAAACCGTTGCCAGCTCTTGCATGATCTTTTCCGTTGCGCCGCGATTTTCATCGACATAATTCCTGCACAATCCCGATACCCGCTGGTACTCCTGCGGATCTGCCAAAAGACGGGCAGCGGTGGCCGCCAGTTCCCCGGTTGAGGTTACGCAGAAAACGCCTCCGCGGGCGATGAGGTCAACCGCCTCCTTGAACTTGTGATACCGTGGACCGAAAAACACCGGAACCCCATAGGTGATCGGTTCCTGGATGTTGTGGATGGCCGTTCCGAACCCTCCGCCGATAAAGGCCAGCGTGGCATACTGGTAGAGCTGCGCCAGGATGCCCACCGAGTCGATGATCAAAACATCAGCCTGACCTGCATTATCCTGGTTCATATCCGAATAGGTGATCACAGATCGATCAAGCTGAGCCATAATACTTTGGATCCGTCCGGGGCTGGTGTCGTGCGGTGCGAGAATAAATTTCAGATCCAGGTTATTGTTCCGTATCAACGGGATCAGCACTGCTTCATCGTCACCCCAGGTGCTTCCGCCGATGAATACCCGCTTGCTGCCAATGAACTGCTCGATGAGGGGAAAGGAATGTTTTTGGGATGCGATGGCGTAGACACGGTCGAAACGCGTATCGCCGGTAAGGGTCACATTCGTCACGCCAATCCCTTCAAGCAACTGGGCCGATGCCCTGTTCTGAACGAAAAACCGGGTCACGGCCGGGAGCTGATCCCTGAACCAGCCGCCATACCATTTGAAAAAATGCTGCGACGGGCGGAAGAGGGCCGAGACAAAATAGACAGGGATCTTTCTTTCACGAAGGCATGCCAGGAAGTTAAACCAGAAGTCGTATTTGATAAAGATCGCAGCGGCAGGCTGTACGATATCCATCCAGCGCCGGGCATTTCCGGGGGTGTCGAGCGGCAGGTAAAAGATCCAGTCGGCCTGGTCCCAGTTTTTACGCACCGCATATCCCGAGGGAGAATAAAAGGTTAAAAGGATCTTGTACTGCGGATAGGCCTGGCGGAACGATTCGATGATGGGCCTTCCCTGCTCAAATTCACCCAGGGAGGAGGCATGAAACCAGATGACGGGCGTCTTTGAACGATCCACCTCCTTCAGCGCAGCTTCCAGCTTTACAAAAATCCCACGGCGCCCATCCACCCACTGCCGCGCCTTATCATTGAAAAGCGACGCCAGCCTGATCGTCAAGCCATAAAGAAATATCAGGAAGGAATAGATTAATTTCATTCTTTGTCAAATTTACCGTCACGCGTCACGCGTCACGTGTCACGATTTTTCGTCACGCGTCACGTGTCACGATTTTTCGTCACGCTAATACATATAAAACTCCTTCGGCACCCTCCTGTACAAGGGGATGATCCAGCTGACCCTGACCGTGTAAAACTGGCTGCTGAAACTGCGGGTATCCTTCAGTCCGGTATCGAAATCACGTTCACGGTACGGCTTGGTCCAGGCCTGCATGAATTCAAAAGCGAGTGAAAAATTCACGAGCCGGGCGCTGCTCAGGTACATATATCCCACCGACCCGGTGAGGGCGATGCCGCCGTTCAGCCGGTCGTACCCCTTCTTATAATCACCCAGCAGCTGGGGCGCCGTATTCCCGGGGTTGTGGATCCGTATCTTATCCTGGATATAGCCGGCACCGGCGACCAGCGTAAAGCCTGAATTCGGATTGGGAGCCAGCAACGGGATCACCTTGCCGAATTTGGCGAAGAAATTAAATCCCCGCTCGTAATAGACCAGGTCGGCATAATAACCATTGGCATCAATCACAAAGCCCTGCTCGGTCGAGATGATCATCAGCAGTGAATCGCTGTTTTTTACCGTCTGGCCGAACATGAAATTTCCCTCTGCCCCGAACAACCAGTTGGTTTTTGTTTTGAACATGATGCTCCCGCCAATGCTCGAATTGCTGCCGAATTGTTTGGCAAGGTCGCCGCCGGGAAACTGGTATCCGAAGGTGGCGGAGATCAGGGGGGTGAAAATGATGGAATCATGGATGTTCAGCTGGGCAAACAGGCTTGAAACAGATAGAAGGATGACAGTGATCAGCAGGGCAGATTTACGAAACATAGGCATCATATTTGGAAGTTAAAACCGGTAAACCAGGCCAATGGTTGGATTCAGCGTGGTTACGACCTTCTTGATCTCGTATTCAACCGGGGCGGAATAAATAGGCTCGTAATAGACGATTCCGGTTATCGGGTCAACCTCCTTGGAAGTACCGAGATACTGGGAACCATATTTCTTGCTTTTCGTGGGCCATCCTCCCATCAGGCTCAGGTTGAATTTGAAGGTGAGATGATCGGAAACCGAATAGCCGACTCCGGCTGAAAATTCATAGGCAAACCCGGTTCCCAGGTTGACATCTTTTTTTAGGCTGTCATAGGCATTCTGAGTCTTAAAATTGTCACTGGCAGAGACAATGACCCCCCCCATGATCCGGGCATCCACATGCAGTTTTCCGAACTGCTTCATAAATACGGGCCCCAGCATCAGGTAATGGTTGGTCCAGGCGCCCGGACCCAGGGTGCCGTTATACCATCCGTAGGGAACAATGTTCCTGGTGGTATCATTCAGCGGGTTTTTCTGGAAGGTATACTGAAGGGACAGGCCGAAATCTTTCTTCCCCATCCAGTCAAAGGTGAGCTGAACCTGCCATCCGGCCGTGGCATAACCCGACTTTTTATTTGATTTGTCAATCGAGCCGTAGGTTCCTAAAACCATCGAATAACCTCCGGTGGCCTCGAGCCCCAGTCGGCTTTTTTTAACCGGTTGCTGATTTTCGGGGGTGGTTTGGGCAAACAGCAAACCAAAGGAAAAAAACAGGGAGAGGAAAAGAGCGGTTTTTTTCATGTTCATCTGACCTTTTCAGGCTACAAAGGTAACGCTTTTGTCTGATCCGAATCCTTCAGCCGGTCAAATCATTATTTTGCAGATTGTTAAGCCGGCAAATTTGTTCGCATTTTTTTCATATTTTTGTCTGCGGAAAGACAACCTCCGAAATAACAAAGCAATCTCTCAACCATTCAAACTTTCATTATGCGAAAAACCATTGTAGGCCTGATGTTGCTGCTTCTTGCCGGCTTCAGTTTCCACTCAACGGCCTGTACGAATTTCATCTTTACCAAGGGATCGACCACCGACGGATCGGTCATGATCACCTACTCAGCCGATTCCCACGTGCTGTACGGGGAATTGTATCACTGGCCTGCCCGCGACTGGCCTGCCGGTGCCATGCTTGATGTGACGGAATGGGATACCGGAAAACCCATGGGGAAAATACCCCAGGTAAAACACACCTACAACGTGATCGGCAACATGAACGAAAACCAGGTTGCCATCGGTGAAACCACCTATGGGGGTCGTGAAGAACTTTTTACACAGAAGGGAGCCATTATCGATTATGGCTCATTGATCTATATTACCCTGCAACGTGCCAAAACTGCACGCGAAGCCGTCAAACTTTTTGGCGAACTCACCGAAAAATACGGTTATGCCAGCGAAGGCGAATCATTCTCCATTTCCGATGCGAACGAAGCCTGGATCCTGGAGATGATCGGCAAAGGTGAAGGTCAGCTTGGCGCCGTGTGGGTTGCCCTGCGCATCCCCGATGGGTATGTATGCGGCCATGCCAACCAGGCACGGATCACCCAGTTCCCGTTGAATGATCCTGAAAATTGTCTCTACGCCAAGGATGTCATCACCTTCGCCCGCTCAAAAGGCTGGTTCGATGGAAAAGATGCTGAATTCAGCTTCTCCGACACCTATGCCCCGGTCACCTTTAGCGGCGCCCGGGCCTGCGAGGCACGCGTATGGTCCATGTTCAACCGCGTGAATGCCAACATGGGCCAGTACCAGGATTATGCCATGGGTCACCTCGTCAAAGGTACCTGGGGATATACCACCAACCGCATGCCTTTGTGGGTCAAGCCCGATAAAAAAGTCAGCGTACAGGAGGTGATGAACCTGATGCGCGATCATTACGAAGGAACAAAAATGGACATGACCAACGACATCGGCGCCGGACCCTTCCAGAGCCCCTACCGGTGGCGGCCCATGACCATGAAGGTCGACAGCATCAACTACATCATGGAACGGGCAACCTCAACCCAGCAGACCGGCTTCGTATTTGTGGCCCAGTCGCGCAGCTGGCTGCCCGATCCCATCGGCGGCATCTTCTGGTTTGGCGTGGATGATACCTACACCATGGTCTATTCCCCCATGTATTGCAGCATGACCAAAGTGCCCGATGCCTATCGCGTCGGCAACGGCGACCTGCTCCATTTCAGCCCTACTTCAGCTTTCTGGGCCTTCAGCATGGTGTCGAACTGGGCCTATACCAAGTACAATTACATGATCAAGGACATTCAGCCCGTACAGCAGGAACTTGAGAAAAAGTACATCGCCCAGACCACCGGTGAAGTTGATAAAAAAGCGGCGGAGCTCTATAAAAAAGATAAAAAGGCAGCGATCAAATACCTCACCGACTACTCCGTAAACACAGGGCAGGCCACCGTGAAACGCTGGCAGGAGATGTACCAGTACCTGCTGGTCAAATACATCGACGGCAATGTCAAGAAAGAGAAGGAGGGGAAGTTCGAGACCAATCCCTATGGCGTTCCCGTCATGCCCTCACAGCCCGGGTACCCTGAATGGTGGCTGAAAGAGATTGTGAAGCAACATGGTGAGGTGATCAAACAGATCGGACCCTCTACCCATTAAACTTAACTTGAAGGAATATGGAAGAACAAAACACAACTTCGCGGAATTACAAGATCATCCTGTCGCTCTTGGGCATCCTTTTACTGGTGCTCCTCTTCTGGCTTTTCTTTCAGCGTTCACAGCTTATGAAACTGGTGAAAGAAAAAGAGGCAGAGAAAGTGGAAATGCAGCACAACCTCGATTCCCTGATGACCGAGCACAACAACATCAAGAAATCCTACGGAGCCCTCTCCGATTCACTGAAGGCCAAGGACAGCCTGATCCAGGTCAATGCGCTGGAAATAAAGAAACTGCTCGACACCCAGTGGGAATACAACATCATCCGCAAGAAATTTGAACGTTTGCAGAAGGTGGCCCAGGGCTATGTACACCAGATGGATTCACTTTATACCGTCAACCGGGAACTGACTGCTGAAAACGACCGTATCCGCCAGGTGGTGAAAACGGAACAAAACCGGAATCAGACCCTGATGAAAGACAAGGAAGAGCTGAAGCAGAAGATGAACGATGCAGCCTTTGTCAAGGCTTACGATGTGACGGCCACCCCGTACAAACTGAAGTCGGGGGGCACCAAACAACAGGTCACCGACAAGGCAAGCCGTACCGACCGCATCCGGGTATGTTTTACCATCGGTGAAAACCCGCTGGTTCCGTCGGGCAAAATGATCATCTACATCCGCATCCAGCGTCCCGACAATGTGGTTGTGATTAAAAGCAAGTACGACACCTTTGTGTTCAACGGACAAACACTCTCCTATTCCCTGCGTGAAGACATTGCTTACACGGGAAAGGCGATGAATGTGTGTGTGGACTGGACCAAAAAGGACACGGACAAACCAGCCATGAAGGGGAAATACATCCTTACGGTATTTGCCGATGACAAGGAGATTGGAGCAGGATCGTTTGATTTGAAATAAAAACGTGACACGTGACGCGGGACAAAAAACCGTGACACGTGACGCGGGACGCGGGACAAAAAATCGTGACGCGTGACGCGTGACGCGTGACAAAAAAACGTGACACGTGACGCGGGACGAAAAAACGTGACACGTGACACGTGACGCGTGACAAAAAAGATTCACTTAAAAAGGAGTCATTATGCGC